>PBNK01000034.1 GCA_002723085.1 Crocinitomicaceae bacterium | reverse complement strand
TTTAACGATGCCAATAAAACAACATGAAAATCAACATGATCTTAGTCTTAAACATCAGAAATGGATTACCGATAAGTTTAGTAATGTTGAAGCTCATACAATAAGCTTAGATAAGTTATTTGAAACATTTTCATCTACGTTAAATAAATTTGATAACGAACATGGTTATGCCAATTCTAGAGCAAGATTAAGAATGACAACTCTTTATCAAGTAGCTGCTGCAAATAAAGGAATTGTAGTTGGAACTGGCAATAAGATAGAGGATTTTGGCGTTGGATTTTATACTAAATATGGTGATGGAGGGGTTGATATATCTCCAATAGCAGATTGTACCAAGACACAAGTTTGGGAACTAGGTAGACACCTAGAAATTTCTGAAGAGATCATAAATACACCTCCGACAGACGGACTGTGGAATGATGGAAGAAATGACGTGCAACAACTTGGAATGTCTTATGAAGAATTGGAAAAAGCTATGAAGAATAAGAATGACCCCAATTATAAGAAATATTTAGAGATAAGAGAAAAAAACCTACACAAAATGAAACCGATACCAGTTTGTACATTCAATGAATAATTTATACTTAACAAATTCCTTAACTAGAAAAAAAGAGATTTTTAAACCAATAAATAAAGAAAATGTTGGTATTTACGTCTGTGGTCCAACTGTATATAGTGAAGTGCATTTAGGAAATTGCAGAACATTTGTTTTTTTCGATACTATGGTTAGGTATTTAAAATTTCTTGGTTATAAGGTTAGATATGTTAGAAATATAACGGACGTTGGTCATCTTGAAAATGATGCAGATGAAGGAGAAGATAAAATTTCTAAAAAAGCAAGGTTAGAACAGTTAGAACCAATGGAGATTGCTCAAAAATACACTAATGATTTTCATAAGGTGATGAATACTTTTAACGCTATCCCACCTGATATTGAACCAGCTGCTACAGGGCATATCATTGAGCAAATTAATATGGTTCAACAAATCATCAATAATGGTTATGCATACGTTGTTAATGGGTCGGTTTATTTTGATGTTTCTAAGTATATAGATCAGGGTTATGATTATGGTGAGTTAAGTGGAAGACAAGTTGATGAGCTTATTTCTGGGACTAGAAATTTGGATGGACAATCTGATAAAAAATCTCCTAATGATTTTGCTCTTTGGAAGAAAGCAGATTCGTCTCATATTATGAAATGGGACTCTCCATGGGGAAAGGGCTTCCCGGGTTGGCATTTAGAATGTTCTGCAATGAGTTCAAAATATTTAGGATCTAGTTTTGACATACACGGTGGAGGAATGGATTTAAAATTTCCTCATCATGAATGTGAAATAGCTCAATGTGTGGGTTCAGGGTGTGAAAAGCCAGTTAATTATTGGATGCATGGAAATATGTTAACATTGAACGGGAAACGAATGTCTAAATCTACAGGAAATACGATTTTACCTGAAGAATTATTTAATGGTTCATCTTCTTTTTTAGAGAAGGCTTTTTCACCTTCTGTCGTAAGGTTTTTTATGATGCAATCTCATTATAGGGGAGTCTTGGATTTTTCGAATGATGCTTTATTAGCTTCTGAAAAAGGGTTTAAAAAATTAATGGAAGCTTTCAGTAAGTTGAAAAAAACCAGTTTTAATCAGGGTAAAGAAGATGAAAATATAATCAATAAGATTAATAGTATATGTACTTCTTGTTACAAAAACATGAATGATGATTTTAATACTCCTAAGCTAATTGCTAATTTATTTGAATTGGTTGCTATTATTAATACTTTAGACCAAAAGAATTCTTTTAATACTATTGGAGCAGAAACTCATCTTTTTATGTTAAAAACCATGTCTGGATTTATTGAAGACGTTCTTGGACTAGAGGCTCAAAATAAAAATCATGCCCAACTAACAGAAGAATTAATAAATATGATATTAAATTTAAGAGCAGAAGCCAAAAAAAATAAAGATTATCTTTTATCTGATAAAATTAGAGATCAATTAACAAGTCTTGGTGTTAAGATAAAAGATGGAAAAGATGGTACAACTTTTGTTGTCAATTAAAATATGAAAATAATTTTAAAATATACATTCATTTTTCTTCTAACTTTTAGTTTTTCAGCTCAAGAAATAGAAAATATTTTTGGAGACAAGACAGAAATCTATTTTAGTTTTGATTACGATAAAAAAAAACAAATTGATAAAATTTCAAAAATTATTTCTATTGACCATAAATCAAACAGGTTGAAAATATATGCATATGCTAACAGAAAAGAATTTTTAGAGTTTTTAAAATTTAATATTGATTATCAACTAATTGAAGAGCCTATTTTTAAACCAAACACATCATCTACAAGGTCAAACTGGGATTATTATCCATCTTACAATGAATATGTTTCAATGATGCAGTCTTTTGCAGATTCATTCCCTTCAATATGTAAACTTCACAATTTAGGAACATTAAATTCAGGCCATGAAATGTTAATTGTTCAAATCTCTGATAATGTAGGTGTCCCTGAAAATGAGCCCTCATTTTTATATACTTCATCTATGCACGGCAATGAATTAACTGGATACGTATTAATGCTAAGGCTTATTGATGAAATTTTAAACGGATATGGATCCAATTCTAAATATACTAATTTAGTAAATGAAGTTGATATGTGGATAAACCCGTTAGCCAATCCAGATGGTGCATATGCTGTTAATGATAATTCTGTTTCTGGGGCAACAAGATATAATGCCAATTCTGTCGACTTAAACAGAAATTACCCAGACATTTTAGATGGCCCTAATCCCGATGGTAACCCTTGGCAAGATGAAACAGTAATGTTTATAAACCTTGCAGATTCAGTTCGTTTTAATTTAGCCTGTAATTTACATACTGGAGCTGAAGTTTTTAATTATCCATGGGACAGATGGAGCAATCTCACTGCTGATGACGATTGGTGGCAACACGTTTCTGCTCAATACGCTGATACAGCTCACGTTAATTCTAATAATGGTTATTTTAACGATTTAAATAATGGAATTACAAACGGATGGGATTGGTATGAAATAAATGGTGGAAGACAAGACTTTATGAATTATTTTAAATTTTGTAGAGAGGCAACTTTAGAGCTTTCTTCAAACAAAATTCCTCCTGGCAGTCAATTGCCTTATTACTGGAATGCAAATTCGCCTTCACTTATAAATTATATTGAACAATCTACATATGGTCTTAGAGGTGTGATTACTGATAGCATTACTGGTAATCCTCTTGAAGCCAAAGTAGAAATAATAGGTCATGATGTAGACAGTTCTCATGTTTATTCAGATCTTCCAGTTGGAAATTATCACCGTTACTTAATTCAAGGAAACTATCAAGTCACATTTAGTAAAAATGGATACAAATCCAAAACAATCGATGTTGCTGTAAACAATAATGTAGCAACTATTTTAGATGTACAACTTTCAAACCAAAATAACCCCGTTGGTATAGAATTTCAAGAAAATCCCAAAACTATTGTAAATTCGTGGGACATATTAGGAAGAAGTGTTTTAAATAAAAAAAATATTATCATTATAAATACTTATAGTGATGGATCAGTTGAAAAAAAAATAATTATTGAATAAACTTAAAAATAACATGAAAAAACAAATATTAATAGCAGCGTTAATTGTTAGTTCAATTACTCTTTTTTCTCAGGAAAAAATCACTAATAAAAAGGGAGGTAAATATGAATTCACCATTCTTAAAGACATTGAAGCAACGGATGTTAAAAGTCAGGATAGAACAGGAACTTGTTGGAGTTGGTCATCTTTATCTTTTATGGAATCTGAAGTAATTAGAATGGGGGGGCCAAAAGTTGATTTGTCTCCTATGTATATTGTTCGTAATGCATATATTGGAAAGGGTGTTAATTACCTAAGAATGTATGGAAATTTCAACTTTGGTCCAGGTGGGGCATTTCATGATATTCCATGGGTTATTAAAAGGCATGGAATTGTTCCAATTGACGCATACGAAGGGTTAGAATATGGTGAAAAAACTCATAATCATTCTGAGATGAATGGGATGTTAGAAGCGATGTTGAAAGTATTAAAAAATAAGCCTCAAAAAGATAAATTAACTCCTAACTGGAAAAAAGCATATACTGAAGTTGTAGATGCCTATTTAGGAGATTTACCAGATAACACTGAAGATTTTAAATTTAAATACGATGGAAAAAAATATACCCCAAATTCTTTTGCGAAATTTTTAGGGCTGAATATGGATGACTATGTTTCATTAACGTCTTATACTCATCATCCTTTTTATTCTTCATTTATGTTAGAAGTTCCTGATAATTGGGCAATGCAACAATGTTATAATCTGCCACTAGATGAGTTTATGAATGTCATGGAAGATGCTATTAATAATGGATATTCATTTGCTTGGGGAGCTGATGTTTCAGAAAAAGGTTTTTCATTTAGAGATGGATTAGCCATTGTGCCTGCTGATGAATCAACAATAAAATCAAGAGGAAGAGATAATAAGCATTTTAGTGACGCTGGAGCAGAAAAAATTGCAAATTGTTTTGACGAGCCAGTTGAGGAAAAAGTAATTACCCAAGAAATGAGGCAAAATGGGTATGATTCTCAGACAACAACTGACGATCATGGAATGCACATTACAGGTTTAGTTAAGGACCAAAAAGGAACAAAATATTTTATTGTTAAAAATTCATGGGGTGCTACAAGAAATGATTGTGATGGTTATTTTTACGCTTCATTTCCATATGTAAAATATAAGACAATGAATATTATGATTCATAAAGATGCTCTCTCTGAAGACTTGAGAAAGAAATTAGGTCTTTAATTTGAATCTTAATGAAGTTTTTATTTATTCTACTTATAAGAATATATCAAAAAGCAATATCACCTTTATTTCCTGGATCTTGTAGGTATACTCCAACTTGCTCTCAGTATTCTATTGAAGCAATAAAAAATCATGGGATTTTAAAAGGCTTATATTTAGGGTTAAAAAGAATAATAAAGTGCAACCCTTGGGGTGGATGCGGATATGATCCGGTTCCAGAAAAAAGAGAAAACTAAATAAGATGCTTAAAATAGATATGCATACCCATATTATGCCTAAAAACTTACCTGATTGGGAAGCGAAGTTTGGATATGATGGGTTTATAAGGCTAGATCACCATAGGAAGAGTTGGGCGAGAATGATGCAAGGTGATAAGTTTTTTCGAGAAATAAATGAAAATTGTTGGGACCCTAATGTGAGAATTGATGAATATAAAGCATTTAACACTTCTGTTCAGGTAGTTTGTACAATACCTGTGCTGTTTGCTTATTTTGCAAAACCAGAACATGGTTTAGAAGTTGCTAAGTATTTAAATGATGATATTGCAGAGTTAATAAAAAAATATCCAAAGAACTATATAGGGCTTGGAACTTTGCCAATGCAATCCCCTGATTTAGCAGTTAAGGAATTATATAGAATCAAAGAGATTGGCCTTGTAGGTGTTCAAATAGGTTCAAACATTGAAAATAAAAACCTTCATGAACCTGAATTTTATCCAATATGGGATGCTTGTGAAAAACTTGACTTAGCTGTTTTAGTTCATCCATGGAATATGATGGGGTCTAAACATATGGGGAGGTATTGGCTTCCATGGTTGGTTGGAATGCCTGCTGAAACTTCAAGAGCCATGTGTTCAATGATTTTTGGAGGAGTTTTTGATAAATATCCTAAATTAAGAGTTAATTTTTGTCATGCAAGCGGATCTTTTATGGCTACATTAGGGAGAATTGAACATGGATTCAATTGTCGTCCAGATTTAGTGGCAATTGATAATCCAATTAATCCTAGAGAATATTGTGGTAAATTTTGGGTGGATTGCATAACTCATGATCCTTTAATGTTAGAATATATACTTAAAATGCAAGGGCCAAAAAGAGTAACTTTAGGAAGTGACTATCCATTTCCTTTAGGAGATTTAGAAATAGGAGCATTTATTAATGACATGAATTTAGATTATGAGGTTGTAAATGATATTTTTTGCAACAGTACTTTAGAATGGTTGAACTTAAAAAGAGAACAATTTTTATGATTAAAAGGATAGCAACTCTTGTTTTTTGTGCGATTTCAGCACAGTTTTTTTACAGTCAACAAGGTTATTGGCAGCAAAAAGTGGTATACAATATGGATATTGATTTTAATGATGAGTTACATCAATTTTCAGGTCATCAAGAAATAGTTTATACTAATAATTCGCCAGATAAATTAGATAAAGTTTTTTTTCATCTTTACTACAATGCATTTCAGCCTGGGTCAATGATGGATGTTAGATCCAGAACAATTGAAGATCCTGATTATAGGGTTATGGATAGAATATCAAATTTAAATTCAAATGAAATCGGGTATCATAAAATTGAATCTATAACAGATAAAAAAGGAAATGAACTTTCCTATAATATTGATGGAACAATTATGCAAGTGGCTTTAAATAATTCTCTAAACTCAGGGAAATCAACTAAAATAATAATTGACTTTAAAAGCCAAGTTCCCATTCAAATAAGAAGAACAGGAAGGTTTAATTCTGAAGGGGTGGCCTATTCAATGACCCAGTGGTATCCTAAGTTGTGCGAATATGATATAGAAGGCTGGCATTCTAATCCTTATATTGGTAGAGAATTTCACGGAGTTTGGGGAGATTTCAATGTAAATATCACCATGGATAAAGATTATACTATTGGAGCTACTGGAACCTTACAGAACAAACAGGAAATAGGTCATGGCTATGAAGATTCATCAAAACCAATTAAAACTTCAAATTCAAAAAAGTTAACTTGGAGGTTTAAAGCAAAAAATGTTCATGATTTTGCTTGGGCTGCAGATAAAGATTTCATTCATCATACTACTAAATTGAATAATGGTACAACGCTTCATTTTATTCACAAAGACGACTCATTAAATGACAATTGGCTAAAATTGGAGTCTTATGCAAAAAATTGTTTTCATTATGTAAATGAAAATTATGGTGAATACCCTTATGATAATTATTCTATTATTCAAGGTGGCGATGGTGGAATGGAGTATCCTATGTGTACGTTAATTTCAGCTGGCGGAAGTCTAAAAGGTTTAATAAGTGTTACTGTTCATGAGTCAGTTCATAGTTGGTTTCAAGGTTTATTAGCTACAAATGAAGCCAAATATGAATGGATGGACGAAGGGTTTTGTACTTATGCTCAATATCAAACTTTAAATCATTTGTATGGTGTAAAGGTTTTAAATCCGGTATCTAGACAATACGCAAGTTACATTCGTTTAGCTAATTCAGATAGCCAAGAACCTTTGTCTACTCATGCAGATTTTTATAAAAAAAATTATGTTTATGGCGTGAGTGCTTATAATAAGGGAGCTGTTTTTTTATCACAACTTGGATATGTAATAGGGGATGATTTTCTTAAAATTGGCATGAAAGAGTATTTTAATCAATGGAAATTTAAACACCCAACTCCAACTGATTTTAAAAGAGTAATGGAAAAAACAAGTGGACTTGAACTAGATTGGTATTTCGAACAATTTGTTAACACCATTAATACTATAGACTACAGCATTAATGAGGCAATAGAACTCGGTGAAAAGACTAAAATAACTCTTAAAAGGATAGGCGATATGCCTATGCCTATTGATGTATGTGTTAAATTAAAAAATGGAGAAATTCATTGGTATAATATTCCTTTGAGAATTATGAGAGGTCAAAAAGGAAAAGATATTATTGGTGAAAAAGTAACTTTTTTATCTGACTGGCCTTGGGTTTATCCTGAATATGAATTTGAAATTGATTTTTCAAAAGATGAAATTCAACAAATAATTATTGATCCTTCAACAAGACTTGCAGATGTTCTCCCAGAAAATAACACTTTAGATTTTTCTTCAAAAGACAAGGATGTAATTCGTTTTAAATCTAATAATTAAAATGTTTTCTTTATCCCTAAATTTATTAATTGGTTAGCACCAATTTTTAGTCTCCATAACTCTTGAGCATTGTTATTTGAAATAGAATTGCTTAAATATTCTTGATTTAATCCTAAATTTAAATACAGAGTTGCGTTAAACCACCAATTGTTTTTTATAAATCTATCATAAAAGGTGTAAAATTGAAAACCAAAACCATATAGCTCTGTTTCCCATAATGATTGAGAACCTTTGGATATTTTATATCTTCTTAAATTCATTTTAAAGTAGGCATCTTTTCCTATCCCCCAATTGTAAATTTTTTCTTCAGTTTTTAAAACTTTACCATTTCCAATTGAAATTAAAAAGTTCTCGATTAATAGTATAGGTGAATTATAATTTAAAGATGATTTAAGGTGAATTTTCATGAATTTATTAGAGTCTATTTTGCTTGTGAGGTCTAAGAAATAAGCAATACTTGAATCGGATTTCATTAATAATGATATTGGATTAGCCATTCCAAAAGAGATGCTGTTTTGGTTAGAGTTTTGAGATCTAACGCTGTTAATGCAGATAATTAATGTTAAAAAAAATATGTAATGTTTTTTTAATTTCAATTATAAATATGTAACTGATTAGTAAATGAATTATATGATGTCCTGTAGTTTTTTAATGAATATCCCGCAGGACCTTGAATAACTAAACCATCATATAATTGATATTGACTTCCATCACAATCACATTCAACATAAGTTCCAGATGAATCAACTGATGCTTCACCGCAGGGGTTGTCAGCATTGTAAGTACAATGCCTATCATAAGCACTAAATGTATCAAATGTTTGACGATATATAATGATGCCTCGACTTCCTCCACTTACATATGTCCACCCGCCTATGGCATTTAAAGAAGAATAACTAGGAAGTGAAATATTTACATATAAGTCTACATAAACATATGGAACAATATTTTGATTTTTAACGCATCCATTTGATAATAAGATCAATAAAAATAAAATTATGTAATTTAACGGTTTCATGATTTCATGTAAAAATAGTTATTTTATATTTCAACGAATTGCTAGTTGTTTTATTTTATTGTCAATGAGTTTAAGTCTTCATTGTCAACATTTAGTTGGTGTTCAAAGAGGTTATTTAGCTAGTCACAACAACACAACAAAGATATCTTCTCAGGAGAAAAAACAATTAAAAAAAATTAATAAGGCTAAAAAAAACGAAAAAAAAGAGCAAGAACAAGCAAAAAAAGAATTGATTAAAGCTCATTTAAAACTCCAAGATAAACCTACTAGGAAGCGGATGAAAATGACCTTAAAAAAATCAAAAAGACTTAAGAAAGGAATCAAGTTAGTACCTTTTTGGTACAAGTGGAAATACAAAGAAAGCAATTCAATTAAGCGGAAAAGAGATGTTGTTGATTAATGATTAAGTGAAAATTAATTGTTAAAAATGTTAAAAATTCGTTAATATTTGTTTAATTTGTGTATCTTATATAAACAAGAAATTTAAGTTTTACAAACGTTTTAATAACATGATTAAAAAACTACTTCTATCAACAATAACACTTTTTATATTTACATTTTCTTCTTATGCACAACCTTCAGGAGGTAGTATTAAAGGGAAAGTTTTGGATGAACTTGACGATGGTTTTCCTTTTGTAAATGTAGCATTGTATCAAAATGGAAACCTTAAGGGTGGGGCTCAAACCGATTTTGACGGACAGTTTAAAATAAGCAACATTTCTGCAGGAAGCTATGATTTAGTCATAAAATTTGTTGGATATCAAACTTATAAGTTAGAGGGTTTAATTGTAAAAGGAGCAAAATTATTGCCTTTATCTCCAATTAAATTAAAGGAAGCATCCGAATTGTTAGAAGAGTTTGAGGTGGTTTCTTATAAGGTCCCATTGATCGATAAGGATGGTGGTGCTTCTGGTGGAACAGTAACTAGGGAGGATTTAGCAAGAATGCC
Source organism: Crocinitomicaceae bacterium (assembly GCA_002723085.1). Taxonomy (GTDB): domain Bacteria; phylum Bacteroidota; class Bacteroidia; order Flavobacteriales_D; family Parvicellaceae. The sequence continues at coordinate 4,087 of PBNK01000034.1, read as the reverse complement.
TGGTAGGTCTGCTGCTTCTATTGCAAGTACTGTTGGTGGAGTTCAATCGGATGCTAATGGTAATATTACATCTGTAAGGGGTTCTAGATCTGGATCTACTTTTTATTATATTGATGGAATTAAGGTTAGGGGTTCTACTAGTCTTCCAAAATCTGCTATTGAAGAAGTTAGTGTAATGACTGGTGGTGTTCCAGCAAATTTTGGGGATGCAACTGGGGGTATTATATCCATTACAACTAGAGGAGCATCTCGACAATATTTTGGTGGTTTTGAAGCTGTAACTTCTGGATTTGCAATTGGTGAAGATGTTTATGGTCTTGATAATAATGGATATAATCTTTTTGAGGGCGTTTTTTCAGGACCTTTATTAATGAAAAAGGACAGTACTGGAAAAAAAACAGATCCTATTTTAGGCTTTTTTCTTTCGGGAAATTTTAGTAATGTTTTGGATCCAAGACCAGTTGCTATTGATCAATATAGGCTTAAACCTGAAGTTAGAGCTAATTTGATTAATCCAGACAGCTTAGGTCCTTTAAGACCGACAGGTTTAGGTTTTGGCGCATTTTATAATACTGATTTCTTAAGTCCAAGTGATTTTGAAAAGGTTAAGTATAGACAAAACGTGGCAAGAACTAATGCTTCTCTTGCTGGTAAAATAGATGTTAATGCTGGTCCAAACATTAATTTATCTTTTGGAGCTTCTGGTGCCTATTCAGATAGAAATGGAGCTTCATGGTCAAGCGCAATATTAAATTATGATAACCTTGCTAATTACAGAGATTTTGATTGGAGAGCATATGGGAAATTTACACAACGTTTTCAAAACATATCTGAAGATTCTGAACAAAGTTCTGGAATTCAAAATGCTTTCTACACTATAATGGTAGATTATTCTAAAAATTATGGTTTTGTAGAGGACGATACTCACGGAGATAATTATTTTAACTATGGTTATTTAGGTAAGTTTGACATAGATAAATCTAATTCTTATGAATTTGTTGATTACGACAGCAATGGGGTGATAGATCGTGTTCAATCAGGAGTTAATGATGATCAAGTTACTTTTACTATTTCAGAAACTAATGCAGATATGGGTGCAATTACTGCTCAATATTTTACCCTTTATGATGATGTTGTAGGAAACTATGAAAACTTTACACAACTTCAAGATGGAGGGGCATTGTTAAATGGTGCACGTCCAAGAAACGTATATGATTTATGGAGAAACATTGGTTATTCTTACAATGGGTCTAGTAAATCAGACAATACTCAGTTTAGAATCACAGCTGTTGGTTCTGCTGATATTGGAGATCATGCAATATCTATTGGATTTGAATATGAACAACGAACAGATAGATATTTTGGTGTGTCACCTGTTGGTTTATGGCAGATAATGAGACAACTTGCCAATTCTCACACTGATTATGGACGGGCACTTGACGAAAGCAATCCAACTATTTCCACATTTGGATCTTTAACTCAAGTTGATTTTGCAACGTTAAATGGGGCACCTGGCGCCTATTCTGGTGATGATGCTCAATCTTTTTTTGATTATAACTTAAGAAATCAATTAGGCATGAATCCTGATGGTACTGAATTTATTAATGTTGATGCATTAGACCCTAATATCCTTTCATTAGGTATGTTCAGTGCAGATGAATTATTAAATGAAGGTAACAGTTATGTTTCTTACTATGGTTTTGACCATACTGGAAAAAAGATTTCTGGAAGGCCTAGCTTTGATGACTTTTTTAATGCTAAAGATGATTTAGGAAATTACACAAGGCCAATTGGTGCGTTTGAACCTATTTATATAGCTGGATATATAATGGATAAATTCGCATTTGATGATTTAATTTTTAATGTTGGTGTTCGTGTTGACCGTTACGATGCTAATCAGTCAGTGCTTAAAGATGAATTTACATTGTATCCTGCAAGAACTATTTCTGAAGTTTCTGAAATTGGAGGTAATAATGTTATCCACCCATCAAATATCCCAACAAATGCCGTAGTATATGTAAATGACATTGAAGACCCTACAGCTATAAGTGGATATCGTTTAGAAAATCAGTGGTATACTTCTTCAGGTGTTGCTGTAAATGATATTGAAGATATCGTTCCTAGTGGTTATGTAGTACCACAACCATACTTGGCAGAAAATGTTTCTCCAAATGATAATGTGAGTTCAAATGCATTTGAAGATTATACACCTCAAATTAATATAATGCCAAGAATTGCCTTTTCTTTTCCAATTTCTGACGAAGCATTATTTTTCGCTCATTATGATGTGTTGACAAAAAGACCAACTTCTGGAATGAGATTAGACCCTACTCATTATTATTATTTACAAACTGGAAGTATAAATACAGTTAATAACCCAAATTTATTACCTGAAAAAACTATTGATTATGAATTAGGTTTTCAACAAGTTTTAAATTCAAAATCATCACTTAAAATTTCTGGTTTTTATAGAGAGCAGAGAAATCAAGTGGCTATGGTAAATAAAATTGGAGCTTACCCTCAAACGTATACAACATGGGGTAATATTGATTTTGGAACAATAAAAGGGTTGACTGTTAAATATGATTTAAGAAGGTCTGGTAATATTTCTTTAAGAACCTCATATACGCTTCAATTTGCTGATGGAACTGGGTCAAATCCAACTTCTGCTGCAAATTTAATAGCATCAGATGCCCCTAATTTAAGAACCATTTATCCATATTCTTACGATCAACGTCACCAAATTATTACTGCTCTTGACTACCGTTATGGATCTGGTGAAAATTATACTGGACCTAGAGTTGGCGGTAAAGAATTATTTAAAAATACTGGAGCTAATTTAGTTGCTAACTTTGCGTCTGGAACTCCTTACTCTAGACAAGAAAGAATTACTGGAGCGGCGTTATTAAGTCCACCACAAGCCGTTCTTGAAGGAGAACCTTTTGGCTCAAGAAAACCATGGAACTTTAGAGCTGATTTACAGATTGATAGAAATATAACACTTTCATTTGGAGGTGGAGAAGGAGAAACTAAAAAGAAAACAGCAAATCTTAATGTTTATCTTTTAGTTACTAACTTATTCAACACATTAAATATTTCTAACGTTTATAGAGCTACTGGAAATGCTGATGATGATGGTTATTTAAATGCAGCACAATTTCAAAATTCCATCCAAACTCAAAATGATGAAGCAGCTTTCAGATATTATTACGCAATGAAAGCAAATAATCCATATAATTATGGCATACCAAGACAAATTAGAATTGGTGCTAAATTGGATTTTTAATAATTATTTTATTTAAAAAAAGAGAATGAATAGAAAATTAATCATATTATCAATTTCGGTTTTTATAGGTGTAAATACATGGGCTTGGAATGATCCAACTAAATCAATTAACACTGCAAATAAACCAAATAATACTTTTGTTTTAAAAGCGGCTAATTGCTCTCCTGCAACAGGTAAAAAAATTCTAGAATTTAATAATGTTTCTGCATTGATTGAAACTGGAGGGTCTATGTGGCAGGACCGTTCAAAGAGTGATGCGGCCTATGAAGTTCCAAAAGGTTCAGGTGAGGCAGTTATTTATGCTGGTGCATTATGGATGGGGGGAATGGACGTTAATAATCAATTAAAAATTGCTGCTTTACGTTTTAGACAAGGAAATGATTTTTGGACTGGGCCTTTATCAACTGTTCCAGGAACTGGAAACTTAAATATTGGAACTTTAGATTATGGACCAGCTGAGATTGAGCCGGATGATTGTATAAAATATGATGAGTTTTACATTACCACTAGAGCAGAAGTAGAAATGTTTAATTCTTGGTATGAATGTACCCAAGATCCTGACTGTGATCCTAATGTAGATTTTCCTAATTATGATATTCCCTCTAGCATACTAACTTGGCCAGCTCATGGGGATTTAGGTAAGTTTCATGATTTTAATTTAGCTCCATTTTACGATAGACCAGGTGGCGCATCACCAGGAGTATATAATCCAGCTGATGGGGATTATCCATGGTATGATTTAAACAATGAGATTGATTGTAGAACCAATAGGAAAGTCACTTTATATGGAGATTACAACAT
>PBNK01000033.1 GCA_002723085.1 Crocinitomicaceae bacterium | reverse complement strand
GTTCACTCATATCATTGACAATTGCACATATAGGAATGTTTTTCTTTTTTGATTGAGATAATAGATTTCTAAAAAGTGTTGTTTTACCAGACCCAAGAAACCCATTAAGAATGATGGTTGGAATTTTAGTAGAAGTTTTCATTGATAGTTTTAAACAATGATGAATTGCTTTTTTTGAATTGTGATAAAGTTGGTTAGTCTTCTAGTTTAGATGTTAAGCTTCCAAAAAAATCATTTCGGTAATTAACATCTTCAAACTTACCTCCGTATTCAAATGTAGTAGTAAAACTATTTTTATCCTTTATTCCTCTTGAAGAAACACAAAGGTGTTTGGCACTAATTACAACTATTACATCTTCTGTTTTTAAAGTGTTTTGAAGATCTTTTAATATTTGCATACAAAGTCTTTCTTGTACTTGCGGACGATGAGCATAATAGTCTACAAGTCGGTTTAATTTTGAAAGGCCAATTACTCTATCTTTTGGGATATAGGCGATATGAGCATAGCCAACTATGGGAAGAAAATGATGTTCACAAGAAGAGTCTATGTTAATGTTTTGCTCAATCAACATTTTTTTGTAGCCATATTTATTATCAAAAGTAGATAGCTTAGGTTTGTTTTCTGGGTTTAGTCCATAAAAAAGCTCTTTAACATACATTTTAGCAAAACGATGTGGAGTCCCAGATAAACTATCATCAGATAAATCTAAACCAAGCTCCTCCATAATTTTCGCAAAATATTTTTTAATTGATGAAATTTTCTCTTCATCAGTTTTGTCAAATGCAGTAGGCAATAGGGGAGTGTCTACATTTGTTGAAATATGATTATCTCCTATTGCTTCAATAAGGTTGTTATCCATGATTTGTACAGCAATTATCGGTTTTACATTGACAATATTTCAAATTATAAATATGTACTATGGCAAGTAATGAAGCTGCTGTGTATTTATAATAATTTGATAAATGCAATTCGGTATTTTGTTCAAGAAAAATAAAAGCAAATAAAGCAGTCCAAGCCAACCAAAGGGTTGGTTTTATCCAAGATTTAGTAGTTGTTTTAGTTGATCGGTAAACGGCAAAAAATGAAATTAATAAAAATGCATAGTCTATCCATAACCACCATGTAGGAGCACCACTACAACAGGTTTTAGTACAAGTAGATGCCAAAAAAAGAAAAGGGGTAGCTAAGCAGTGAATAGTACATAGTGTGCTGGCTGAAGCCCCAATTAAATCAGAATTGATTTTTAATTTTATTTCCATTAATTTTTAAATAAGTTTATTAAATACCACAACACTTTTTAAATTTTCGACCACTTCCACAGGGACAAGGGCTGTTTCTACCAACTTTTTCATAACCTCTTTTATATGGGTTTGATGGCTCACAACAACTGGGATTATTACAACATGATTGATTGTCTGACAAAATGTGTTTTTAAAAATGAATAAAGTATGCAAAAATAATTAACTTTTTTAACTAATGCAACAGTGTTGCAATTGTGTTTAGAAAAGAGAATTTATTTATCTAATTATTCGATTGATTTAAAATTTATCTCAACCCGTTTATGTCATATTGAGACATGAAATTCCATATCAATTGAGAAGTGTTTTGACCTTGATAAGTTGAATTGAACCATACGTGATCACCGCCAATGTATTTATAATGCTCAACATTAACACTGCTGTCTCCTTGTGAATATGTATAATGTTCAATGTTCATTCCTCCAGTATTGTCAGAATTTATTGTTGCAGAAGTATTGGCGTTGTTAAAATTAATCCAATGATCCAATACATTTTGTGACGAATTGTAGTCGCTGCTGCCATTGTAAGGAATAACTCCATCAGATGTTCCATGTAGATGTATAACAGGCATAGGATGTGATGTATTTCCAATACAATCAAGCATTGTTCCCGAAACTGATCCAACAGCTGCAATTAAATCGCTTTTATAATTGGCAAGGCCATAGGCCATCATTCCTCCGTTTGAATAGCCAACTGCATAAATTCTTTCTGAGTCAATGTTATACTGCGAAGATATTTCATTTATTAATGCTTCAACAAAGCCAAAATCGTCAGCACTGCTTTTGTTGTCACCTCCATAGGGGCATGCATTCCAATGAGAAGAACCACTTAAACAGCTGCCTTGTGGATACACTAATAAAAAAGTGTCTGATTCAGCATTAGATCTCATGTCAGCATCTTGTATATAATCACTCGCACTTCCGCCAAACCCATGAAAATTTAACATTAAAGGCCTAGGGGAGGAGTTTGCATAAGTAGTAGGCACATACAATATATATTCTCTGTTTATGCCATCATGAACAATAGATTGAGCGTTTGAATTTGAGAAGCAAGTATCTTGATTGTTTTTATTGCAGCTGAAAAATAATAAAGTTGATATTGAAAGTAGAAGTAATTTTTTCATTTTAATAAGCATAGCATTCATCACATACCCCATCTACTTGGACAGAAATTTTATGAATTTCATGATTGGGAATTGAAATGTTAAAATGTTGATCAAGGTCTTTGCATGAAATTTCTTCACATTTTAAACATTTAAAATGAATGTGTTCATGATGATGACAATGTTCTTCGCAATTTGTTCCACAGATGGCGTAATAAATTTCGTTTTTTTCTTGAAAAGCTTCGTGAATAATTCCTTTATCTTTAAGGGTATTTATAGTTCTGTATAAAGTTACTCTATTGATAGGGTTCATTTGTTTTTGAATAGAAGAATGACTAATAGCAGACCCATGTTTTTGCATTTTTAATAATAAATCGAGTCTTGTGCTAGTTGCCTTTAGGTTTCTTTTTTTTAGCAATTCTTTTATTTCCACTTCATTCATCATATTAATACAAATTAATTAATAATTTACACAAAAAAAGCAGATAATTTAAATTATCTGCTTTTTCATAAATAATTATTTATTTAATTATTTTCTAGTGTTCTTCACCACAATGAACTGTATGAGTTGTTCCAGTTGAATCTGTGTATCCATCTGCCTCAATTTGAGTTAAATCATCATCACAATATTCACCTAGTTCAACTTCAGCACCATTTAAATCATAGTGGCACTCATGACATGTACTCTTGTTACAAGCAGTAAATCCAAAAACAGAAACTGCAGCAAAAATAATAGCTAATTTTTTCATTTTATTTTTTAATTTATTAAAGGTTCTATTATGTTTTTATTATTAAAATTAGTCATAGAACCCAACAATGACTGATTTTAAATACGTTTTTATTTCCCTGTTATTCTGTAAGCCAGCTTTACGTAAATATTTCTTCCAGGGTTATCAATGTTATACGTTTTAAGTCTTGATAAGTGGTCAATATAAGCTACGTTAAGAAGGTTGTTTACGCCAAAAGAAAAGTCAAATTCTTTGTAACTACCATTAAGTCCAACATTAATTAGTTGATATGAGTCTGATGTTGTTTCATATGTAGTTACTTTATCTTGTTCAAAGAAGTAAAGGTATTGAACCGATAAGTTATTGATTTTTAGTTCTTTTTTATTTTTAATGTCAATCTTAATAATATTGTTTAATCTGTTTTGTGGGATTTGAGGAAGTGGATTTCCTGAGTCATCCTGTGTTGATAATAAAGAAAAATTACTTTCCAAATGTAGCCAGTGAGCAACATGCGGATGATAATGAAGGGCAATATCACCACCCATTAAAATAGCATTGTCTTGCATTATTGTAAATACTGGATAACCATTATTAAATTGTCCAGTAGGATTTCTATAAACGAAATTGCTGATTTGATTTATAAAAGGATTAACTATAATTTCAAGATGTTCGAAATGTGTCCCAAAATAAAAATCAATTTGATTTGCTCTTTCTGGTAATAAGTTCTCATCACCAATTAAATATTGGCTAGTTGCATGATGAACACCATCAGCTAGTAATTCAGAAATATGAGGTGGTCTGAATCCTGTTGAAGCGTTTAATCTAGTTGTAATATTTTCAGACGATCTAGAAACTCCTAATGAATAATTAATTCCACTAAATGTTTTTGAAAGAGAATTAACAGATTCAAGTGTAGTAACGTTTCGCTGATCATATCTAGCTCCTGCTTGAACGTTCCATAATTTAAATGTTCCTTTAATTAATGAAAAGGCACCTATATCTTGAAAATCAGCATTAGCTATTAGTATATCTTCAGCATTTTCACCATTTGTATTGCTTTGCTTCATTCCCTGAGATCCAGAAACAATTTCAAGATTCTCGTTTAATTGATGTTTCCATCTAAGGTTGTAGGAAATGTTTTGTAAATTCATATCAATTCCAGGTACGGTTACTTTTTCTCCAAATTCTGTTAAATCATTAGAAGTGAATCCAAGTTGAGCAACCAATTCATCATTTTTAAAATAAAATTTATTTTCCCATTGAGCTAAATGATTAGTAATGTGTTGAGCAGGGATATTGTATGATCTTGACTGATTTGAAGAAAGAAAGCTTGATGCTTCCCAAATGCTGTCATGAGTGTGTCCTGGGATACCGTTTTCGAAAGACAACAATTGGTATCTTAAGTTGGTTATCCAATTATTTTTATTGTAGCCAATTGCTGTTTTTAAAGATGCACCATTATTTTTTGAATTTTTAACATACAAATTGTTTGAAGTACCGTAATCAGCTCTTGAAAAATATCCACCATGTACAGCAATTCGAAGGTTGTTTTTTGATGTTTTGAATGAAGCTTTGTTTATAGTTGCTAAAGAGTTTGTTTCAAATTTTGTACTAGCTTTTATTTCTGTTTCATTAGCATTTGCATAAGGTTCATCAGCGATGTAAATAACACCTCCAAGTGCATCAGCTCCATATATAAGAGAGCTAGGCCCTTTTATAACTTCAACCCTGTCAATTCCAACATTAAATAATGCAAAACCGTGATCTGCTCCCCATTGTTGATTTTCAATTCTCAAACCGTTTTGAGAAGTAAGAACACGCATTCCAGAAAGACCTCTAATAACTGGTTTTGATATTCCATTTCCAGTAGATAGGTTATATATTCCAGGCATGTTGCTAATGGCGTCAACAATATTAGTTTGTTCAACTTTATTTAAGTCAGCTATTTTCCTTGAATCTACTGGGAAAGTACTGTATCGTTGAAGTCTTGAATCGGTAGTGGAGATAATAACTTCATCAAGGTGAATATGTGCAGGCTGTAATTTAATATTAATTTCTGAGCCAAAATCATTAATTTTTACCATTTTACTTTCATACTCAACAGCAGATATTTGTAATGTCATTTGATTGTCAACGACATTGTCTAATTGCCAATTTCCATTGCTGTCAGCTATAGCACCATTTTCTAATTCTATACAAAAAACTTTTGCATATGGCAATCCTAAACCGGTCTCTTGATCTTGAATAGTACCTCTAATAACTTGTGATTGAGCGAATTGAAAAAATGAGAGGCAAAATATGAATAATAAGTTTTTGAGCATTTTATACAAATTATTTAATGCCGCAAAACTATACATTTTTTAAATAAATGCAACAATGTTGCATTTAAATTTATTACCATTAAATAGGTATTTTATTTAATTCAGCTTTTCCATAGTTTTGTTGTTATGAAAATGAAATGCTTTTGTTATTCTATTGTACTTATTTTGTTTTTTTGTTGCACAAAAAATAAAAATGATAATTCTTATTTACTAAACTTTACTTTAAATAATGCCTACATAATAAATGATTCTGATACTGTAAGTATTCAAAATGGATATTTTTCAGATTCTATAATTGACGGTATCCCTCCTCATTCGAGCAATATCTTTTTTATTGATGGTGAAATTGGAGATACATTATCAAGCTCTTGTGGAAATTGGAGCTATGTTCAAAATCCAAACACAACAGTTGAAATTTGGTTTCCTAACAATGTAATTTCAGATGGCACCTACAACTACGATAAAAATAATTCAGTAAATGATTTTTTCATACAAATCCGAAATAATATTGTTTTTGACTCAACTGCGTATGATTACAACTTTATATCTTCATATGAACCATTAGCGTTGACGTATTCAAATAGTTTCACTGATTATGATTCTATTGGTGTTGATATGGCAGTTTTAAAAGTTGAAAATTCTGATACCCAAAGCTCAGAAGTTAGGTATCATATTGAAACGTCTAATGGTAACATAATTAGAGGTTGTTACATCGGTAATTTGGATAAATTCAAGTATATACGCTCTGAAGGGGATTGCGATTAATGAATACTTTACGAATTTCACATATTTCTGAAATTAAAACCAACAAGGAAAAATTATGGAAAGTTATTTCAAAATCAGGGAATCTTAATTTTTGTCATCCATTTTGTAAAGAAAATACAGTTTTTAAATGGGGAAATAGCAATTCTTTAGATCGAATAGAATATTACAGCGGATTAATTTATGAAAGATGTTTTTTTGAGTGGAATGATAAATTAGGATATAGTTTAATCATAAAAAAAAACAATTTGTCCTTAGCTGAAGTAAAATGGCAAATAATTCCACCAAAAAATGATTCCTGTGAATTATTAATTCAACTTGACATTATAAAAAACTCTTTATTAAAAAATTATCCAAACTTTTTAAGATGGTTTATTATAAAAGTGATAATTAAACCCAAAATGAAAAGTTACTTGAAATCTGTAATAAGTGGAGTTGGGTTTTACGCTGAAACTGGAATTGCAGTCAAAAAAAACCAATTTGGTAGAAATATGATTTTTTCATGATTTAGATAAATTAAAAACCTTGTTTGTCAATTTTTTCAAGCAATCCAATCGCTGCTTTTTCACCTGAGTTAATGGCAGCATTTAATGATCCGTTTAGCATAACATCACCAGCTAAAAAAATTCTATCTTTTAATTGAGTTTCAGAGGGACTCAAATCATTTTTTAAATTCATTAAGTTTGGTAAAGCTTTCCTAATTTCATAAAGCTTTAAAAATGATAACTCTTTTATATTGCATTTTTCATTTAATTCTTCTTTGACTTTTTCGATTAGTTCATTTTTAGACAGTTTATGTTTTTTAACAACTGTAACTGATAATAGTTCTTCTGATCCTTTGGTTTTAACATCAATGCTAGTGTGAAAGAAAATATTATTTATGAGACAACTTTTATCCGCAATTAAACCAATGAAAGGTTTTTCAATATTTCTTTTTTTTGTTGTAAAATATAGGTTCTGACAAGATTTCCATTCAACTTTTTGATTTTTTAAATTGTCAATCAGGTTACTTGATTCAGTGGCTATTATAGTATAATTAGTTTTAATTTTTTCACCATCAATTAATTCAATTTCTTCATTATTTACTTTAGAAACCTTACAATTAAACTTGAAAGTTGTATTGTTTAATTTATTTTTCAGTTGCTTAGAAATTTCTTCAATTCCTCCTTTTGGCAATACGGCATGTCCGTCTCCAAACATTTTAAAAACAAATTCAAACATTCTGCTAGATGTTTCAAGTTCATCTTCCAAGAAAATTCCAGTAAAAAAAGGTTTAAAAAACCTAGAAATTATATCTTCTGAAAATCCAAATTCTCTCAGATATTTTGCTGTTGTTTTCTCTTTTGAATTGAAAATATCTTCAATACTTTTAGATTTAAGTTTTTTATTCAGGCTTAGTATTTTGAGTTTATCTTTAAAAGTTCCTATGCCTGAAAATAATGTAGGTATAAAAACAGAGAAATCTCTTAGTGGATCTCCAATAGTAATTTTCTTACCACCTGAGAAAACACATGCACCTGATTTCAATTTTTGTAGCTCTAGCTCTGTATAATTTAAATATTTTTTAGCTGCTTGATAACTTGACAATAAAACTTGAAATCCCTGATCCAACTGATAGTTGTCAATAGAATCTGTTTTAAGTCTTCCTCCAACTCTTTCGGTTGATTCTAGAATAATAGGTTTTATTCCATTTTTTTCGAGAACATGGGCTGCGATTAACCCACTAATTCCAGCACCAACAATATGAACTTTGTGGTTCATAAATCAACTAATTTTTTTGATTAAAATAATTAATCTCTATACACATTAACTAACTCAACTAAATTATCAAAATCTTTTACTCTAACAGCAGTTAAATAATTTAACCAATATTCGTTGCTGTAATTTGGTGATAACTCACTGAAAAATTTGGCATTTACGTCACGATATGTAATCCATTTACGTTGAACATCTCTAAAATTTTCAAAAGTGAAGTGAAACCTCATTCCAGTAACAGGTTTTTCCTTTAGCCCTTTTGAAATAATTTGATATTTGACATTTAAAATAGAATCATTTTCAGCGATTGTACCTTTTAAAGAATCTACATATTTTCCTTCGTAAAGCTGATTAATAAACTCTAAGTATTGATGCTTTTGATCATAAATAGATTCATTGGTCCAAGCTACATAACCTGATCCGTCATGACATTCTTCATTCCAAGCTTTAATGTCAATGTAAGTAAGCGTTTCTTTAAATGCATTATTTATCAATTGGTCATCACTTAATTTTACAGTTTCTTTAAAATTTGAAATTAGTTTTTGGTATTCTTTTTCTTCTTCATTTGCTGCTTTAGTAGAGCAATAGTTAATTCCAATACCACTGGTTATGTATTGACATAAATCAAATGGAACTAATGTGTCTTGTTGCCAATAGTTTAGATAATCAGAAATGGCATATTGACCTTCAGCAGGAACAAATGAACCTTTTATTATTAGTTGCAACACTAAAAGTGGCGTTGGGTTTTCAAATTTTTCACCTCTTGAAGCGGCTTCTGCAAGTTCCCATATGTAATAACAATGATTAAAGTTATCGTCATTTGACAAATCGTATTTTTCCATAAATTCTTTACCATTTAGTTCAGGCACTTTTGAAGCCAGTTCTAATAATTCAAAGTCCTCAATGGATGGATTTAGTTCTTGAGCTTTTTTGTAGACATCATGTATTTGCTTAACATTACTTGAGAATAAGTTATTGGTTCTATAAAAATGATTGTCAATTAGATTTCCTAATGCTTTTTCATGCCCAAGCATTGCGGCTTGACTGTAGTGATACAAGTTTTCTTCTTGTGTTACTGGATAATTGTAAGCCAGAGTGAAATGTGATTCAGCATGATCTTTATTAGCTGCTTTTTGATAAAATAATTTAGCACTGTCGTATTTTTTTGCTTCATATAACGATTTTGCTTTTTCGAAATATTCTTCACCACTTAATGTGTCATCATCAGCTTTTGCTATCTGAACTTCATTTAATTCTTTAATTTCTGAATTTTCTTTTTCTGATTGATCTTTTTTATTATCAATAGATGGGTTGCAACTAAATGTAAATATTGATAATGCTAATAAAATGGATCTGAAATGTTTTTTATTTTTTTTCATGCTTATCAAATGTTGATTAGGAACTAATTTTGACGAGCAAATGTATACTTTTTCACTATTTAATACATATTTTTATTTTCAAACCTAGAATGAGTACAATTAAATCTTATCATTTTAATAAGTAAATCATCATAAAAGTCGCTTCTTAAATTTTCATTTGCATTTAATTTATATAAAATTATTTTCTCATATTCGATTAAATTATATCCATAAACAATAAGACCTTTTTTATTTACATTAAGAGCTTTAATTATTTTATCAAATACTTTTTTCATTTTTACATGATCAGGAAATTTATTTCTGAAGGGTATAATGCCTAACAATGAAGGGTTTTTATAGCTTTTAATTAGTTTAAATGTTAAATCATCATTAACTGGTTTATAATCAAAAGAAGTGAATTTTATCGTTCCTAACTTAGATTTTTTAAATACAGGTATTCTCTCTAAAAATTTAATCTTAAATGTATTTGACAATTTCATTTTATTTTAGAATTTAAACTTGTTCTACTTAACGCAATCAATTTTCCATTTTTATCAGTAATAAGTTTTACTTTTCCGTTGTTATAAGATGCTTGCCACGAACAGTCCCAATATATGTTTTGATTAGGACCAGCATCTGAGATTTCTTTAGGGCATGAACATTCGTATAAATTGTAAGCTTTATCGTTTTTATTACATGATAATAAAGTTACAAAAGTCAATAAAAAACAAATTTTTTTCATAGTTCAGGTTTTTATAATATTAATTTAACTAAAACTCTTTGTATATAAATAGCCAGTCTTCAATAAGTCCAGAATGATTACAATAGAATTTTTCGCACTTTATGGGTATTTTTCTATTCGATTTTCTTTTATAGGCATCAATTGATAGTTTGAAAAAAACTTCATTTAAAGGTTGCCAATCGCATTTCGGACAACAAATCATTACGCCATCATATTCTTTATCCATATTAGGATAACCCATCTAGTATAAAATGGTACAACAAAAATTATTTTCTAATAGGTTAATAAATTTTCATTTTTCTCATACCATGAAGAATGTATGCCGACTACTACATAAAAATACCCTTCGTATTCACCAAGCTCAACATTAATTTTATCTGCAATTGGATTGTGAAATTTAGGATTATTTAGGTTGTCTTCAACAAATTCCAATCTCCAATCAGCTAGTAAAATATCATTTAAGGAAATGTTTTTGTCATTTTTATAAGTGGAAGTTTTAAATCTACGGTTCACAAAATAATTACAAGTTTTATAAACGGTATCTTCTTTATTATCAATTTGTCTTTCTACGTAGTCAATACAAGCAATTTTCATTTCAGGAGAGGATTTGAATTCCTTTTCATAATGCTTTTCAAATAATTTTTTTATTTCCTGCTTATAAGATTCATAGTTTTCCGAGACAGAATTATTAATTGTTTGTGACTTTACATTATAGAACGAACATATTAATATTAAAGCAGTTAATAGTGTAATTTTTAAATTTTGGATGTGGTTTTTCTTAGTTTTCATGTTAATGTAAACCAGAAAAGAAAAAACGGTACAAGTTTAGATTAAATTTTAATCTGTTAAGGGAATGTATAGAATCGTTAAATTTAAAATAAACGCCTTAACATTCTTGGTGAAATAAATTGATCGGCAAGTGTTATTATAGATCTTAAGGCAACGTGAATGGTGTTGTCACCACTTTCGTCAAATTTAGCTTTGTATTCAATAGATAATTCAGAAGTTTCAATTTCTAATTTTTCTTTAAGAATTTTTTGAATGCCTTCGCTCAAGTTGACTTGAGTTTTAATACTAATTTCTCCATCTCCAAAATTATAGAATAAAGATCCTGAAGATTCCATGATGTCTTCTTCATCAAGATCTATTTCTCCTCTTGTTTCATCATCTATTTCTTCCACCATTTCTGAAATTAAATCCTCATCAATTCCCTCTGCAGATGCCCAAACACATAAATCTGTTTTGCTTGAATAAAAATCATTAAAACTTCCATTTTCTGAGATTTTTTCATCAGATTGTAAATTAAATAATTTCTCTACTTCATCTTCTAATAAATCAACAGAACTTTCATCTCTTGAATCGGGGTTAGTGATAAATAAAAATTTATCATCGTCCCAGGCAAAAGCAAATAAATCTCTGTAATATTCACTTGATTCATCATCATAATATCCTCTGTATGTATTTATGGTATAACTTATTAATAAATTATAGTCTTCATCTTCATCTAAATCAAAATATGATTTTTGAGAGCCATATTCATCATCATAATTATTATTTGGTATTTTATCTTCAATTTCTTCAATGATTTCAATAATTTTTTCTGAATTTTTCACCCCACCACTTACACATAAATAAACCTCTGATTTTTTAATATCTTCAACAGGTACATAAATAAAAAGATCTTGATTAATATCAATTCCTATTTCGTAGGGGTTTTTTAAAATTTCGGCAGCTATTTCAGATTGATCTTCAACCATATCAATAGCATCTTCCATTTTATCTTGTATATCTTCAATTAAATTAAGATCTAGATCTAGAATATCTTCAATATTGGCTTTTTCAAGAATATCTCCTGCACTAACAACTCCAACAAAAGGAGTATTTTTGGGAATTAGTTGAATCCCAGATGAATTTGAAGAAAAAAGCAATGAACTTAAAAAGTAAATTGTAAAAAGTACTACAGCAATTAATACATATTGTAATATCGAAATTTGAGATAGAAAATCTTTAATCGTATCCATTTTAATAAATTTTGGTCAAATATAAATTTTAAATTTAAAAAGCTGATTAAATTTTTACATGGGTTGATAAGAATTAATCATAACCCATTTTTTTTCGAATTTAATATAAGTTTCACCGCAAGTATATTCGCAGTTTTTTTCTGAAAATCTTTCTTTACAACAAAATTCACACACTAAAGCATCTGGTTGATTATCGTTATTAAAGTCTAAGGCTCCTTTTACAATTTTATTTGAAATGTTATTTGGCAAATCTTCATCTTTTAATTCATGAGTTGATAATAATTTACAATCTTTAACTGGAGGGTATAAAATAATTAAATTGGAAGGGAATTCAGGGCTTATGCCTTCAAGTGACTTGATTTCCCAGAACTCATTGTACTTTTTAGGAATTTTTTCCAATTCAATACTATATCTATCTTCAACTTCTAAATATTCTAATTTTGTAGAATTGATTACTCTGAGGTTTATTATGGGCAACTCCATTCTCAAAGGAATGACTTGAACCATTTCTCCAACATCAATGTTTTTCTTAAACCCAAAAATGTTTGTTACATAAATGTCTTCATAATGATTTTCAACATTTAACTCTGTTCTCCAAATTATACCATCACCAACAACTGTGTTTGTGTCCCAATTTTGAGTTATAGAATTTGATTTTTCAATAGGGTTTATTTCTTTTTCAATTTCATTAGTTGAGGAATGCTTTTGTTCTTTATTTATTCCGTTAGTATTTTCATTTGAACAAGAGATTAAAAATGTAAATAGAATGGCTTTAAACAGTATTGAAGTTAATTTCATAGGTTTTTTCTAAATTAGAACATTGAGTTACAAAATTAACAATTATATGAAAGCTTTATCCCCCTTTTTAATTGCTATTGTTTTTCCATTTTTATTATGTGCTCAAGATAATTTATTAGATAAGTACAATATTGATAATCAGCAATTTAAGTTTTATAAAAAATTAAATGAAAAAGAAAATCGTTTAATTGAATTTAAAGATAGTGATCAGCATTTAATCCTTAAAATAGCGATGTTAAACCTAATAAATAAAAATAGAAAAAAACATAATAGACCTTCTTTAAAATTAGATGTCCATGCTTGTCGATCAGCAAATAAAACTGCTAGAATGTCTGCTGAAAATGAATATACAGGACATTGGGATATTGAAGGGAAAAAACCTTATCACAGATATGGATTAGATGGTGGAATAGATCATGTTTCGGAAAACGCTTCATCTACTTGGAGTTCAGCTAAAATTGACTTGTCTTTAGATAATATGTATAGAATGATGAAGGAAAGTCACATGAGCATGTACAAAGAGAGACCTCCAAACGATGGACATAGGCAAACTATCTTAGAGCCTAATCATAATTTTGTTGGATTAGGAATTGGAGGAAGTGAAAAATATTTTTCATACTATGAGGAATTTATTAACCGTTATTTGCCTTTAAATGAGTTAAAAGTTAAGGGCAAAAATATTCAACTACAGTTTAAAGTTCCTTCTGGATACTTTTTAGTTGGAATCAATTTATCACATGATATGCCATTTAAACCCATGACACCAAGAAGATTAAATGCTAAGGGATCTTATTTAGATCAA
Organism: Crocinitomicaceae bacterium; assembly: GCA_002723085.1. GTDB lineage: Bacteria > Bacteroidota > Bacteroidia > Flavobacteriales_D > Parvicellaceae. Next base: position 6,922 of record PBNK01000033.1, on the reverse strand, counting down.
GGTAAAAAAAGCAATTTTATTTGGGATGATGATATAATGTATAAAAATGGAAAATATACTTATTCATTTAAAAAGTCAAAAAATGAGATTACTTACATTCAAGTTTTAATTTCAAAAAATAAACCTAAACCAAATAAAAAAACGACAAAAAAATCATTCTCTGTAACAGGACACATTGTAGTGAAATAAATTATAGTTTCTAAAAAGATTTAAATTATTCTATGAATAAACAAGATAGAATAGCCTATTTTGTACCTTTTTGTAATCTAAAGAGTTATATAGATATGAAAAAGTTATTATTTGCCTCAATTCTGATAAACATTTATTCATTCCCATACTACATATGCTTGTTGTCTTTAATGATATCAATTAGTAGTAAATCACAAGAATTACAACCTAATGATTCCCTTACGTTATTAAAACTCAAGGTAGAAACTCCAACAAAACAACCCATAGAGGGACAATACATAAGAATTGTTGAAAAAGGAACCAATAGGTCTTTTGATGCAACTACTGATGAAAATGGACTTTATGATATTTTAATACCTGCTAAAAATGTATTTAGAGTTATAATTGAGAATTTTTATGGATAAGCTGGTGAATTAGAACTTGATTTGCCTGATGAAACTAATTTATCTTATGATTATACTCTTACTATTGACATGTCTAATGAATTAGATATTTCATTTAAAACTAATAGTTATGAACTTGAACCTTCATCTTATCCATACATAGATTTATTGCTTAATTGGCTTAATGAAAGAAAACAATTAAGTGTTGAAATTAGAGGCCATACTGACAATGTTGGCTCTGCAAGCAGTAATTTAATCCTTTCAAAAAATAGGGCAGAATCCGTAAGAAAATACCTGATTGAAAAAGGAATAGATCCTAAAAGAATTACTTCAAAAGGTTTTGGCGAAACTAAACCTATTGAAAGCAATGATACAGAAGAGGGGCGTCAGAAAAATAGAAGAACAGAACTGATTATTAAACATTGATTTTTTAATTGTTCTAACTTTTACTTAAATAATCTAAAAAATCATTGAGTATTAAATTTAAATTCTACTCTTCTGTTAAGAGCCTTGCCATCATTAGTTGAATTGTCTGCTACTGGCTTTGTTTCTCCATAGCCAATTGATTTTATTCTGTTTTTTTGAATGCCATTTTGAATTAAATACTTCATTACAGACTCCGCTCTTTTTTCAGAAAGTTCAAGATTGTATTTGTTGTCTCCATCGCTATCTGTATGTCCGCTTATTTCAGCTTTTAAATCAGTATTGTCATTTAATATTTTAACAATTTTATTTAATTGTGTGTAGGATTCAGACTTTAGTTTATATTTGTTGTAGTCAAAAAAGATGTTATTTACTCTTGTTCCTACATTTCCTTCTTTTAATTCTTCTAGTGTGTATACAATAATTTCTTCATCTACTTTATTGGTGTAAGATTTTGTTCTCAAGTCAATATTATTGTCCGATGGGAAATATCCTTCCTCGGAAACATAATACCCATATAAATGACCTTCAGGCAATGCAATAAAATAGGTTCCGTCTCTGGGATCACTTTTACAAACGCCCATGTTTTTTCCTGATTCTAAATCTTCCCATTCTAAAGTAACTTGAATAGGTTTGCCATTATTATCTTTTATAGTCCCTGAAATTGTAGCAACTGGCTCAGGTTTTAAATGGCTTGGTACATTGAATGAGAAAATATCTTTATTAGCAGTTCCTAAGTTACCTAAGTTATATAGTGAATTTGTGGCGTCTGAAAATAATCTTCCAAGCTGATTAGATGATTTTGCATGGATAAATTTACCTTTAGATGTATTGGCAATATGAGTAAGGTCATTGTATGCATTCGAGTATTCATTTACTTCAAGACCAATTGTGTAATGTTTATAAAGTTTGCCTTTTCTTTTAATAGTATTTAGTACATTATCTAAATCGTCACATCTATTGGCATCTCCATCACTCATTAATATTATGAGTTGATCTTTTGACTGTACTGATTTATTGATTCTCATGTATTCATTTGCTTTTTGCATGGCTTTATACATTGGAGTACCACCACTTGCTCGAGCAGCATCAATTGTATTAACAATATTGGTAATATCAGTTGAAAAACCAATCATATTTGTAATAGGTTCATCACAACTTCCATCAAACATTAATATCGCTACCTCAGAATTGTTTTTTAATGCTGTGAGAGCGGCTTCTTTGGCCGCTTTTTTTGTATCTATAATTTTTTGACCTTGCATACTTCCAGATATATCCAATAAAAATAAAATACTAGTAAGAGATCTTTTTCCTGATTTTGAATAATATCCTTTTGAACCATCTGTTGAAAATTTAAAGCCCCAATCTTTTCCGCTAGTATTGACTTCTTTTCCTAAATTTTTAGGTTTTTTCCATTGGTTCCATAAACTGTCGTTAATTTTAGTAGTCATAAATACATCCAACCTTCCTAAACCATATAATCCATCCGAACTAAAGTAAAGGGTTCTTCCGTCAGGATGTAGAAATGGTGACCTTTCGGTATACTTTGTATTAATTTCAGGTCCAAGATTAATAGGAGCTGACCAATTATCATTTTCATCTAAATGGCATATATAAATATCGGTTGGATATTCATTGTCTCCATGATATTGAAAAGAATTATCTGTATGTATTCCATAGCCACCAGGACGTGACGACACAAAAAGCATCGATTTGCCATCAGAAGTTAATTGTGCATCACCTTCATAATAATCTGAATTTATAGGGGCAGGGAAGGGGACAGGTTCTGTCCATCCATTAATTGTTTTATTGCTATAATATATGTCTCCTTTATTTTCATTGTTCCAAATTAAAATTGTATTTCCATCAGCACTTATTGACAAGGGAGCTTCGTTACCATCATAAGTTGATAAGGAATTAATTACACTTACATCTTTTGAATTTTTATCAAATAAAAAGATGTCTTCCCCACCAATTCCGTCCTTTCTATTAAACCCACAAAAATACAGTTCTTTGTTGTCAAGTGTAGGAACTGGATTGTATTCGTCATTGGTTGAGTTTAAATATTTTTCAGGTTTATTATAAATTTTTTTAGAGCTTGCATTTAGAATCCCAATAATGTCATTTATTCTATCGTCATTAGGGAAATAGCTTTTAAATTTTGTAAATATATTTTTTGCTTGACTATACATTTTTAGATTTAGCAAATTGGAAACGAGCCTTTGAAGAGCTACATAAGCAATTTCACTAGGAGCCATAGATTTAATAAAGTTTTCATAAAGTTTAATGCTTTCTTTTGTGGCTCCAATGTCCATGTAAAGTTGATTTGCTCCTAACGATTTTTGGTATTGTTTATAGGCCTCTTCTTTATGGTCTTCAGGGATTGCCGGATAGTTGTTTATGTAAAACTGTAATGTCGTTTGTTCTCCATCAGCCAAAAAGAAATCTTTTAATTTGGTATAAATTTTGTCAATTCTAGGGTCATTATTATAAGTATTAGCCAGATAATTTGCATACCATATTTTTTCACTATTGATAGCAATATTAAACACACTATCCATTGCTGCATTTTGATAATCATTATTGTTAAAATCAAGATTCTCATAAAAATCCAAATAGGACTCGAATGAATGGTCAGATGTTTCTTCCATAAAAACTAGTGAATCAACACTTTTTTTAGCCTGTTGTATTAAATGCGAATTAGGATATTTTTCAAGAAACGCAACAAAACATTGAGAAGTATTTAAATTCACACAATTATTAAAAGCTACAATATCTCTTAATTTGATAATTTCACCTATCCTTTTAGACTTGTGATACTTATTAATGTACAAATTGTAGCTTTCTATTGTATTAGTTTCTTTAGCCTTTTTAAATGCTACTTCATTTCGTAAATCAATTGCTTTTTCAACATCATTGGCTTTTGGGTAAGTGTTAATAAACACTTGAAAAGATTCAACCGTATTAATTTCTTTAGCTTTATTAAATGCAAGTTCATTTCTTAATTTTTTTGCATAAGCTATTTTAGAAGTATTTGGATAAGTATCAATAAAATTTTGAAAAGATTGAACAGTATTAATTTGTTTTGCTTTATTGAATGCAAGTTCATTTCTTAATTTCACAGCTTCATTTATTTGCGCTGAATATGGGTATTTTTTTATGAAAAAGTTAAATGAAAAAATGGTGTTTTTCTTTACAGCTATATCAAAAGCAAGTTCATTTCTTAATAACACAGCTTTTTTGTTAAATTCAATTACATCAATGGTGTTGATGTATTTTTCGTAATCATCAATGCTATTTTTACTTTTAACATCATCAAGTGCTTTTGTGCAAATTTCATATATAGCTTTATTAATAAAGTTGGTATCGAAATGCATTTTAACAAATGCTTTTTTAATTTTTTCCTTGTCGTTTTCAATAGTATTGTTGTAAGCTTTTTTCGTTTTAATTATAAAATCATAGGCATTGTAAATTTCATAATGTTTATTATTTCTATTGCTTTTTATTGAAGCCAAAACGAAATTTAGATATATGTCATTTGGATGTTTATTTATTTTTTGAGTTGCACATTCGAGTGCTAAGTCAAATTCTTTTTTAGAAAGATTTTTTAAACATTGTTTTTGACTAAATCCAAAAAAATGAGCAGATAAAAACAATAATAACGTGATGTATCTATAATAATATTTAATACTTTTACTCATATACTAAAAACAAATATCAATGAAATTAGCAATAAAAAAACTTTCGAATATACTTTTTTTTATATCTCCTATACTTTTATATACATCTTGTGGTGGCGGTGATAGTGATGTTATTAAGGACTGTTCTGATGGTGTTTATTTGCCTTTTCAAGAAAAGGAAGATGGCAGATGGGGCTTCATTAATTATACTGGTGATGAGGTTATTCCACCTGAGTTTAAGTATCCACCAACGATTAGTAGTGATGGCATTTCAATGATAAAGCAATATCGCGATGGTGAAGAATTTTTTGATTTCATTAAAATAATTAATTCAGGAACAAAATATAAAATAGAGGAATTGGGAATGAAGTTGGTTAATGCTTTACCATTTAGTGATGGAAAAACGGCAATTGTAGAAAATAATAGCAAAATAAAATATATTGATAAAAATTTTAAAGAACTATTTACTTTAGAAAATATAGAATATGCCTGTTCCTTTTCAAATGGTTTCGCAGCTGTTCAGAATATTGATGGTAAATGGGGGTTTATTAATAGTAAAGGGAAAATAGCAATAAAATGTCAGTATGACAGAGTAACTAAGTTTAATGATAATCATGCTTTAGTAGTTGAAAATGATGACTACAATATTTTTGTAAAATTAATTGATATTAGAGGAAAAGAAGTAGTAGATTTTAAAGATAAATACAATGGTTATGGATTGCCATCCGAAGGTAAGGTTGCTGTTTATGATGGCTCTGGCTGGGGTTTCTGTAATTATATTGGTGAAAAAGTAATATCAATTAATTCTTCATGGAGTTCGGTTACAAATTTTAGAAACGGTTATGCTTCTTTTGAAAAAGATGGAGATTGGGGGTTGATAGACAGTAAAGGTGAAGTTTTAATAAGGTCTAGATATAATAATCCATTAATATTTGATAATGGTTTGGCTCCAATTATTGACGAAAGAGAAGTTGGTTTTATTGATAAAGAAGGAACAAAAGTGATTAGACCCACTTTTAATGAAATAGCGTATGGTTTTGGTTGTAAAAATGCCATTGTAAAAGATGGGAAATATTACATTTTTATTGATAAAGAGGGTAAGCAAGTGAATAAAAATGAATGTAGAGGCATTGTTCAAGATCCTAATTACAATAATGTTCGATCAAGATACATGCATAGAAAATTTAATGGTTTTATTGCTGGCAATCAACTTGAACAAACAACCCTACAATCTCAATTTTTTGATGTTGAAAGTTTTGTAAACAGTACTATTGGAAATGTTTCAGATATTTTGACCTATTCTACAGATATTACTTCTTCTTTAGAAAATTTAGGTTTTAATTATAATCCTGAGTCTCATGTAAATGGAAGCGGAACTTATTTTCATAAAAAACAATTTTCAGAACCAAATAGCATAAAACCTTCAAACCTTTCTTACAGCGATGTATATATTTATTTTGTAGATAAAGTTAAAACACCATACAGAAACGAATATGGTTATGTTGCCGGTTATGAAACCAATTTACATGACCCAGATAATGCTGTAAGTAAAATAAAATTTAAAATCAAAACTAAAGACAAGGCCTATGGCAAGGGTTCAGATATTGTAGCTGCAATTGTTTCAAATATAAGTTCTCTTGGCTATTCAGCTGAAGAACAGAATGGAAGCTTTAGATTTACATATGACACTGGTCATGATTTTGCTGAAGTTAGTTACAGCAGCAGTTATGTCTATTTAACAATGTATTTTCTAAATGACCCTGATGTTGATTATAGTAATCCATAACTAACATTTGATTTAAATCAATAGAGTTATATTACTTTTCAAGAATATGTTTACAGTTTTATTCTTGAATAATGGATTATTTTAAAAATTAGCATTTAATCTGTTACCTCCTCGAAGCTTTTGCAATTTCTTCAAAATCTACATCCTTATATTTAAAGCGTACTGTTTCAAAAAAAGTTGGACCAATTTCTTTTTTCCAATCCATATGAAGTGCAACATCATATTTTGAAGGAGGAGAAACTGTATACTCCACAGTATATAAATCAGTTACTTTTCCAGGTAGAGAAATATTTCTGGCGTAATGGAAATTATCAGAAAGATTAATGTGAGGAATTAAATCAATAAATGTTTTCATTCCAGTTTCTTGATTAATAACCATAGCATTGATTCTCAAATATGGAACAAAACCACCGGCTGGAGTTCCTTTTGGTAGGTCTTTAATATCCCAATTAACTCTTGCT
>PBNK01000032.1 GCA_002723085.1 Crocinitomicaceae bacterium | reverse complement strand
TTCCAGTACTGGAGCAACCACAATACCTACAGATTACTGCTTTCCAGGCGATAGTGATCCATACAACTGGGGGACACTAGGTATTGATCCAGGTTTTGATTGGAGTGAAATTTCACCAGGCACAGGTAGTCCTAACCCAAAAGGGGACAGAAGGTTTGTTCAAGCGGCAGGTCCTTTTATTTTAAGACCGGGTGCACTTAATAATATTACTTTTGGTGTTGTATATGGGAAAGGGTCATCTGGAGACCCATTCGAATCTGTAGAAATAGTAAGGCGGGCAGACGATAAAGCTCAAGCGTTGTTTGACAACTGCTTTAGGATATTAAATGGCCCCGATTCACCAGAGTTAGTTATTCAGGAATTAGATAGAGAATTGATAATTATGTTGTCAAAGACAACAGATGTTGAAGCTTATGAAGAAATAGATCCTATTATTTTGTCTTATGGATATTCAGAGGACTCTGCAAAATATAAATTCCAGGGCTATCAGTTGTATCAAGTTATTGATGAAACTGTTGGGCCATCCCAGTTAGCTGACCCAGATTATTCTAGACTAATTGCTCAATGCGACATAATTGACGGAGTATCACAGTTGGTTAACTATGAGTTTGATGATAATTTATTAGCGGCAGTACCAACGGAGATGGTAAATGGAGCAAATGAAGGGATTAAGCATTCATTCCAGGTATTTAACGATGCCTTTGCTCAGGGAGATGTTCGATTGATAAACCACAAGAAATACTATTTTATGGTATTGGCTTATGGTTACAACCAATACAAGCCTTATGATCCTTCAACACCAGGAGGATTAGATGGTCAGCAAGTGCCTTACAAAGCAGGGCGAAAATCAGTAACAGGCGGTTCGATTATACCATTTGTGGGGATTCCACACATTCCAAATCCTGAATCAGGAGGAACATTACAATTAGTGGAATATGGAAGTGGACCAAAAATAACTAGAGTAGAAGGAAAAGGTACAGGAAGAAATATCGTTAATTTAACTGCAGATAGTGAAGCTGATATATTAACCAACGTAAGTCCACAACGTGTAAGTTATGAAAATGGATTTGGTCCAGTTGCCGTTAAAGTGGTAGATCCATTGAATGTAAAAGGGGGCAATTACAGGCTTCATGTGTTAGATGATAATGGAGATTTAGGAACAGGAAGTTGGTACTTAGCTAGAGCAGCATCAGGTTCAAATAATTATACAGATACTGTTAATTCTGAGCAGACTATAGATATAGGCAATGAGCAACTGATTCCAGAATGGGGTATTTCTGTAAATGTACAGCAGTACGTGCCAGAATTGATGAGTTCCAATGTGTATAGACCTGAGTTATTAGAGTCGACCATAGAGTTTGAAGATTCATCAAAAAGGTGGTTAACTGGATTGTCAGATGGAGAAGGGACAGCCCCAGATAACTGGATTAGGAGTGGTACAGCTGAGGAAGATTGTGATGCAGGAGCATTTCCAATAGGCTCAGCAGAAGAATGCGATGATCCATGTAAGTACAACGATATAATAGGCGTTGATGATTCTGAGGTTTACGAAGGTGTATTAGAAGGCACATGGGGTCCATATAGATTAGTTGGTGCTGGAGATTGTCATCATGAGCCTGTTTCAGATGAACTACAAAGTACTCGGGCGATGTCTGATATGAAGTTTTTAATGCCAGTTGATATTGTGATTACAGAAGATAAGACTAAATGGACAAGGTGTCCAGTAATAGAGACACAAGATAACCCTAGTCTTTCATGGGATGGACAAACCACAAAACAAGATGTAAAACAAATGCCATCTATAGATAAGCAAGGGTTGTCAGCAGGTGATGCAGGCTATAAAGCTTCAGAAGGGGATTTGACATCAGCTACAGGTATGGGTTGGTTCCCAGGTTATGCAATAGATTTAAGTTCAGGTGAGCGATTAAATATAGCTTATGGAGAAGACAGTTGGTTGGGGAATAATGGAGGAAAAGATATGATGTTTAATCCATCGGCAAATGAAGGAGGGGCGTTTCAAGGAGGTTCTATTTTTGGTGGTAAACATTATGTGTACATATTCAGAAATGCAGCTTGTTCTCCAAACTCATGGGATCAAGGAAAAATGCCAGCATATGATGAAGGAGAGTACTTTATGGATAATTGGGACCATCCAGGAAATAGGTTAAAAGTATGGAGATCTTGTTCATGGGTAGGAATACCAATGTTAAATCCAGAACTAGCGACTAATTTGACAAGTTCAACAGATCCTGCATCTTTTATAGAGACAGATGTAAGAATAAGATTAAGAGTGGCTACAGGCTATAGAGAGTTCGGTTGTTACACTCCATCTACATCAAGTCAATCACCGAGTGGATATGAAGATTATGTTCCATTATATGAGTTTGACATGGACGATATAGCAACAGTATTGCAGGACACATCAACTTTATCATCAGTATTGGATATAATAAATGTAGTACCTAATCCATATTATGCATACTCAAATTACGAGTTTAACAAATTAAGTAATGTAGTTAAGATAGTGAATTTGCCAGATGTATGTAATGTTAGGATATATAGTGTAAATGGGACATTAGTAAGAACTTATATAAAGGACAGTCCTGTAACATCAATAGATTGGGATTTAAAGAATTACGCTGGAATACCAATAGCAAGTGGAGTGTATTTAATACATGTAGAGGTTCCAGGTGTAGGAGAAAGAGTTCTTAAGTGGTTTGGTATTATTAGACCTCCTGATTTAGATAGTTTTTAGCTTTTATTCTTATATTTGCACAATAAATAATTTGATTTTGAATCCGCTAATGGCGGATTCAATTGTTTAAGATAAATAATTAAAGAGATGTCAGACGTAAGTTATTATACTAAAGAAGGATTGGAGAATCTCAAAGAAGAAGTTAGATTGTTAGAAACTGTTGAAAGACCAAAAATATCACAACAAATTGCTGAAGCTAGAGATAAAGGCGATCTTTCAGAAAATGCTGAATACGATGCAGCAAAAGAAGCACAGGGCTTATTGGAATTAAGAATTTCTAAACTTAAAAATACATTAGCAAATGCAAGGTTAATTGACGATAGCAATATTGATAACTCAAAAGTTTTCATTTTGTCTAAGGTGACAATTAAAAATGTTAAAAACTCCATGCAAATGACTTATACTCTTGTAGCTGAAAATGAAGCTAATTTAAAGGATAAGAAAATATCTGTCGATTCACCAATTGGTAAGGGTTTATTAGGTAAATCTAAAGGCGATATTGCTGATGTTGAAACACCTGCTGGAATTATTCAATTTGAAATAGTTGAAATTTCAAGATAATGCAAGACAGTATTTTTACTAGAATTATTAAAGGTGAAATTCCATCTTTTAAAATTGCTGAAAATGAAAATTTCCTTGCATTTCTTGATGTTATGCCTCTTAGAGTCGGACATACATTAGTTATTCCAAAAAAACAAGTTGATTATATTTATGATTTAAATGATGATGTTTTATCTGATTTGTTTGTTTTTTCAAAACAAGTAGCATTAAAAATTGAATCAAAAATTAATTGTAAAAGAATTGGAGTTTCTGTAATTGGATTGGAAGTGCCTCATGCACATATTCATTTAATTCCAATTGATAGTGTAGCGGATATTGATTTTTCTCAGCCTAAACTGAAATTGAATAATGATGAACTTTTAGAAGTGGCTAATAAAATTAATGCTACTTAATTTCTTTTTTTGGGTTTGCTTTTAAGTATGCATCCCATCCAGTATATTTTTTTTCTTTAGAATGATTTTTTTGAAAAAAATGACAAATTGCAACGGCAATTCCATCAGAAGCATCTAATTCTTTTGGTAAAGAATTTAATTTTAATAAGTTTTTAATCATTTGAGCAACTTGTTCTTTACTAGCCCCCCCTTTCCCAGTTAAAGATTGTTTTATTTTTCTTGGAGCATATTCTATAATTGGAAGGTCTTTAATGAGGGTAGCTGCCATTGCTACTCCTTGAGCTCTACCAAGTTTAAGCATAGACTGAACATTTTTCCCAAAAAAAGGCGCCTCTACAGCAACTTCATCAGGCATGTATTCTTCAATAATATGGGTTATGCTTTCAAAAATCTTTCTTAGTTTTAGTTGATGATTTTCTAATTGTTGCATTTTAACTACACCAGTGGAAATTAATTCTATGTTGTTTTTATTAATTCCTATAAGTCCATATCCAAGAATGTTTGTTCCAGGGTCAATTCCAAGTATTATTTTTTCATATTCTTTCAAATCTTAGGGTATTTTTGTAATCAATGATTGATAAGGCTATAAAATTTGGAAAATTTAAATTAGGTAATAAAGTTACTTTTTTTCTTTCACTAGTTTTTCTAGTTATAGCAATATATTATTTAAGTATAGAAATTGAATCATCAGTTTTTATTTTTAAACGGCACTTAAATCAAATTTATATTAGTGAGTTTTTGCTTTCATTAGTGGCTGTTTTTTTATTACAATTTCTTAATTGGTTTCTTGAAGCATTAAAGTTTAAAATATTACTAAATAATTTTTCTAAAACTTCACTACTATTTGTTTTGAAGTCTATATATGTTGGAAATTTTACTGCTTTTTTCACTCCTGAAAGGTTTGGAAATTTTATTGGAAGAGCAATTGTTTTTAAGGAAAAAAAAGAAGAGGTAATTATGGCAACCCTTATTGGTAATCTTTCACAATTAATTATAACTGTAGTTATAGGATTGTTTTCAATGTTTTTCTTAAAATCATATTTATTTGGGAAATTATTTGGTCTAAACTCATTTTATTTTCTTCCAATTTTGTTATACTCTTTTTTATTGATTTTTTTATTATTTATATTTTTCAGCCATAAAAGCATTAATTATTTTTTAAAAATTAAAGTTTTAACAAAATGGATTGTAAAATTCAAAGATTTAAATTTTGTTGGCATATCTCATAAGTTTACAGTTTTACTTTTTGCTCTTTTAAGATATCTGGTTTTTTATTTTCAATACTTACTTTTAGCCAATGCTTTAGATTTTCAGATAGATTACTTCATGTTGTTTTTATTTGTTGGATTACTATTTGGTTTAGTTACTTTTATTCCTTCTCCACTTCCTGGAAATCTTGGAACTAGAGAAGGATTAGCAGCTTTTTTATTTGGAGGAGGGCTTTTGGGAATTCAATTTTCTTTTATTTCATTTCTTATATGGTTAATTAATGTTGGGTTTTCAACTGTTTTGGGTGGTATTATTTATTCATATTCTAACTTAAGAAAATAATGTTTTTATTATATATCATAATATTATTTTACTTCAGTTTTTTTTTAATAATGATTGCTGGGTTTTGTTGTTCATTATCCTTAAATAAAAGTAAAAAGGATGGATTTAACCCCAATTTTATTTCTGTTGTTATTTCTGTCAGAAATGAATATAATAGATTAGATCCTTTGCTTAAATCATTAGATTCTCAGTCAATTAGTGCTGATAATTTCGAACTTATTTTTGTTGATGATCATTCTTCTGATAATACAATTGACAAATTGAAATCATGGACTATAGAATCAAATATAAATATTAAAATTCTAACATTAGAACAATCTAAAAAGGGGAAAAAAAATGCTATTCAGAAAGGAATCGAATCAGCTGTTGGAAATTACATTTTAACTCTTGATGCTGATGTAAGTTTCAGTTCTGATTTTATATTCTCTATGTTATTTTATACAACTAAAAGTAAGGATCTGTGTTTTATCCCAGTTGTGGAAAATTATAAAGGAAATGTTTTTTCTAAAATAGAGTCATATATGTTAAGTTTAGTAACTATTGGATCAGCAAAACTTAATCATCCACTTTTATTAAATGGTGCAGCAATGTTATTTAGAAAAGATTGTTTTATCGAGTTACAACCTTTTTCTAATAATAATCATATCCTATCTGGAGACGATATTTTTTTGTTAGAATGTTTTAAAAAACATAACAAATCATTTGAAGTCATTTCACCAAATATATCATTTGTAAACACTGAACCTCCAATGTCATATTGGCATTACTTAAGGAGGGGCATTAGATGGTCTGGTAAAATGAAATTTTCTAATCTTCATTCTACAAAATTTTTAGGGTTATTGGTTTTATTTACTAATTATATTGTATTAGGATTGATAATATTTCTAATGTTTAGGCCTACTATTTCTTTGTTTATTATAATTGCATCAAAATTTTTTATTGATTTTATCGGCCTCCTATTAACTGTTATAATTTATCGAAATACATTTTTATTGGTATCTTCTCCCTTAATGTTGTTGTTTTACCCATTTCATTTACTTATTTTGTTTGTGTGCTCATTTTTTAATATTCAAACAATTTGGAAAGGAAGAGTTTTAATTGAAAAAAAATAATAAAATATTTCTTACTTCTAAGCTGATTAATTTGTTGAAATTAATTTTTAGACGCCCGCTTTTAAGTCTTTCACTAGTAGTAATTGTTTCAGCTATTTTTATAAGTATTTTAGGAGCAAATATACGTCCTGACTCTTCCATAGATTCAAATAGGCAAATTTCACAAATTGGGAGACTTGAACCTGGTAGTAAGGTTCAGTTTTTGGCAATAAGAAAAAATAAAAAAGTTGCACAAAAATCTTTTTTTTTAAAATTATTTTTTGGTGGACAAGAGTCTATTTATAAACTTATTCCTATTTATGGATATAGTTTCAAAGATGATAAAATTATAGTTGAGGAATATACAGGGGATATAGATGATGTTAATTATAAACCTTTTTTAGTTGATTTTAATTTAGCGGATGTTGTCTATCCAGTTGATGAAAGTCATGGAATTTCTTTTTTAAATTCAAAATTCTCTTTTCATAATATAGATAATAAAGTTGTTTCAGTTGAATCAAAATATTTAAAAAATGAAATTATTGAAAATCATATATTTTATGAAAAATTTTATTTAGGAACAGATAAGCTGGGACGAGATTTATTGAGTAGGCTTATGTCAGGAACAATTGTTTCACTTTCAATAGGACTAGTTTCGGTTGTAATTTCATTAATATTAGGTTTATTTTTTGGTGCTGTTTCAGGTTATTATGGTGGCTGGGTTGATGATATAATTTTATGGATTATTAATGTATTTTGGTCAATTCCGGGTTTGTTATTAATTATTTCTTTCACATTAATTTTAGAAAAAGGTTTTGTTACTGTTTTTGTAGCTGTTGGGTTAACAATGTGGGTTGAGCTTGCCAGAGTAGTTCGTGGTCAAGTAATTGCTTTAAGGGAAATGGACTATGTTTTAGCTGGAAAATCTCTAGGTTATTCTAATTTTAGAATTATTACAAAGCACATTATTCCTAATGTAATGGATCCGGTTATCGTTATTTGTGCAGCAAATTTTGCTTCTGCTATTTTAATTGAAGCAGGGTTAAGTTTTTTGGGTATTGGGGTTCAAATACCTACACCATCATGGGGTGCTATTATTGAGCAACATAAAGAATACATAATCATAAGTGATAAGGCCTATTTAGCGCTTATACCAGGGTTTTTAATAATAATTTTAGTTTTTTCTTTTATGATTTTAGGCAATCATTTCAGAGATGTTTTTGGAAAAAATCGACTAGCCAAAACATGGGAAAACAATTTACAAGGCGCACCTATTGATCACGTTTGATAATTAAATAATTGAGTCTATTTTTGAAATAAATTTAGATTTTTCTATAACACCTGATTGTCTCCAAACAATTTCCCCCTTTTTGTAAACAATAAATGTTGGAACACCTTTTACTTGAAATTTTTCAGCAACATTAATGTTTTTATCAATATCAATTTTAATTACTTTAAGTTTTTCACCATAGTTACTTTTGATTTCTTTTATAACAGGGTTCATAGAATGACAGGGAGAACACCAATCTGCAAAGAAGTCAATTAAAACAGGTGTCGAACCATTAATTAAATCTTGAAAAGCACTCAATTTATTACGTTTAATTTTCTTTTAAAATTTCTAAGGATGTGTTTTTAGTAATAGAAGCAAATCCGCCTTTAACATCTACAAGGTTTTGAAAGCCTTTTTGTTTTAAATATGAGCAAGCTATCATACTCCTATACCCCCCAGCACAGTGAATGTAATGTTTTTTTGATTTATCAATAGATTCAAATTTAGATTCTATTGAATTTAAAGGAATACTAAATGATTCATTTAAATAACCACTTTTTCTTTCTCCACAAGCTCTTACATCAATTAAACTAATCTCATTATTTACTAATTCTTCAAGATTTAAAGCTGAAATAGATTCAATAGTTTGAGTTTCTTCTTGTGAATTTTTCCATGAATTAAATCCACCTTCTAAATAACCAATAACATTGTCGAATCCAACTCTTGAAAGTCTTGTTATGGCTTCATTTTCTTGTCCGTTTTCACATACAAGCAGTATTTTTTGATCAACATCTTTTATTACAGAACCCACCCAAGGAGCAAAGCCTCCTCTTAGTCCAACAAAAATTGAATCTGGAACATATCCATCTTTAAAATCATCTTGATGCCTAACATCTAAAATTATAGTATCTACATTTTTTGATAAAGTTTTAAATTCATCAATGTTAAGTGGTTTGGAAGAATCTTTTATGATTTTATCTAGATCTAAATAACCTTGTTGATTAAGTTTAACATTAGATGGGAAATATGCAGGCGGTTCAGGAAGTTCATCTGTTAATTCTTTTATGAAATTATTTCTAGTAAAAGTTCCATTTAAAGCATAATTAATTTTCTTTTGGTTTGCCAAAGTGTCTACAGTTTCTTTCATCATGTTTTTACCACAAGCTGAACCAGCACCATGACCAGGATAAACTAGGATACCTTCTGGAAGAGGTTTGATTCGGTTATTAACAGAATCATATATAGTTCCTGCTAATTCTTCTTTTGAAATTCCTTTATATCTTTGAGCTACGTCAGGGATGCCAACATCACCTAAAAATAAAGTGTCACCAGTGAAAATAGAATGTTCTTTACCTGATTCGTCTTTTAATAAAAAAGAAGTGCTTTCTAATGTGTGTCCAGGTGTATGAATAACGGTTAATGTAGCATTTCCAATATTAAACACTTGGTTATCTTCTGCAATGATAGCTTCAAATTCAGGGTCTGCTTTTGGCCCATAAACAATGGTTGCCCCAGTTAATTTTGAAAGAGTTAAATGACCGCTTACAAAATCTGCGTGAAAATGGGTTTCAAAAACATATTTTATTTTAGAATTTGATTTTTCAGCCAGCTTAATATATTCTGAAACATCTCTTAATGGATCAATTACTGCCGCTTCCCCATTGCTTTCAATAAAATAGGCACCTTGGGATAAACAACCCGTATAAATTTGTTCTACTTTCATGGTGCAAAAGTAATCATAGTACATAGATTAAACAACCTATTATATATTAAATGCCAAATGAAATATTAAATTTGTTGGTTTATGATATCAATAGATTCATTATTATATATTTCTTGGGATGTTTCTCCTAATTTATATGAAGGCTTTATTACTTTGAGGTATTATAGTTTGTTTTTTGCACTATCCTTCATTCTGGGCTTCATAATAGTTAAAAAAATATATTTAAAAGAAGGAGCTCCTATTGAATGGATGGATAAACTTTTAGTTTACGCAGTCTTTGGAACTATTATTGGAGCCAGATTAGGACATGTTTTATTTTATGAACCAGCTTATTATTTAAAAAATCCATTAGAAATTTTTATGGTTTGGAAAGGGGGGTTAGCTAGTCATGGGGCTGCAATTGCCTTAGTTGTAGCCATGTATCTATATTCTAGAAAAATCACTAAGAAACACATTTTTTGGTCATTAGATAAACTGGTCATTGCGGTGGCTTTGGCTGCTGGGTTTATTCGAATGGGAAATTTGATGAACTCTGAAATTATTGGTGAAAAAACTGAAAGCAAATACGGTATTTTTTATGAGTTTTTATCAAAACAAAAATTGGGGATTGATGGAATAGAGTTTGAAAATACTGGTAAATCAGAAATGATTGATAATTTTAATTACCCCATATGCAATATTAATTTTCCTTCGAATATAGATTTAAGTTTATACTCAGTCAGGTCATATATTGATACCATCCATGGAAAATTTAATTTTGAAAACATAAATAGTGAATCTTATTTTTTTACTGATAGCTTAACCTTAAAAAATTGGGAGATAACTAATAATAAACTTTCAATTCCAGTTTATATTATTCCTAGGGCACCAACTCAAGTATTAGAAGCACTTTCCTATTGGTTCATTTTTATAATATTGTTTTTAGGTCATTGGAAATGGAATTGGGATTTATATCAAGGCCGATTATTTGGAGTGTTTCTTGTCATGCTTTTTTCTGCTAGATTTTTTATAGAATTTCTTAAAGAACATCAGACAATTGATGATATGTCTGTTTTAAATATGGGGCAATGGTTAAGTATTCCTTGTATTTTAATTGGTGGTTTTTTCATTTTTAAAGCTAAAAAAATATGATTTTATCCGCTTCTGGCTTATCAATATCCTACCCTTTAAAAACCATTGAATTTCCGGATTTAAGAATTAAAAAAGGAGAACATCACTTAATTATTGGTGAAAGTGGATCAGGGAAAACAAGTTTATTGAACATATTGGGAGGAATATTACAACCTAAAACAGGCAATGTTTTGATTTCTGAAACGGATATTTTTTCTTTAAAAAAATCATCATTAGATTCTTTCAGAGGGAATAATTTAGGTTTCATTTTTCAAACGCCTCATTTTATAAAATCATTAAACGTATTGGATAATTTATTGATGAGTCAATTTTGTGCGGGTTTAAAAAATAAAAAAAATGATGCCATTTCTTTAATGGAAAAAGTTGGATTAAATAATAAATTAAATGCTAAAATATCAGAATTAAGTGAAGGGGAAAAACAAAGAGTTTCAATTGTTAGAGGATTATTAAATGCTCCTAAAATTATTTTAGCTGATGAGCCTACTTCAGCATTAGACGATAGTTCATGCAATAATGTAATTGATTTAATGACAAACTTAGCCAATGAAGTGGACGCTACTTTACTTATAGTAACACATGACAAAAGGTTAAAAGATCGATTTGAAAGGAGAGTAGAGATATGAATTTGTTTAAGTTAAGTTTTAGAAATGTTATTGGACGTCCATTATCTAGTATACTTTCTGTTATTTTATTAGCCACTGGATTAAGCACTGCCATTGTTTTGGAATTAACGGATTATCAGCTCACAAAAAATATTGAAAGCACAGGAAAGGATGTTAAATTGGTAATTGGAGCAAAAGGAAGTAGAATTGATTTGATACTTAGCAGTGTTTTTCAAATTGGTAATCCTACCGGGAACATTAATTATGGATTTTACAAATTGCTAAAACAAAATAAAACCATAAAAAAAATGATTCCTATATCAATGGGGGATTCTTACAAAAGGGTGAGAATTGTTGGAACTCATAAGGGTTATATACACTTATATAATGGAGAAATTGAATCTGGTCATATTTTTTCTAAACCACTAGAAGCCACAGTAGGATATAATGTTGCAAAAAAATTAAATCTTACAATTGGTGGTGAATTTGTTGGTGGACATGGGATGGAAGACGAAGTATTGCACCATCATGATAATTTCAAATATAAAGTAGTTGGAGTTTTGAAAAAAAATGGGACAGTATTAGATAACCTAATTCTTACTCCAATAGAGACAGTTTGGATTATGCATGCTGGACATAGTGAGGATTCTGAATACTCAATTGGACATTCAGAAAAAAGACATCATCAAGAAGAAAACCATATACATAATAATCACGAACATAATCACAAAAAATCACATGACCTTCATGATCATGACAATAATAGTGTTGATGAAATTTTAGAAACCATTAATCCAAAAGATAAAGAAGTAACTGCAATTTTATTTCCAAATCTTAAAGGAGGTGCTAAGGTCTCTATTTTAAATAATGCAAATAAACAACCAGGGATTATGGCTGTCGATCCTGCTCCAGAAATTGCATTATTAAAAAGTAAACTATCCCCTTTTGTTTCTATTGTTGTGGGAATAGCTTATTTAATTACTATAATAGCCATGTTTAGTGTTTTTATAGGTCTTTTAAATTCTCTCAGTGCTAGAAAATATGAAATAGCCCTAATGAGGGTTATGGGTGCATCAAGATTAAAAGTGTTGAGTTCAATTTTGTTTGAAGGGGTTTTACTTTCCCTTTTGGGTTTTGTGTTGTCATTGATTTTAAGCCATATTGGTATGGAAATTGTTGCTAGTTGGATGGAGTATGAATATCAATATGAATTTTCAGGTTGGTTATTTTTAACTTCAGAGTTTAATTATTTATTGATTGCATTAAGCATTGGTTTTATTTCGGCACTTTATCCTGCTATTAGGGCTTATCGTACTGACATTGCAAATACATTATCTAAAGGCTAAATAATGAAAAGATTAATAATATTATTTTTTATGCTAACTGGGCTGTTTAGTTCAGTTAAATCTCAGAATATAATAACCTGGGATTTACTTAAAAATGTAGAGTTCGATGAAGTATGGTCTGATGAATTTCAAGCCTATTATATGGTTCCAAAATTTTCAAAAGCGATTAGAGCTTTAGATGGAAAAGAAGTTCAAATCAAAGGGTTTATTATTCCTGTTGATATCGTTCAAGATTATTATGTTTTGTCTGCAAACCCATATAGTTCGTGTTTCTTTTGCGGACAAGCAGGCCCTGAATCTGTAATGGAAATTCAAATGGTAAAAAAATACGAAGGGTTAAGAATGGATCAGATTATCACTTATAAAGGCAGGTTAAAGTTAAATGTGGATGACATCTATCAACTTAATTATATTCTTGAAGATGCTGAAATATTAGAATAAGACATTAATTCTTTGCATTTTTCAAATACAATATTTGTAGCCCCTTGTTTATTTAGAATGTGTTTTTTGGAGTTTTCTGAAGAAAAATCTTTATGATTTTTAATCAGAAAAAGAAGTTCTTGACTGTTGTTAAAAATATTAGCTAATCCTTTGTTAACCATCTCTTTTGCTTCAGGAAATTTATCGATATTAGGCCCAAAAAGAATGTGATTTCCTTTGGCTGCTGGCTCAATAATATTGTGAAGTTTTCCACTAAAACCACCTCCAATTATTGCAATATTACTCAATTCATACAAATCAGCTAAAATTCCAATGTTATCAATAATTAAAACATTAGGAATAGAATTGCTGATTTCAGAATACAATTTGCATTTATTTCCAAATAAAGAAGTTAATTCTAGTATTCTTTTACTGCTAATATCATGAGGAGCAATAATAATTTGAAATTCATTAAGTTCTTCAATTATATTTTTAACTGCTTTTTCCTCTTTCTCCCAAGATGAACCAATAATAATGCATGGTTTTAATATTTCTAAAGATAAATTTTTGTTGGGGTTTAAATTAATTTGATCATATCTAGTATCTCCACAAATTCCTGAATTTAAAAATCCTTTTTCTTTTAAATTTAGGTGTGATTTTTTATCAACAGTAAGAATGGATGAAAGTTGTTTAAGAGATTTATTTTGCCACTTCCAAAATGATTTTAGATACCACTTATTCATTTCAACCTTTGTTGAAAAACAAAGGGTTGGAATTTTTAATTCTTGAGCAGTAGTTATTAGGTTAAACCAAAAATCATATTTTACAAAAATTAAAATTTCAGGTTGAATGGTTTTTAAAATAAATTCAGCATTTTTTTTATAATCAATAGGAAGATATAATTTAATTAAATTTTCATGTTGGTAATTGAAATTTATAAAACCAGAAGGGCTAAAAAATGAAATTATAATGTTTTTTTTAGGGTATTCTAATGATAATTTTTTTATTAATGGGATTGCCATTAATCCTTCTCCGTGAGAAGCAGCGTGAATCCATATCGATGATTTAGTTTTATTAATTCTATTAATTGAGTTTTTCCAGTTTTGTCTGCCATAAATCCAATTTTTGGCTTTAGCGGAATTAAGTGAAGCAGAAATTTTTATAGTTATATATAAAAATATAACTCCAATATTATAGATTAATTTACTCATTAATTATAGTAGAAATCATTTGGGGATTGTCTAAATATTGGGAAAATCCAGCCAATACGAATAGCTGATAAAAAATCTAAATTTTGCTCTTTGTAAGGCCCCATTAAATCTATTTGATAGTCACGCATTCCTCTTGTGATGCCCTGCATAAATTCAAAACCAATTGAAAAGTTGACAAGGTGATCATTACTCATGTGGTTGTAGCCGATATATTGACTAATATATCCACCCATTGACATTCTGTCATAAAAAACAAGATTTTCTTTAGAAAGTTGTGGAATTAAATTATTCTCATTTTCAATTCTTATTTTATGATAAAGCCATCCAGTTCCAATTTTAATGTGAATTCCAGAATTTTTATTTGGACCAATTAATGGAATAATTTTCCCTAAATTAATGCCAAGATTATACCCTCTTTGAAATAAAAGAAGTCTGCTTTCTTCACCTTGTTGATTAATTATCCAGCCTTGTTGGTTCTGAAGGGGATTAATTACTTGAATAGTTTTAACTTGATTACCATGAATAAAATTCCCTACTATTTCAATTGTTGAGTTAGTTTTGGATTTATATCCAAATGATGCTCCTATATTATTGTTCCATCCGTATTTTTCTGCTAAATCAGCACCAGGAACTTGAAAAGCATAATTAATTTTCATGAGTGGAGTAAAAATAATTGAGTCCCTAACATTTTGTCCTTTTATATTAAGATGAATAAAAAGCAAAAAAATTATCGAGATTTGAATTCTATTTTTAATTGATTTTTTCAAAGTAGTTCATTTTATTAAATTCAGATAATACTATTGGTTTAAAAGGAATGTAATAACTATATTCGCAAGTCCAAAAATAAAAAATATATTTTGCCACAAGACATGGATATACAAATGGTTGACTTAAAAGGTCAATATGCTTCAATAAAACCATTAATTGATGATGCCATAATGAATGTTATTTCATCTACAAAGTTTATTAATGGTCCTGAAGTTAAAGCTTTTCAAAAAGAATTGGCAAATTATTTAGGAGTCAAACACGTTATTACTTGTGGAAACGGCACAGATGCTTTGCAAATATCAATGATGGCATTGGGCTTAAAGCCTGGTGATGAAGTAATTACTCCATCATACACTTACATAGCTACTACTGAGGTAATTGGTTTGTTGGGGTTAAAACCTGTTTTTGTGGATTGCGATCCGGATACTTTTAATATTTCTCCTTCTGCAATTGAAAAAGCAATTACTCCGAAAACTAAAGCTATTGTACCTGTTCATTTGTATGGTCAAGCATGCGAAATGCAAACAATTATGAAAATTGCAGATGAAAACAATCTTTTTGTAGTTGAAGATAATGCTCAAGCTATTGGTTGTGACTACAAATTGAATAATGAACTGAAAAAAACGGGAACAATAGGACATATTGGATGTACTAGTTTTTTTCCTTCTAAAAATTTAGGATGTTATGGTGATGGAGGTGCAATTTGCACGAATGATGATGAGTTGGCAGTACAGTTGAGAATGATTGCCAATCATGGTCAAAGTAAACGTTATTATCACGATAGAGTTGGATGTAATTCTAGATTAGATGCTGTTCAGGCAGCTGTGCTTAGAATAAAATTAAAAGAATTGGATAATTACATTTTTAGGAGAAATAAAGCTGCTCTTTTTTATGATAATGCATTTAAAGATGAAATCGCTTTAAAAACACCTTTTAGGTCTTCACACTCTAATCATGTTTTTCATCAATATACATTGCAGCTTTCTGATGAATTTAGTAGAGATGAAATAGTCTCTTATTTATCAAGCAAATCTATACCAGCCATGATATATTACCCAGTTCCAGCTCATAAACAAAAAATGTTTTCTGATTTAGAAACATCTTCAGGTGATTTAGCTACAACTGAATGGCTTACTTC
The DNA here is from genome assembly GCA_002723085.1 of Crocinitomicaceae bacterium. Lineage (GTDB taxonomy): Bacteria > Bacteroidota > Bacteroidia > Flavobacteriales_D > Parvicellaceae. The sequence continues at coordinate 40,674 of PBNK01000032.1, read as the reverse complement.
AAGAGTTTTTTCCTTGCCTATGCATACCGAATTAAAACCTGAACAATTAAATTATATTGTATCAACAGTTAAAGAATTTTTAAACAAATGAATATTACAGTAGTAGGAACAGGGTATGTTGGTTTAGTCACAGGAACTTGCTTGGCTGAAACAGGCAATACAGTAACTTGTGTTGATATAGATGAAAAAAAAGTAGCCATGATGAAAAATGGTGAAATACCCATATATGAGCCGCAATTAGAAAATTATTTTCAGAGAAATATTAAACAAAATCGACTTTTCTTTACTACTGATTTAGAGGAAGCAGTTGAAAGTTCTAAATTAATTTTTTTAGCTCTACCTACACCTCCTGGTGAAGATGGTTCTGCAGATTTAACCTATATCCTTAATGTTGCTGATAAACTGGGTAAAATTATAAAAGATTATAAAGTAATTATTGATAAAAGTACAGTACCAGTTGGGACTGCTCAAAAAGTAAATGAAGCTATTTCAAAAAATGCCAAAGTTGATTTTGATGTGGTTTCAAACCCAGAGTTTTTAAAGGAAGGATATGCGCTTGAAGATTTTATGAAGCCAGATCGTGTGGTTATAGGAACATCAAGTAATAAGGCTAAACAAATGATGCAAGAATTATATCAGCCTTTTGTAAGACAAGGAAATCCTATTATTTTTATGGATGAAAAATCTGCTGAACTAACCAAGTATGCGGCAAATGCTTTTTTGGCAACAAAAATTACATTTATGAATGAAATTGCCAATTATTGTGAATTGATTGGAGCGGATGTAGATATGGTTAGAAAAGGGATTGGTACAGATAATAGAATTGGAAAAAGATTTTTGTTTCCAGGGATTGGTTTTGGTGGAAGTTGTTTCCCAAAAGATGTATTAGCATTGACTAATGCCGGAAAAAAAGTAGCATATGATTTTAAAATAATTGATTCTGTTTTAGAAGTAAATCATCAACAAAAAATCAGTTTAGTACAAAAAGTTAAAACCTATTTTGGAGAAGATTTAAAAGGTTTGAAATTTGGTTTGTGGGGGTTGGCTTTTAAGCCTGAAACAGATGATATTAGGGAAGCACCATCTATATATATAATTGAGAAACTATTAGATGCCGGTGCCAGTGTTGTTGCCTATGATCCAGAGGCTATGGATAATGTAAAAGAAATTTTAGGTAATAAAATTTCTTTTAGCCCATCTAATTATGCCGCTATTGATGGGGTAGATGCCTTACTTATTGCAACAGAGTGGTCTGCTTTTAGAAATCCTGATTTTAATAAAATGAAATCAATTATGAAACATCCAATTATTTTTGATGGAAGAAATTTATATAATTTAAATAGCATGTCACAAAAGCCATTTTATTATCAAAGTGTTGGAAGAAAAGTAGTTAATAATCTTAATAAATGAAAAGGGTTTTAATCACTGGAGCAGCAGGTTTTTTGGGTTCTCACCTTTGTGATCGTTTTTATCAAGAAGGATATGATTTAATAGCTATGGATAATCTAATAACAGGCTCTATGAAGAATATTGAACATCTTGTTGATAAAGATAGGTTTGAGTTTGTTAATCATGATGTGTCGAAATTTATTAAAGTTGATGGAAATCTTGACTACATTTTACATTTTGCATCGCCTGCAAGCCCTATTGATTATTTAAAAATACCGATACAAACCTTAAAGGTAGGGTCATTAGGTACTCATAATTTATTGGGTCTAGCAAAAGCAAAAAAAGCCACTATTTTAGTTGCGTCAACAAGTGAAGTATATGGAGACCCATTGGTTCATCCCCAAAATGAAGAATATTTTGGCAATGTCAATCCAATAGGCCCAAGAGGGGTTTATGATGAGGCTAAGCGTTTTCAAGAATCTATGACTATGGCTTATCACCGTTTTCATAGTTTAGACACAAGAATTGTAAGGATTTTTAATACTTATGGCCCTAGAATGAGACTAAATGATGGCCGTGTATTGCCTGCTTTTATTGGTCAATCGTTGAGAGGAGAAGATTTAACTATTTTTGGAGATGGTTCTCAAACAAGATCTTTTTGTTATGTTGATGATCTGATTGATGGGATATACAAATTATTGAATACTGATTATTCAGGACCTGTGAATATTGGGAATCCTGATGAGGTTAGTATAAGTGAGTTTGCAAAAGAAATAGTAAAATTAACAGGAACTAAACAAAAAGTGATTTACAAACCTCTACCTGAAAATGACCCTTTAAAAAGACAACCCAATATTAAAAAAGCAAAAAGTTTGTTGAATTGGCAGCCTAAAGTCAGTAGAAGTGAAGGACTAAAATTAACGTATGAATATTTTACTTCTTTGAGTCAGGAAGATTTGTATAAAAAAGAGCATAATAATTTTGAAACGTATATTAAGTATTGATGGATTATTTTAAACACGAAACAGCAGTTATTGATCCAACATCTTCCATTGGTTCTGGATCCAAGATTTGGCATTTTAGTCATATCATGAAAAATGCTATTTTGGGTGATAAATGTAATGTTGGTCAAAATGTGGTAGTATCACCAGGAGTTGTTTTGGGTTCAAATGTTAAAGTGCAAAACAATGTTTCTATTTACACTGGAGTTGTATGTGAAGACGATGTTTTTTTAGGTCCATCGATGGTTTTTACTAATATTACCAATCCAAGAAGTGCCATAATAAGAAGAGATAGTTATGTTGAAACTAAAGTTGGTAAAGGGGCGTCAATAGGTGCCAATGCAACAATTGTCTGTGGAAATGAAATTGGTAGTTTTGCTCTTATTGGAGCAGGTGCAGTTATAACAAAACCTGTAAAACCATATGCTTTAGTAGTAGGAAACCCTGGTAAACAAATTGGATGGGTTAGCGAATACGGTCATCGATTAAACTTTGAAAATAATGTTGCGTTTTGTGAAGAATCAGGGGAGAAATATACACTTCAGGATGATATTGTAAAAAAAATATGATATGAGTAATAAGTTGATAAATTTTGGTGTTATAGGAACCGGTCATATTGGAAAAAGGCATGCGGAAATGATTGTTAGAAACAACGAATCTAATTTAGTTTCTTTATGTGATATTAAACCAAAAGATGAATTGGGATTAGAAAATTATAAAGCTAATTTTTATCAAACTCATCTTGAAATGCTTCAAACTCATCCAGAGTTGGATGTCGTTTGCATTTGTACACCAAATGGATTACATTCTGATATCGCCATTGATGTTATTAACTCTGGAAAACATGTTGTTATTGAAAAGCCTATAGGACTTTCGAAAGCAAAATGTGAACAAGTTATTTTTAAAGCCCTTCAAAAGCACAAACAAGTTTTTGCCGTGATGCAAAATAGGTATTCTCCGCCTAGTATGTGGTTGAAAGATTTGATTGAAAACAAAACATTAGGAGATATTTTTATGGTTCAGGTCAATTGCTACTGGAATAGGGACGATAGGTATTATAAAAAAGGCGGTTGGAAAGGAACTTCTGATTTAGATGGCGGGACGTTATTTACTCAGTTTTCACATTTTATAGACATTATGTATTGGTTGTTTGGAGATATTGAAAATATTCAAGGAAAATTTAATGATTTCACTCATGAAGATTCAACAGATTTTGAAGATTCTGGCTTTGTTTCTTTTGATTTTCAAGATGGAGGAATGGGGTGCTTAAATTATTCTACTGCTGTTTGGAATACGAATTTAGAAAGCAGTATGACGATTATTGGTAGCAAAGGAAGTGTAAAAGTTGGAGGACAGTATATGAATGAAATTGAATATTGTAATATAGAAAATTATGAAATGCCTGAACTAGCGCCATCTAACCCTCCTAATGATTATGGTCCTTATAAAGGAAGTGCTGCTAATCACCATTACATTATAGAAAATGTAGTGGATACTTTAAAAGAAAGAAATGTTGCAACTACTAATGCCTTAGAAGGTTTAAAAGTGGTAGAAATTATTGAAAAAATGTATCAAATACGAGATAAACAAATAAAATGAAAATTTACGATCAATTAATTGAGCAAAAAGCTGAATTAGCAGTTATAGGTTTAGGGTATGTAGGGTTACCAATTGCTCTAGAATTTGCTAGAAAAATAAAAGTAATTGGTTTTGATATTAATTTATCAAGAGTTGAAATGATGAAGAATAATATTGATCCAAGTAACGAATTAGTTGCTAGTGATTTTGAAGGTTGTAACATTGAGTTTACCAATAATTTAGAAGACCTTAAAAACGTAAAGTTTTTTGTAGTTGCTGTTCCAACTCCTATAGATCAAAGTAAAGAACCTAACATTAAACCTTTACTGTCTGCTAGTAAAACAGTCGGTCAAGTTCTTAAGAAAGGAGATTATGTTGTATATGAATCAACAGTGTATCCTGGCTGTACTGAAGAAGATTGCGTACCTGTTTTGGAGAAAGAAAGTGGTCTGGTTTTTAATCAAGATTTTAAAGTTGGTTATTCTCCTGAGAGAATAAACCCAGGAGATAAAGAACATACACTTTCAAGTATTGTGAAAGTATCCTCTGGATGTGATGCTGAATCTGCTGAAGAAATTGCTAAAACTTATGAGTTAGTAGTAGCAGCAGGTGTTCATAGAGCTTCTTCTATTAAAGTTGCAGAAGCAGCTAAAATTATTGAGAATACTCAAAGAGATGTAAATATTGCTTTGATTAATGAATTGTCCATGATTTTTAATAAAATGGATATTAACACCTATGAGGTTTTAGAAGCTGCAGGAACAAAATGGAATTTTTTAAAATTCCAACCTGGGTTAGTAGGCGGACATTGCATTGGTGTTGATCCCTATTACTTAACTCATAAAGCAAAAGAATTAGGGTATCACGCTAAAATAATTAATTCAGGAAGAGCAGTAAATGATGCTATGGGAGCGCATGTTGGAAGAACAGTTGCTAAAAAAATTATTGCTAGCGGAACAAGTATGATGGATGCTAAGGTTTTGGTTATGGGGGCAACTTTTAAAGAAGACGTTTCTGATATAAGAAATTCTAAAGTAGTTGACGTTATTAATGAATTAAAATCTTTCTCATGTAGAGTAGATGTGGTTGATCCACATGCTGATACTAATGAATTAAAAGAAGAATATGGATTTGAATTAGTTGATGAAATGGCTGATCAATACAATGCAGTAATCGTAGCTGTAAATCATCATGAATATACCATAATGAAAGAGCAAGATTTTAAGAAAATCTTATCATCAAATGGAATATTAGTTGACATCAAAGGCATCTTTAGAAATAGAATTAAGGAAACAGATTATTGGACTTTGTAATGAATTTTCAAAAAAAAATATTAGTAACTGGAGGAGCAGGTTTTATTGGTTCACATGTTGTTAGAAGATTGGTAAATAAATACCCAAATTATTTGATTCTTAATGCTGATAAATTAACCTATGCTGGTAATTTGGAAAATTTAATTGATGTTGATTATAAAGAAAATTATGAATTTATTCAATTGGACATTACCAATGAAAGATCAGTAAATGAATTGTTTGAAGCTCATCAATTTGATGGTGTAATTCACCTTGCTGCAGAATCACATGTTGATCGATCTATTTCAAACCCTGGTGAATTTGTGATGACTAATGTAGTTGGAACATTAAATCTTCTTAATTCTTGTAGAGCTCAATGGAATGGAAATTTCAATAATAAGGTGTTTTATCATATATCTACTGATGAGGTGTACGGTTCATTAGGTGATACAGGACTATTTTATGAGACAACTGCATATGATCCTAGAAGTCCATATTCAGCATCAAAGGCAAGTTCTGACCACTTGGTAAGAGCTTATTTTCATACTTATGGAATGCCTATTAAAATTTCCAATTGCAGTAATAATTATGGTGCTAATCAATTTCCTGAAAAATTACTGCCATTAATGATTAACAACATTAATGAAAATAAGCCGCTTCCAGTTTATGGTAAGGGGGAAAACATTAGAGATTGGTTGTGGGTGGAAGACCATGCTATTGCGATAGACTTAATTTTCCATGAAGGGGTATTGGGAGAGACCTATAATATAGGTGGACATAATGAATGGAAAAACATTGATTTAATTCATTTGTTATGTGATATAATGGATAGAAAATTGAATCAAGCAATTGGTACTGCTAGTTCTTTAATTACCTATGTTACTGATAGAGCAGGACACGATATGAGATATGCTATTGATGCATCTAAAATATACAATGAATTAGGTTGGAAACCATCTGTAACTTTTGAAAAAGGGCTTGAAATAACAGTAGATTGGTATTTAAATAATAAAGAGTGGCTTTCAAGAGTAACTTCTGGAGCTTATCAATCGTACTACAAAAAACAGTATAAATCTGAATGATTTGGGATTTTTCTCTAAAATATTTAAAAAACAAGAACCTTTACTTCATCAAGCTGACCTGTCAGTTTTAAAAAGTGATATTCATTCTCATTTAATTCCAGGTATTGATGACGGTGCTCAAACATTGAATGAATCTATTGAGTTACTTAAAATATTTAAAGAAAGTGGTTATAAAAAAGTGATTACTACCCCTCATGTTATGAGTGATTACTATAGGAATACACCTGAAATAATTAACGATGGACTTTATAAATTAAAAAAAGAAATTAAAAGCCAAGGAATTGATATCGCTTTAGAAGCAGCCGCAGAATATAATGTTGAACCAGATTTTGAAGAAATAATCAAAAATGATAAAGTGCTAACCTTTGGAGGTAAAAATAGATATGTTCTAATTGAGCTTTCTTTTTTCAAAGAACCTGAAAGATTAAATGAAACCATTTGGGCTCTAAACAATAAAGAATATTCGCCAGTATTAGCTCATGTTGAGAGGTATGAATATTGGCATAAAGATTTGGATAAAGTCACTGAAATGATTAATAGAGGAGTTAAACTCCAATTAAATATTGTATCTTTAACAGGTGCTTATGGGCCAGAAATAAAGAAAGTAGCTAATTGGTTAGTAGATGAAAAAATCATTGATTTAGTTGGAACTGATTGTCACCATTCTAAACATCTTGATATGTTACAAATAGCTAGAAAGCTACCTAAATTTCACCAATTAATTTCCCAACCTCAAATTATAAATTCTTCTCTGTAATTAAATTTCAAAAGATGCACTTGAAGTAGGGATTGCTCTATCAACTTTTTTAAATAAACCTTGTAAAACTTTTCCAGGACCTACTTCAATTACTTCAAGTTCATTATTGTGAAGCATGTTTTTCATAGTTTGCGTCCACTTGACAGGAGCGGTTAATTGAGCTATTAAATTTTGTTGAATATCATCTGGGTTTGAAACAGCATTAGCAGTTACATTTTGATATACTGGGCATGTAGGGTCATTAAAAGTGGTTGAAGATATAGCTTCTTGAAGCTCTTTTCTTGCGGGTTCCATTAATGGAGAGTGGAATGCTCCTCCAACAGGTAGTTTAAGTGCTCTTCTTGCTCCAGCTTTAGTTAATTCCTCACAGGCTTTATCAATAGCTTCTATTTCTCCAGAAATCACCAATTGACCAGGACAGTTGTAGTTAGCAGCTACTACAATTCCTTCTGTATTTTCACAGATGCTTTCAACAATATTGTCGTCAAGGCCAATGATTGCAGCCATTGTTGATGGGTTTTGTTCACAAGCTTTTTGCATGGCTAAAGCTCTGGCATGCACAAGTTTTAGTCCATTTTCAAAGGTTAAACAGTTATTGGCAACAAGTGCTGAAAGTTCGCCAAGAGAATGGCCAGCTACCATGTCGGGTTGAAAAGAGTCTCCTAAGCATTTTGCTAAAATTACCGAATGTAAAAATATTGCAGGTTGAGTAACTTTAGTTTGTTTTAACTCTTCATCAGTCCCACTAAACATTATGTCGGTTATTTTGAAACCTAAAATTTCATTAGCTTGATTAAAAAATTCATTTGCTGAAGAGGAATTATCAAATAAATCTTTGCCCATTCCTATAAACTGAGCTCCTTGCCCAGGAAAAACATATGCTTTCATTTTGTAAAATTTTAATCTCTGCCCCCTAATAAACGAAGAAGCATTAAAAATAAATTAATAAAGTCTAAGTATAAAGTCAGTGCACCCATTATCATAAGCTTTTGACTAGATGCAGTTCCATGTTCTATACCAGCTCCTATACGTTTTATCTTTTGAACATCATAAGCAGTAAGGCCAGTAAATACTAAAACTCCAATAATAGAAATGATGTAATCTATTCCCTCACTTCCAATGAATAGGTTAATTAAACTTGCTATAACAATACCTATTAGCCCCATAAATAACAAGCTTCCCATTTTGGTTAAATCAGTTTGAGTAGTATATCCTGCAAAGGCCATGATTCCAAAAGTAATTGCACTAATAAAAAACGTACTTGCTATTGATGGAGCACTGTATATGATAAAAATAAAACTTAAGCTCATTCCTGTGAGTAATGAATACAACATAAAAACACCCATTAATTGCATAACACTAAGTTTTTTAAAACCAAAACTCATAAGCATTACAAGTCCTAGAGGAGCAAGTGTGATAACCCAACCAAGCGCATTCATTCCTCCAGTAGGGGAGAATAAGTTGTATGTCATTCCAGAACTTGCAAACCAAAAGGCTGTAATTCCAGAAACCATTAATGCAATAAACATCATTGAAAAAACATTGGCAACAAAGTTTTTTGCTAATGATTTTTGTTCTATTGGTTGTTGTGAAGTGGTTATATTTTCCATTGTTTTAAAATTTATAATTCTTGTTTAAGTTGAAGTAAAAAAGATTTAATCCTAGACATTTTTTTTACGAGTTGTTGCTGATTTGTTACTTCATTTTTATTGCCTTTAATTTTATCTTTAGCTCCTTTTAGAGTGTAACCTCTTTCTTTAACTAAAAAGTGAATTAAATGGTAGTTTTTAACATCCTCTTGAGTAAATTGTCTATTTCCTTTCTTGTTTTTTTTTGGTTGTATTATATCAAATTCTTTATCCCAAAACCGTATCAAAGATGTGTTTACTTTAAACATATCTGCTACTTCACCAATTGAATAGTAAACTTTTGTGAGTTTTGGAATTTCAATTTGATTTTCTTCCATATTGTAAAGCTAATAATTTGATTAATAATTATTATTAAATAGTAAAAGTAAAAATAACAAATAATTGTTGATTTACATAGATTGAGTTGGTCTTGTAGATATTTCAATCACCTTTGCATATTCTTCAGCATTTAAATCTTTAAAAAAGAAGTTTATTGGATTAACAGGTTTTTTATTCTTAAGAACTTCATAATGTAGGTGAGGTCCTGTTGATTGTCCAGTATTTCCAATAAAACCAATTAAATCACCCCTTTTTACTTTTTGACCAGTTTTGCAATTTAATTTACTACAATGTGCATATTTGGTCTTGTAACCATAGCCATGATTAATTATAATGGTTTTCCCATAACCTCCACTCCATGCTGCTCTTTCAATAGTTCCATTTCCTGTAGCATAAATTTCAGTTCCTATAGGTGCTGTAAAGTCAATTCCTGAATGAAATTTCGGTATTTTATAAATTGGGTGCATTCTAGTTCCAAAACCTGAAGCTATTCTAGTTAAATCCTTATTTGAAACAGGTTGAATACTTGGAATAGATTTAAGCATTTCTTGTTTGGCTTTAGTTAGTTTAAAAACTTCATCAAATGATTTTGATTGTGCAACTAATTTTTTTTCAACCAATTCTATTTTTTGTGCTATTTCTGTTAATATGTTTTCATGAGTTAACCCTTCAAATTTTTTAAATTTCATAGGATTTCCACCTGTTCCTAATTTTCTTTTGTAGTTAGGATAAGGGTTGGTTTCAAAAATTGACCTATATATATTATCGTCTCTTTCTTGAATATCATTTAATACTTCTAATATGTTATTTAAATCTGCGTTAAATGCATTGATTTCTTGTCGAATATTTTGACTTTCATTATAAGATTCCTTTTTGATATAGTTTCTTAAGTAATAGAATGAAACAGCAAGAATCATAAAAGAAAAAACAATCGAAGCGATTAGATAATAGGAGATTTTTTTTATTTTACCCCAAAATGAAGTTTTAACTTCAATATATTCTAATGTTTCAGGATTGTATTTATAATTAATATTTTTCAAAAGCTAATTTAGTTTTTGCAAAAATATAATTTTTTTTAATTTCAATTTATAAAATTATATTTTAAATAGTCACCTTACTCTTATTCGTTGATCAATTTTTAATATTGAATTTACAGATAAATTTTTGTTGAGTTTTAAAATTTTAGAAGTGCTTGTTCCATATTTTCTAGCTAAATGTGAAAGAGTTTCTCCTGATTTAATTCTATGATATTTTCTTTGATTTTGAAGGGATGGGTGAAAATCTGACTTCATTAACATTACATCATCTTTAAGTAAACACCCTTTTTCTAAAGAAATTATTTTAAATGGATCAAAAGCCAAGTCTCTATATCTAAATTCAAAATGAAGATGAGTTCCAGACCATTCTACTCCAGTTTTACCACCTAATCCTATTACTTTTCCAGATTGTATAATTTCATCTTCTTCAACCAAAATTTTACTTAGATGAGCGTAGTAAGTTTCTAATCCATTAAAATGTCTTATTATAACAAGGTTACCGTATCCGCCATTATTGAATCTAGCATATCTAACTTTCCCATTAAATGCTGCTTTAACTTTAGTTCCTTTAGCTAATCTTATATCAATTCCTTTATGAAATCCACTTGTTCTATATCCAAAACCTGATGTTAGTACATTTTTATATGGAATGTTAAAAGTATCATATTCATTATTAAATGATATATAAACACTATCAGGTATATTTTCATTATATGGGTAAGGGAATATTAGCTTGCTCCAATTTTTTTTAAAAACGGCAGAGGTGTCTGCAGTTGTTTTTAAGTAGTTTATTTTTTCAATGACATTTGAAAATTCCCATGTTTTATTATTATAAACAAAAACTTTTTCATTATTAAACGAAATAGTGTCAATAATTTTAATGGTTGTATCCGTTTGAGTAACTCCAACTATACTTAAATAAGTTAATGTGAAAAAAGTAATAAACTTTCGATTATTAATGTGCCTATTCATTAGTTTTTAAAAATCTTTTTGCGAATAAAAATCTATCTTGATAATACTTTATTTCGTTGTATACATCTATTACAACACCTCTATTTGTAGAGTGTATCATTTGAAATGAATTTTCAGTTTTTCCAATCACTAAAGAAACATGACCAATTCGATTAGAGCTCATGTCTCGGCTTTTGAAAAAAAGCAAATCTCCTTCCTTTATATCTTCAAATATAATTTTGCTCCCAATTTTTGATAGAGCATCAGCAGATCGGCTTAATAAAATATTGTGTTTTTGAAATACATAATAAATTAGGCCACTGCAATCAAATCCTTTTTCAGAACACCCTCCGTAAACATATTTTGTTTTTAAAAAACTTTTAGCAGTCTCAAAAATAGAATCCAATAGATTATAAGAAATTATTGCAGGTTGATTATTGTTTTTGTATGACCATAATGGAATTTTTTGACCAAAACCATTAATATAGTTGGAAAATAAAATAATAATTAAAAGTAGTTTAAATGTTTTAGTCATAGTTTTTTAGTAAAAGATGATTCATTAAAAACTATTTTACTTTCCGGAAAATCTGACGATATAAGCTTTTTAATTTCACTTAGGGCTTTTTGTTCTGGATCAACTACTGGAATTCCAGAACCAATTTGTTTTATAGAAATTATATTGCCACTAATAAATTTTCCTTTATTGTTTACATTTACTTCTACAATTGGAGCCAATCCACAAACTCCACTTAAATTAAAACGTTTGTAGGTGCAAAAATTTCCTAAAGAATAACATATTAATCTATCTTTATATATCTCTAATGCTCTAGTTACATGAGGCCCATGGCCAAAAACAATGTCAGCCCCATTGTCAATAACTACATGTGAGAATTTATGCACATTTCCTCTGTTTTCACCATAAAAATATTCTGTTTTTTTATTTACATGTGTATTTGATGCTCCTTCTGCTCCCCCGTGAAAACTGACTACAACCACATCACAAATAGAATCCAATAGATTGACGATACGTTTTGCATTTTCTAAGTCTGTAATTCTTACTGTCCCATTATTAGGAGAAAATGCACAGAATCCAATTTTTAAATTATTAATTGTTGTAGTGTCCCATGGTATAGATTCAAGCCCAGCAAAACAAAAACCTTTATTTCTTAATACTTCGACTGTATGAGTTCTTCCAGAAGATCCAAAATCCCCAACATGATTATTTGCAATAGATAATAGGTCAAAACCGGCATCCAATAGCTGGTCAACTAATGAGTCTGGTTGTCTAAAAGCGTAGCATAGAGAAGGATCTGAACACCTTTTTACATTTCCTCCAGAATTTAATACTGTACCTTCAAGATTCCCAAAGGTAACGTCAGCACTTTTTAAAATTTCTTCAACATTTTTTAGTAATCTAGTTCCTTTTGGGGGAATGTATGAATCTGATGGATAATTAGTTCCCAACATCATATCTCCAACTCCAATGAATTTATAAGTGCTTTCTTGAGAAGATAAATTTAATAAAATGAATAAATAAAAATGTATAGTTATTATCCTCTTCATATTATGCTTTTTAAATAATTAAAATATTTTACTATGACTAATTAGATGTCTGAATTTTGTACTTAATAAAAATAATTTTTAATGGATTTTTATCAAAACACAAAAATAATTTTTTTAATCAGAACTAATTATAAAAATATTGGTTTTACAAAGAAACTAATTGTTATTGTTTTAATTCAAGAGCGTATAAGTCTTATAAAATAGATAACTTTGCCAATTGTTAAAATATGAAATTCAAGAGTTAAATGAATTCAAAAGATATTAGATCTGCTTTTTTTGATTTTTTTAGAAATAAGAATCATGTTATTGTTCCTTCTTCTCCAATGGTAATAAAAGATGACCCAACATTAATGTTTACTAATGCGGGAATGAATCAATTTAAGGACTTTTTTTTAGGGACAAAACATCCTAAAAACAAGAGATTAGTCAATTCTCAAAAATGTTTAAGAGTTTCAGGTAAACATAATGACTTGGAGGAAGTAGGGGTTGATACATATCATCATACTATGTTTGAAATGTTAGGTAATTGGTCTTTTGGAGATTATTTTAAAAAGGAGGCTATTTCTTGGTCATGGGAACTTTTTATAGAAGTCTATAAATTAGATAAATCAAGATTGTATGTGACTGTTTTTGATGGAGATAAGAAAGACAACACCTCAGCAGATGAAGAGTCTTATGAGTTTTGGAAAAAACATGTTGATGAAGATCATATTTTAAGATGTTCAAAAAAAGATAATTTTTGGGAAATGGGAGCCCAAGGTCCTTGTGGACCTTCTTCTGAAATTCATATTGATATAAGAAAAGATAAAGAAAGAAAAGAAATTTCTGGTAGAGATTTAGTAAACAAGGATCATCCACAAGTTGTAGAACTTTGGAATTTAGTATTTATAGAATACAATCGTAAAGCTAATGGCTCATTAGAAACTTTATCAAATAAACACGTTGATACAGGGATGGGTTTAGAACGATTAGCAATGGTTTTACAATCAAAGAAAAGCAATTATGACTCTGACTTATTTTCTTCTTTAATTCAAAGAGTTGAAAAGATATCAAATAAGAAATACTCTATTCAATCTGATAATCAGAAGCAAGAAAAAATAAATATAGCTATTCGTGTTATTGTTGACCATGTTAGAGCTATTAGTTTTTCTATTGCAGATGGTCAAATGCCTTCAAATACTGGTGCTGGGTATGTTATTAGAAGAATATTAAGAAGAGCTGTTAGGTATGGTTATCAATATTTAGGAATTGAATCACCATTTTTACATGAATTGATTGAGGATGTTTCTGTCGAATTTAAAGGGGTTTTTGATGAGGTTTATAGTCAAAAAGAATTGATTAAAAAAGTAGTTTACCAAGAGGAAAATTCTTTTTATAGAACACTTGAAATTGGATTAAAAAGAATTGAGCAAATTTGTAAAGAAGCAGTTGAAAATGAAATAAAATCAATTTCCGGAAAGTTAGCATTTGAATTGTATGATAGATATGGGTTTCCTTTTGACCTTACGAAGCTAATAATTAAAGAGAACAACCTGTTGGTTGATGATTTAGAATTTGAAAAAGCGCTATCTGAGCAAAAAACAAGATCTAAAAAAGATGCAGAAAAAGAGTTAAGCGATTGGGCTTTTTTGGTAAAAGATTCTAAACAAGAATTTATTGGTTACGATGAAACATTATCAAAAGTGTCAATTGTTAAATATAGAAAAGTAAAAGTAAAAGGAAAATTTATATATCAATTGGTATTTAATATTACTCCTTTTTATCCTGAAGGTGGTGGTCAAATTGGAGATGTAGGTTTTATTGAAAATGGATCTGATAAAACCTTAATTAAGGACACTAAAAAAGAAAATGGTGAAATTATTCATATAACAGAAAAATTACCATCAAATTTAAAAGATGAATTTATTGCCAATGTGGATGTTAAAAAAAGGGGTCTTTCTGCTAAAAATCATACGTCTACACATCTTCTTCATTTAGCATTAAGAACTGTTTTAGGTGACCATGTTGAGCAAAAAGGTTCTTTAGTAAATCCAGAATATTTAAGGTTTGATTTTTCTCATTTTTCTAAAGTATCAAAAGATGAACTTGAAAAAGTTGAAAGAATGGTTAATGAAGAAATTCGTAAAAGTTTGCCTTTATTAGAAAAAAGAAAAGTTCCTATAAATGAAGCTAAAGAGTCTGGTGCAATGATGCTATTTGGCGAAAAATATGGTGAAGAAGTTAGAACCATACAATTTGGAGACTCTATTGAATTATGTGGAGGAATTCATGTTAATTCTACTAGTGAAATCGGCAATTTTAAAATACTAAGTGAATCTTCAATATCAGCAGGAATTCGTAGAATTGAAGCTATATCTTCTGCAAAGGCAGATGAGTATATAGCTAGTAAAATTTCAATATTAGATGAAGTATCTGATTTGTTAAAAAATCCAAATAATGTTGTTAAAGCAATTCAAGATTTGCAACAAGAAAATC
This sequence comes from Crocinitomicaceae bacterium, assembly GCA_002723085.1. Taxonomy (GTDB): domain Bacteria; phylum Bacteroidota; class Bacteroidia; order Flavobacteriales_D; family Parvicellaceae. The sequence continues at coordinate 25,582 of PBNK01000032.1, read as the reverse complement.
AACGATTTTTAAAATTAATTGAAAACTATAAAAAAGAAAAACTTAACAGCATAAAGTCAGATTTGATTTCTTCTTCTGAATTGATAAACGATATTAACTTTATTGGTTTTAAGTCAGACTTGGATGCAGATTCTTTAAAAAAATTAGCATTTGATTTAAAAGGTGAATTATCAAATTTATTTTTGGTTTTGATTAGTAATGCCAATAACAAACCTCTTATTTCCATAATGATTGATGATTCTTTAGTTCAGTCAAAAGACTGGAATGCGGGTAAAATAATTAGAGAATTGGCTAAAGAAATTAAAGGAGGTGGAGGCGGGCAAGCTTTCTTTGCAACTGCAGGAGGAAGTGATTTATCTGGTTTAGATAATGTAATACCTAAAGCAAAAAAAATATTATTTACTTAATTTTTCATTTGAATATAAAGAAATGTCTTTAGCTGTGATTTCATTATCACATAATATAATTAACCTTTCAATAATATTTCTTAATTCTCTAATGTTGCCTGTCCAATTTATCTTTTTTAATTTTTCTAACGCAGAAGAATTTAATTTCTTTTTAGAAATGCCTTGTTCTTTACATATTAATTCTAGAAAATAATCAGCTAAAATTGGAATGTCATTTTTTCTTTCATTTAAAGAAGGCACATGAATAGGAATAACATTTAGACGATGAAACAAATCTTCACGAAAATTCCCATTATCTATTTCTTTTTTTAAGTCTTTGTTTGTTGCTGCTATAATTCTAACATCAACATTTAACTGCTTTTCACCACCTACTCTAATTATTTTATTTTCTTGAAGAGCACGTAACACTTTTGCTTGAGCAGAGGCGCTCATATCTCCAATTTCATCCAAAAATAAAGTTCCTCCATTTGCTTTTTCAAATTGTCCTGACTTTTGTTTATGTGCAGATGTAAAAGAACCTTTTTCGTGTCCAAAAAGTTCACTCTCTATAAGTTCTGATGGAATAGCAGCACAATTTACTTCAATGAAGGGGTTTTTATTTCTATTGCTTTTCTCATGAAGTTGTTTAGCAACCAATTCTTTCCCAGAACCGTTTTCTCCTGTAATAAGAACTCTAGCATCAGTTAAAGCTACTTTATTTATCATTTGTTTGATATTTAATATAGCCTTACTTTCTCCAATGATTTTGTTTTGATTATCTGTTTTAATTTTTTTCCTTAAAATTTTATTTTCTTTAATTACATCTCCTTTTTCAAATGCATTTCTAACAGAAACTAATATTCTGTTAAGATCTAGGGGTTTTTGAATGTAATCATATGCCCCTTTTTTTAACGATTCAACGGCTGTTTCAATATTACCATGACCACTAATCATTATAACCGGAATTTCTGAATTCTTTTTTTGTAAAAAATCTAAAAATTCTAAGCCGTCCATTTTAGGCATTTTAATATCACAAAAAATTAAATCATAAGGTTTTTGATCAACAAAATCTAACCCAACATATCCATTTTCAGCAGTTTCTATATTATAGTCTTCAAACTCAAGGATTTCCTTAAGAGTGTTTCTGATTGCTTTTTCATCATCAATAATTAATATACGTTTCATGATTTAATCCATTTGTAAATATCTCTATAACTTGGTTTTTTACCATATAGTAATATTCCAGTTTTGTAAATTTTTCCTGATATCCATGTGCAAAAAACAAAGGTTGTAAATAATAAAAATATACTTAAAATTATCTCCCATAATTCTACACCACCTTCTCCTATGCCCATAGCGATTCTAACCATCATAATTAAAGGGGAAGTAAATGGAATTTCACTTAGCCAAAATGCAGTGCTTGACGATGGGTTGTCAATTACATGAGGAATCATTGTAAGTGAAAAAATTAATGGTATTGTTAAAGGTATCATGAATTGTTGAGTGTCAGTTTCTTCATTTACAGCGGAACCAATTGCAGCCATTAAACTGCCATATATAAGGTATCCTCCAATAAAATATATAGCAAAAAATATAAACATGTTTGACCAATCTATTTCGTATAATAAAAATTGTGAAATCTGATCTATTTTTTCATTACTGTTCGCTAATACTGGATTGGTGCCAGTAATTACGTTTTCTTGAATTACGTCACTATTTAAAGAATTTTTTTCAGTGGAGGTTGATAATAATATTGAAATAGATAGAAAAGTTATTACAGTAATCCAAATTATAAATTGTGTAAACCCAACAAGGCCAATTCCAATTATTTTCCCCATCATAAGATGGAAAGATTTTACAGATGATATTATAACTTCAACAATTCGATTTGTTTTCTCTTCAATAACTCCTTTCATTACCTGTACAGCATACATAAAAATAAAAATGTAGATAAGGAAAGCAAAAACATAACCTACATATGCTTTTCTTTGAATGTTTTTATTTTCAGCATTTCCAATATCAATAACATCTAAATTTATTTTTGTTTTTATTGATCTATAAGCTTCTTCATCAATCTCATTTATTTCAATTTTATAAAGCTCAATAGCTTCATTTATAATGCTAGTCAAATGTTTTTGAGCTGCAGTTGAAGGAATGCTTTTATATAAGCATTTTGCTGTTTTAGAATAGGTTATATTACTAGGGATATAAAGAAGAATGTCAAAACTTTTATCTTTTTTTAATATTTCTTGTGCTTCTTCATAAGATTTATCTTCGGGTGCCCAAAAAAGTTCATATTTTTCTTTGCTGTTATTTCTTATTTTCCCATTAAGAATATGAGCATCATCAACCATTAAAATTTTATAACTATTGCTGTCTTTTTTGTTTAGATATACGGTAAATGCTAAAAACCCCACAATTAATAAAGGGCCTAAAATACTCATTATAATAAATGACTTTTTTTTAACTCTTGTAGAGTACTCTCTTTTAATAATTAAGCCAATTTTACTCATTTGTAGTAGCTTTTAAAAAGACATCTTGCATTGAAGGTGTGTTTTTTTTGACTTCAATAATGCTGATTTTTTCAATAATTCCTTTAAGAAAATCATTCATAGATAGTTTTTCATTTAACTCGATAATAGCAGTATTAATATCATTGATTGTTTCATGGCTTATTAATTTCCAACCTCCCCAAATTGCATTTGTAAAAGCCATGTTACTTCCTTTGTAGCTAATTTTCCATTGGTTAGTTTGAAACTGATCTTTTAAATCTGAAACTTTCCCTTGAAGAATTTTATTTGAATTATGAATAATAGCAGCTTCATCACATATTTCTTCAACAGAATTCATGTCATGGGTGCTTAGAATTATAGTAGTTTTTTTCTTTTTTAATTCTTGGATTTCTTTTTTAATAAGCTTGCTATTTACAGGGTCAAGTCCGCTAAATGGCTCGTCTAAAATTAATAAATCTGGATCGTGAAGAATTGTTACAATAAATTGAATTTTTTGTGCCATCCCTTTTGAAAGATCTTCAATTTTTTTATTCCACCAATTTGAAATTTCAAATTTATCAAACCAATAATCTAATCGATCTTTGGCTTCTTTTTTAGATAGACCTTTAAGTTGAGCAAGGTACATTGCTTGATTTCCAATTTTCATTTTACGATATAAACCTCTTTCTTCAGGTAGATATCCAATGTTAATTATGTTTTTTTGATTTAATTTTTCACCATTAAACAATACTTCACCAGAGTCAGGAATAAGGATTTGATTAAGAATCCTTATCAAGGTAGTTTTTCCTGCGCCATTAGGACCAAGTAGACCAAAAATTTTGCCTTTTGGAATTTTAAGGTTTAAATTATTTAGAGCTTTAAAATTTTGATAGGATTTATTAACTCCATTTAGCTCAATAATGTTTTTTCTAGGCATTAACTATTATACTGTCTTAATTAAAGTGATTTTTTACGCGATCAAAAAAGCTATTTGATTTATTTTCTTTTGGTTTGAAGTTATCACTTTCATTTAATTTTAGCAAAATATCTTTTTCTTCTTTTGATAATTTTTGTGGAGTCCAAATTTGGACATTAATAATCATGTCTCCTTTCCCATATCCGTTTATATCAGGAACTCCTTTTCCTCTAAGTCTTAAGTTTTTTCCGCTTTGAGTTCCTGGTGGTATTTTAATTTTAGCTTTACCAGAAACCATAGGTATTTCTATGTTAATTCCAATAGTTGCATCCATAAAACTAATGGGAAGTTGATAGTATAAATCGTTCCCATTTCTTATTAAATGCTCATGTTCAACCTCTTCAATTAGAACAATTAAGTCACCACTAATTCCTCCTCCTGGAGCATCATTTCCTTTTCCTTGAACATTTAATTGCATTCCCCCTTCAACCCCAGCAGGGATATCAATTTTAATAACAGTTTCTTTTTTTTCAAGCCCACTTGCATCTACTCCGTTTGGCCTTTTGCTTATTATTTGACCAGAACCTTTACAGTTTGGACATGTTGATGAGGTTTGCATAGCGCCAAGAATAGTATTGGTTACTCTTGTAACTTGTCCTGTACCTTTGCAACTTCCACAATCAGTAAATTCAACACCTTCAGCAGCGACTAATTTGTTAACTTTTATTTTCTTTTCTACACCATTAACTATGTCTTCTAAAGTCAGTTTGATTTTTACTCTTAAATTAGATCCTTTTCTAACTCTATTTCCTCCTCCTCTTCCAAATCCTCCACCAAATGATGAGCCAAAAATATCACCGAAGTGACTAAATATATCATCCATTGACATACCGCCACCACCACCAAATCCTTGGCCATTAAACGCGTCATGACCAAATTGATCATATTGTTGTCTTTTTTGAGCATTACTTAAAATTTCATAAGCCTCAGCAGCTTCTTTAAATTTAGATTCAGCATCTTTATTACCAGGATTTTTATCTGGGTGATATTTAATAGCTAATTTTCTATAAGCTTTTTTAATATCAGCTTCACTAGCATTTTTAGATACATTTAAAACTTCGTAATAATCTTTTTTGCTCATTGTTGTTTTTTTAAATGCCTACTCTCCAACTACTACTTTAGCAAATCTAATGACCTTATCATTTATCAGATAACCTTTTTCAACGACATCTACAACTTTTCCTTTTAATGATTTTTTAGGAGCAGGTATTTTTGTGATGGCTTCGTGTAGATCTAAATCAAAATCTTTCTTCTTTGAATCCATCGGTTTTAATCCTTTAGATGTTAGAGTTTTATATAACTTGTTGTGAATTAAACCAAATCCTTCCTTAACCGCTTCAATATCCTCAATTTTATCATTGTTAGATATTGCTCTTTCAAAATCATCCAAAATTGGAAGAAGGTCAGTAATTACTTTTTCACTAGCATTAGATAATATATCAATTTTTTCTTTTGCAGTTCTTTTCCTGTAATTTTCATATTCAGAATAAAGTCGAATGAATTTTTCTTTGAAATCCTCTTGTTCTTCTGTTTTTTCAGTCTCTGCATTTGAAGCTTCTGATTTCTTTTCTGGGCTATTTTCGACATCCACTTGTTCTTTGTCAATAACTGAATCTTCAGTTTTTTTAGAATTCATTTTATTCTTTTTCATTAATAAGTTATTTAACGACAATAAAACATATCAAAAGATGAACCAAATGATAAATAAGACAAAGTGTCATTATAGATTAGTCATTACTGACATTAATAACGCTTTATTTGTCAGGTTTTTATAATGATTTGACTAATTTGTCCAGTTCTTGATGAAGTAAATCTCCTTTAACATTTTTGGCAATTATAATACCATTAGCGTCTATGATATAATTTGATGGTATTTGTTGAATACTGTATTTTATTGCTGCCTCACTTTGCCAACCTTTGAAATCACAAACATGTTCTCCCCAAGAAAGATTATCTTGTCTGATAGCATTTTCCCAAGCAGCTTTATTTTTATCAAGTGAAATGCTATATATTTTAAATCCATTTGCGTTTTTAAATTTACTTTTTGTGTATTTATTATAGGCTGTTACAACATTTGGGTTTTCTCTTCTGCATGGGCCACACCATGATGCCCAAAAATCAATAAGGACAATGTTACCCCTAAGAGATGATAACTTAATGATTTTACCTTTTGGATTTTTGAAACTAAGTTCAGGAGCTTTATTCCCAATTTCTAAACCTATTGTTTCTTGAATTTGTTTTTCAAGTTGATAAGTATTATTTGTGATGTTGCCAATGAATATAGTTATTGCAAAAAAAATTGTTTTCATTTGTTTTTGTTATTTTAGAATAGTATCAAAGATTATTCCAAATCAATTTACTCTTTTAATCTGAGCTCCAAGATTTAATAGCCTTTGTTCAATATTTTCGTATCCCCTGTCAATTTGCTCAATATTAAGTACCGTACTTTTACCTTCTGCTGAAAGTGCTGCAATAAGAAGCGATACACCTGCTCTAATATCTGGAGATGTCATTGTAATTCCTCTTAAAGATGTTTTTCGCTCTAATCCAATAACAGTAGCTCTGTGTGGGTCACATAATATGATTTGAGCACCCATGTCAATTAATTTATCTACAAAAAACAATCTGCTTTCAAACATTTTTTGGTGAATCAAAACACTGCCTCTTGCTTGGGTTGCAGTAACTAAAATTATGCTTAATAAATCTGGAGTAAAACCAGGCCATGGAGCATCTGAAATGGTCATTATAGACCCATCAATGAAGGATTCTATTTCATAATATTCTTGTGATGGAATATAAATGTCGTCATTTCTTCTTTCTAATTTAATTCCTAATTTTTTAAATACTTCTGGAATAACACCAAGTTTATCATAGGCAACATTTTTAATGGTGATTTCTGATTGAGTCATTGCTGCTAACCCAATAAAACTTCCAATTTCAATCATGTCAGGTAAAATAGTATGGTTACATCCATTTAGCTCTTCAACTCCTTCAATATAAATTTTGTTTGAACCAATTCCTGATATTTTTGCACCCATACTATTTAGCATTTCGCATAATTGTTGAATGTAAGGTTCACATGCAGCATTATAGATGGTTGTTTTGCCTTTTGCCATAACTGAAGCCATTATTATGTTAGCAGTTCCTGTTACAGATGCTTCATCAAGAAGCATATATGTCCCCTTTAACCCATTAGGAGAATGTGCTTTATAAAAATTAGTGTCTTTGTTATATTCAAATTCAGCACCTAATTTTTGAAATCCTATAAAATGAGTGTCGAGTCTTCTTCTGCCAATTTTGTCACCACCCGGCTTAGGAATGTATCCTTTTCCAAACCTTGCTAATAGAGGGCCAACTACCATTATTGATCCCCGAAGGCTAGCCCCTTTCTTTTTAAATTCATCTGATGTCATAAAATCTACATCAATTTCATCAGCTTTAAAACTATACGAACCTGAACTTAATTTTTTTATTTTAACACCAAGTGTTTTTAAAAGGTCAATAAGTTTATTGACATCAATAATATCTGGAATGTTATTAATAATAACCTCTTCTTTAGTTAATAAAACTGCATTGATAACTTGAAGGGCTTCGTTTTTTGCTCCCTGAGGCGTTATTTCTCCACTTAATTTTTTTCCCCCAATAATTTCAAAAGCTCCCATTATATTTTCTTCTGTTTTTGTTTTTGCTATAATTTTTTGAAATATTCCGTTTTTTCTTGTAATGCTTTAATATATCAGCAGTTTCTCTAAGTTCAGAAGCATCAATAGTAAGTTTGCCATCAGATAGTTGTCCTAATTGCTTAATTATTAAATCATCATTTACAGAATCTCTATTCCATTGTAAATATGATGTTTTGAGAAGGTTAGCTATGTGTTTAATTAGTTTCTTTTTTTCTTCACCTTCAGGATATATGGTTGCTGCTTTCACCATGTCTTCCATAATTTTTCCGTAATGACCAAACCTAATGTCGTTTTTAGGGTAAGGGACATCTTCAGGTTTTGAAGAGTAAGTTTCTTCTTTAGGCGTTTCATAAGGACACTCAACATCAAGTTTAAATTCAGAAATTATATATAAATGAGCCCAAAGCCTTTGTTTATAATCATCTTTATCTTTTTGAGAAGGGTTAATTAAAGCCATTACTTTAACAATTGTTTCAGCACATTTTGTTCTTTCTTTTTTGTCTTCAATTGTTATAGCGTGTTTAATCATTTGATAAACATTCCTTCCATATTCAGGAATTGTTAAGGGCAATTGGTCTGTATTATAGGCCAATTCTAAGGATGTTGTCATATTCTATTTGAATGTAAATTAGAGTTCCAAAAGTAGTAATAATATGTTTTCTTACAATTAATTTTTTATTAATTGAAGTTTAGCAAATTTTAATAACAACTGTTTTTGACCGGATGAAGGGAAAAATACAGTTGCTTTTGTATTTGGAAAAGTACCTTGTATTTCAATAATTTTTCCTTTTCCAAATCTTTCGTGTAATACTTCAGATCCTATTTTTATTTTGCTCATTTCAGATGAATCTATTGGTATTGATGATGTAGTTTTTTTTATTCGTTTTAAATTTCTTTGGGGTTTAATGAAAATATTTTTACTGGAACTTAATGATTCTTGTTTTACTTTTTTTTGCTCGAAAGTGTTTTTTGAATAAGATTCTATTACAAATGCTGGGTCAAGTTCTTCAATAAACCTACTAGGTTCACAGTTTATGAAGTTTCCCCATTTAAATCTGCTTGCAGAATAAGATAGAGTAGCTTTGTTTTTTGCTCTGGTTAATGCTACATAAAACAACCTTCTTTCTTCTTCAAGATCATTTCTTGAATTTAAAGAAAGTTGAGAAGGGAATAAATTCTCTTCTAGTCCAACAATATATATATATTGAAATTCTAAGCCCTTTGAAGCGTGAATGGTCATCATTGAAACTTTATTGTTGTCTTCTTCGTTTTCATTATCAGCATCAGTTAATAAGGCAACATCTAACATAAAATCTGCTAATGTTATTTTATCTTCTTGTTCATTAGATTTGCTAAATTCTTGTATACCATTTAGAAGTTCTTGAATGTTTTCAAAGCGAACAATGCCTTCAGGAGTTTTATCAGTGCTTAAGTTTTTTATTATTTCAGATTGTTTTGCTATTTCTAAAGCCACATTATAAGCTTCATCTTTATTTATTATTGAATTAAAGTGCTTAATCATAGTTATGAAACTTTCAATTTTGGCTTTTGTAGCGCCATTTAAAATAAATCCGAATTTATTTGGATTTACAAGTACATCCCATATTGAAACATTGTTATGGTTGGCGCATATTAATGCTTTATTAAGAGTTGTTAACCCTATTCCTCTTTTTGGGTAATTAATGATTCTTTTTAAAGATTCTTCATCTTTTAAATTTGCAGAAAGCCTAAAATAAGCTAGGAGGTCTTTAATTTCTTTTCTTTGATAAAAAGAAAGGCCTCCAAAAATTTTATAAGGAATATTTAGTTTTCTTAAAGATTCTTCAAATGAGCGAGATTGCGCATTGGTTCTATATAAAATAGCAAAATTATAAAATGCTGTTTTTTGATTATTTGCTTCTTCAAATATGTGATTTGCAATAATTTTACCTTCTTCATTATCAGAATAAGCTTTTAATATTTTTATTTTTTCCCCATCAATATTTGAAGTCCAAACCTTTTTTTTAATCTGATCCTTATTTAATTTAATTATGCTGTTTGCAGCATTAACAATAGTTTTTGTAGATCTATAATTTTGTTCTAATTTAAACAGTTTATAATCTGGATAATCTTTTCTAAAATTTAGAATGTTTTGGATGTTTGCTCCCCTAAAGGAATAAATGGATTGAGCATCGTCTCCAACAACACATATGTTTTCAAACCTAGCAGCTAATGATTTTACAATTAGATATTGAGCATGATTTGTATCTTGATATTCGTCAACAAGGATGTATTTAAATTTTTCTTGGTACTTATATAGAACTTCTGGGTATTGTTGTAAAAGTACATTTGTTTTAAACAATAAATCATCAAAATCCATGGCTCCAGAACGAAAGCATTTGTTTTGATAACTTAAATATATTTCCCCAATAAATGGTCTCCCTGTTGATCTGTCTGAAGATTTAATTTCATTACTTTCGATATAATTCTTAGCAGAAATTAAACTGTTCTTTGCCGCAGAGATTCTGTTATATACAATCCCTGGTTTATATAGTTTGTCATCAAGTTTTTTTTCTTTAATAATCGATTTTATAACGCTTTTAGAATCCTGAGTATCATAGATGGTGAAATTTGAGGGGTATCCAATTTTTTGATGTTCAAACCTTAGAATTTTAGCGAAAATTGAGTGAAATGTGCCCATCCATATGTTTCTTGCCTCATTTTCTCCTACCATAGATGAAATTCTATGTTTCATTTCTTTAGCAGCTTTATTGGTAAAAGTAAGGGCTAAAATATTAAAAGGGTCAACGCCATTATTTATTAAATTAGCTGTTCTATGCGTGAGAACTTTTGTTTTGCCAGAACCAGCTCCAGCAATAATCATCATAGGTCCATCAATAACTTTAACTGCATCAATCTGTGCACTGTTTAATCCTTCAAATACATCCATTGGTCAAAAATAGAAATTATAATCACTAATTTTTATTGTTTTGATGTTAACAATTTATTGGTGAAAATTTCTTCACTTTTAAGAATCAATTTTACAATTATTTTAAAATAATTTATTTTACCTCTGTTGGGGTTAGGTAAAAAAAAACATGTGTCATATTGGATATTGTAGATATTATTCTACCTTTGCAAACCGAAAAAATAACAAATAGATATTATAGTATGCCAACTATTCAGCAGTTAGTAAGGAAAGGAAGACAGTCAAAAACTAAAGTTAGTAAATCAATAGCTTTAGGGTCTTGCCCTCAACGTAGAGGAGTGTGTGTTCGTGTTTACACTACAACACCAAAGAAACCAAATTCAGCTATGAGAAAAGTAGCTAGGGTTAGGTTAACAAATGGTAAAGAAGTAAACGCCTATATTGGAGGAGAAGGACATAACTTACAGGAACACAGTATTGTTCTTGTAAGAGGTGGTAGAGTTAAAGATTTACCTGGTGTTAGATACCACATTGTAAGAGGTGCTCTTGATACTGCAGGTGTTGAAGGAAGAAGTCAAAGAAGATCAAAATATGGAACTAAAAGGCCAAAGAAGAAATAATACGTTTTTAAAATGAGAAGAAGAACCGCAAAAAAACACATTATTTTACCTGATCCTAAATTTAAGGATACTGAGGTAACAAAGTTTGTTAACAGTCTTATGATTGATGGAAAGAAAAATATTGCATTTAATATTTTTTATGATTGTATTGATATAGTTAGTGAAAAAACTTCTGAAAATGGTTTAGAGGTTTGGAAAAAAGCTGTTGAAAACATTACTCCTGCAGTTGAAGTTAAGAGTAGAAGAGTTGGTGGTGCAACTTTTCAAATTCCAACTCCTGTAAGGGATAGTAGAAAACGTTCATTAGCTATTAAATGGTTAATTAGTTTTTCTCAAAAAAGAAATGAAAAAACAATGAGTGAAAAGTTAGCAGCTGAAATTGTTGCAGCTTTTAAAGAAGAAGGAGCAGCTTTTAAGAAGAAAGAAGATACTCATAGAATGGCTGAGGCAAATAAAGCATTTTCACACTTTAGATTTTAGATAAAAATGGCTAGAGATTTAAAATATACTAGAAACATTGGAATTGCAGCTCATATTGATGCTGGAAAAACCACTACTACTGAAAGAATTTTATATTATGGAGGTGTAAGTCATAAAATTGGTGAGGTTCATGATGGAGCTGCTACTATGGATTGGATGGAGCAAGAGCAAGAAAGAGGTATTACTATTACTTCAGCTGCTACAACTTTAAACTGGAATTACAGAAACCAAGATTATCACGTAAATATTATTGACACACCTGGTCACGTAGATTTTACTGTTGAAGTTAATAGATCATTACGTGTTTTAGATGGCTTAGTGTTTTTATTTAGTGCAGTTGATGGTGTTGAGCCACAATCTGAAACAAACTGGAGATTAGCAAATAATTACAATGTCCCAAGAATTGGGTTTGTTAATAAAATGGATCGACAAGGTGCAGATTTTATAAACGTTTGTAAGCAAGTTAAAGAAATGCTTGGAAGTCATGCTTTACCATTACAAATTAACATTGGTGCAGAAGATGATTTTAAAGGGGTTGTTGATTTAATTAATTTTAAAGGAATTGTTTGGAATGAAGAAGATCAAGGGATGACTTTTAAAGAAATAGAGATTCCTGAAGATGTAATTGATGAAGCAAGAGCTCTGAGAGGTGAACTTTTAGAAGCTGTTGCAGAATTTGATGATAACTTATTAGAAAAATATTTTGAGGATGAGAATTCTTTAACTGAAAGAGAAATTCTCGATGCTTTGAGAGAGGCAACAATATCTGGTAAAGTAGTTCCAATGATGTGTGGATCAGCATTCAAGAATAAAGGTGTTCAAGCTATGCTTGATATGGTAATGGAAATTTTACCGTCTCCTCTTGATATTGAAGCTATTACTGGTACAGACCCTGATTCTGGAGAAGAGATTTCTAGACAGCCATCTATTAATGAGCCATTTAGTTCATTAGCATTTAAAATAGCTACTGACCCTTTTGTTGGAAGACTTTGTTTTACTAGAGCTTACTCAGGAAAGTTAGATTCTGGTTCATATGTATATAATCCAAGAACTAGCAAGAAAGAAAGGATTTCAAGAATTTTCCAAATGCATGCTAATAAGCAAAATCAGATTAAATCTTTAGATGCTGGAGATATCGGAGCATTAGTTGGTTTTAAAGATATTAAAACTGGAGATACACTTTGTGATGAGAAAAAACACATTGTTTTAGAATCTATGGATTTCCCAGATCCTGTAATTGGTTTAGCTATTGAGCCTAAAACTCAAGCTGATGTTGATAAATTAGGAATGGCATTGTCTAAACTTTCTGAAGAAGATCCAACATTTAGAGTTAAAACAGATGAAGATTCGGGTCAAACTATTATTTCTGGAATGGGAGAGCTTCACTTAGATATCATCATTGATAGACTTAAAAGAGAATTTAAAGTAGAGTGCAATCAAGGTGCTCCACAAGTTGCTTACAAAGAAGCTATTTCAGCTTCTACTGACCATAGGGAAGTTTACAAGAAACAATCTGGTGGTAGAGGTAAATTTGCTGATATTGTATTTACCATTGAACCTGGTGATGCTGAGAAGCCAGGTTTGATTTTTGAAAACTTAATTAAAGGAGGAAATATTCCAAAGGAATACATTCCATCTGTAGAAAAAGGGTTTAAAGATGCAATGAATAATGGTGTTCTTGCAGGTTATCCAATTGATAATATGAAAGTTACTCTTAAAGATGGTTCTTTTCATGCTGTCGATTCAGATGCGCTTTCTTTCGAATTGTGTGCTAAAATGGCTTATAGAGAGGCATTGCCAAAATGTTCTCCTGTTATTTTAGAACCAATGATGAAAATTGAAGTGGTTACGCCTGAAGAAAACATGGGTGATGTTGTAGGAGATTTAAACAGAAGAAGAGGATTGATTGAAGGCATGGATGATAAAGCTGGATCAAAAGTGGTAAAAGCTAAAGTTCCATTATCTGAAATGTTTGGATACGTAACACAATTAAGAACAATTACATCTGGAAGAGCTACATCAAGTATGGAATTCTCACATTACAGTGATGCTCCAAAGAACATTTCTGAGGAAGTAATTGCTAAAGCAAAAGGAGTAGTAACTGCATAATAATTTATTTAACTGATGAGTCAAAAAATTAGAATAAAATTAAAATCATACGATCACAATTTGGTAGATAAGTCTGCTGAGAAGATTGTTAAAACTGTAAAAACAACAGGTGCGGTTGTTAGTGGACCAATTCCATTACCTACTCATAAAAGAATATATACGGTATTGCGTTCTCCTCATGTAAATAAAAAAGCAAGAGAGCAATTCCAACTTTGTGCTTACAAAAGGCTTATGGATATTTATAGTTCTTCATCTAAGACTATAGATGCATTAATGAAATTAGAATTACCTAGCGGTGTAGATGTAGAGATAAAAGTATAAAATTATAACATAGAATTATGGCTGGTATCATAGGAAAAAAAATAGGGATGACTAGCGTTTTTAGTGCCGATGGAAAAAATTCTCCATGCACGATTATCGAAGCAGGACCATGTGTGGTCACTCAGATTAAAACGCAACAAACAGATGGTTACGAATCTGTTCAACTTGGATTTGAAGATAAGAAGGAAAAAAACACTTCTAATGCAATGATGGGACACTTTGCTAAAGCAAAGACAACTCCAAAAAGAAAAATTGTTGAATTCAAAAACTTTAATGAAGTTAGTCTAGGAGATTCTATTACTGTAGATCAATTTGCAGAAGGAGAATTTGTGGACGTTGTTGGAACTTCTAAAGGAAAAGGTTTTCAAGGTGTTGTTAAAAGACATGGTTTTGGCGGAGTTGGTCAAGCTACTCATGGTCAACATAACAGAATGAGAGCTCCTGGGTCTATTGGTGCAGCATCATATCCAGCTAGAGTTTTTAAAGGAATGAAAATGGGAGGTAGAACAGGTGGTGATAGAGTTAAGTCTATTAATTTACAAGTTCTTAAGGTAATTCCTGAAAAGAATATTTTAATTGTAAAAGGATCTGTTCCTGGTTCGAAGGGGTCTTATCTAATTGTTGAGAAATAATGGAAATAAAAGTAGTCAATAAACAGGGTAAAGAAACCACTAAAAAGGTTAAACTGAATAAAGGTGTATTTGGTATTGAACCTAACGATCATGCTATTTATCTTGATGTTAAACAATATTTAGCAAATCAAAGACAAGGTACTCATCAATCAAGAGAAAGAGGGGAAATTAAAGGAAGCACAAGAAAGATTAAAAAACAAAAGGGAACTGGAACTGCTAGAGCAGGATCAATTAAAAACCCTTTGTTTAGAGGTGGAGGTAGAGTGTTTGGACCTAGACCTAGATTATATGGTTTTAAACTTAATAAAAAAGTTAAATCATTAGCTAGAAAATCAGCTCTTACTTACAAGGCTCAGGAATCTAATATTTTAATTCTTGAAGACTTAACTTTTAAGTCTCCAAAAACAAAAGATTTTGTTGCTGTATTGAAAAATTTAAATGTTGAAGATTCAAAAACTTTATTCGTTACAACTAATAACGATCATAATACCTTGCTTTCTTCTAGAAATATAAAAAATACTAAGGTTATTACTGCAGATAAACTTAATACCTATGATATATTAAATTCTGGAAAACTTGTTATTTCAGAAAAGGCAGTCGATCAAATAGATAATCATTTTAACAGTTAAACCATGGAGAATATTATTTTAAAACCGATACTTACTGAGAAAATGGCTGAACTAGGTGAAAGTTTAAATAGATATGCTTTCGTTGTAGCAACAGATGCCAATAAAATTCAGATTAAAAATGCTGTTGAAAATGCATATGGTGTAAGCGTTAAGGCTGTAAACACTAGTAGACATGGTGGTGGAAAGAAGAAAATGAAGCAAACCAATAGAGGTTTATCATTTCAAAGAACAAAATTAATTAAAAAAGCAATTGTAACTCTTGATGAAGGAGATACTATTGATTTATACGAAAATATTTAATTAGAACTCAATAAAAATGGGCTTAAGAAAATTTAAACCGACAACACCAGGCCAAAGACATAAAGTCATTAATGACTTTACTGAGGTAACTGTTTCTAAACCAGAAAAATCGCTTACAAAAGGTGGTTCAAAAAGTGGTGGTAGAAATAATTCTGGTAAAATGACTATGAGATATATTGGAGGCGGTCATAAAAGAAAATATAGAGTAATAGACTTTAAAAGGAACAAACATAATATTCCAGCTAAAGTATCTACTATTGAGTATGACCCTAATAGATCTGCTAGAATTGCATTATTGGTTTATGCTGATGGTGAAAAAAAATATATTCTTGCACCTGAAGGCTTGACTGTTGGTCAAACGGTAATTTCAGGTGATCAGGCAACACCTGAAGTCGGAAATGCTATGTATTTGAAAAATATCCCACTAGGTACTATTATTCATAACATTGAAATAACACCTGGTAAAGGAGGTGCTATTTCAAGAAGTGCTGGATCTTTTGCTCAATTAAACGCTAGGGATGGAAAGTATGCTATAATCAAAATGCCATCTGGTGAAATTAGAATGATTTTAATTACTTGTCTTGCTACTATAGGTTCAGTTTCAAATTCCGAAAACAGTTTAGTTGTTTCTGGTAAAGCAGGAAGAAAAAGATGGTTAGGTAGAAGACCTAGAGTTAGAGGTGTTGTAATGAATCCTGTAGATCATCCAATGGGTGGAGGTGAAGGAAAATCTTCAGGTGGGCATCCAAGATCTAGAAAGGGATTACCAGCAAAAGGGTTTAAAACTAGAAGTAAAACAAAAGCTTCTAACAAGTTTATTATTGATAGAAGAAAGAAATAATTGAATTAAAATGTCAAGATCGTTAAAAAAACCACCGTTTATTCATTACAAGCTAATGAAAAGAGTTGAAGAAGCACAGCAGTCAAGTAAAAAGACTGTCATTAAGACTTGGTCTAGAGCTTCTACAATTACTCCTGATTTTGTAAACCTAACAATAGCTGTTTACAACGGAATGAAATTTATTCCAGTGTTTATAACAGAAAATATGGTAGGTCATAAATTGGGAGAATTTTCTCCAACGAGAAACTTTAGAGGCCACGGAGGTAAAAAGAAATAAAGCTTAAAAAAACTATAAGCTATGGGAGCAAGAAAAAGAAATAGTTCAGAAAAAATTAAAGAAGCAAAAAAGACTCAGGTAGTTGCTAAACTTAACAATTGCCCAACTTCTCCAAGGAAGATGAGATTGGTTGCTGATTTGGTAAGAGGAGAAGATGTATATAAGGCATTAAATATTTTAAAATTTAATCCTAAGCATGCATCTAGAAACATTGAAAAATTGTTGTTATCTGCCATAAATAATTGGGAACAAAAAAATGAAGGCGAAGATCCTTCTGAGGCAAAATTATTCGTTAAGAGTATAAATGTCGATAGCGCAAGAATGTTAAAAAGAATTCAACCTGCTCCACAAGGTAGAGCACATAGAATTAGAAAACGTTCTAATCACGTAACACTAATAATTGATAAAGCCTAATAAGTAAAAAGTATGGGACAAAAGACAAACCCGATAGGAAATAGACTGGGATTCATTAAAGGTTGGGATTCTAACTGGTATGGTGGTAAAGACTATTCATTGAAATTAGTTGAAGACGACAAAATCAGAAAGTATTTGAATGCTCGTTTAAGAAAAGCTAGTGTATCTAAAATTGTAATTGAAAGAACACTTAAGTTGATTACCATTACTATTAATACTGCTAGACCAGGAGTAATAATTGGAAAAGCTGGTTCAGAGGTTGATAAACTTAAAGAAGAACTTAAGAAACTAACTTCTAAAGAGGTTCAAATAAATATTTTCGAAATTAAAAGACCTGAGCTAGATGCTAAATTAGTTGGGGATAGTATTGCTAGACAAATTGAAGCTAGAATTTCTTTTAGAAGAGCTATTAAAATGGCTATTGCATCAACTATGAGAATGGGTGCTGAAGGAATCAAAGTGAAAATTTCTGGAAGATTAAATGGTGCTGAAATGGCAAGAAGTGAAATGTATAAAGATGGCAGAATTCCATTACATACCTTTAGAGCTGATATCGATTATACTGTTTCTGAAGCTCAAACAACTTATGGTCTTATTGGAATTAAAGTTTGGATTTGTAAGGGAGAGGTTTTTGGTAAAAGAGATTTATCTCCAAACATAGGAATGGGTAAGAGAAAATCAAATACTGATAAAAGAAAAAGATAATTACTATAATATTAGATAATCATGTTACAGCCAAAAAAGACGAAACATAGAAAACAGCAAAAAGGTAAGATAAAAGGTAATGCCCAAAGAGGACATCAAATTGCTTTTGGTTCTTTTGGAATAAAATCTCTTGATGAAGGTTTCATAACTTCTAGACAGATTGAAGCTGCGCGTATTGCTGTTACTCGTTATATGAAAAGGGAAGGGAAAGTATGGATTAGAATTTTTCCAGACAAACCAATGACTTCAAAACCAGCAGAAGTAAGAATGGGTAAAGGAAAAGGAGCTTTAGATCATTGGGTTGCTGTAATAAGACCTGGTAGAGTATTATTTGAAGCTGATGGTGTTCCTTATGATGTTGCTAAAGAAGCTATGAGATTAGCATCCCAGAAATTACCTCTAAAAACAAAATTTGTTCTTAGAAATGATTATGAACAATAGAAAAGATTTTTAAAGTGAAAAAGAAAGAATTTAATATAAAACTAAACGGATTAACTATTGAAGAATTAAAAGAACTTCTTAGTAATACTCAAGGAGCACTTGATAAGATGAAAATGAATCATCGAACTGCTGAAATTGAAAATCCATTAGAGATAAGAACAGTTAGAAGAAATGTTGCAAGAATTCAAACTGAGTTAAAAAAAAGAGAATTACAAGCCTAATAAGTTAGAATCAAAATGAGAAACTTAAGAAAAGAAAGAGTCGGCACTGTTACCAGTTCAAAAATGGATAAATCTATTGTTGTTATGGTTGAAAGAAGAGTAAAACATGCTAAGTATGGAAAATTCGTTAAAAAGAGTTCTTCTTTTGTTGCCCACGATGAAAAAAACGAATGCAATCAAGGAGACACTGTTAAAATTATGGAGACGCGTCCATTGAGCAAAAGAAAAAATTGGAGATTAGTTGAAATACTCGAAAGAGCTAAATAATATAAACAATGGTACAACAGGAAAGTAGACTACTAGTAGCTGATAATAGCGGAGCCAAAGAGGTTCTTGTTATAAGAGTGCTAGGTGGAACAAAAAGAAGATACGCTTCTATAGGAGATGAAGTTGTAGTGAGTGTTAAAGATGCTGTTCCATCTGGAAACGTGAAAAAAGGTCAAGTTTCTAGAGCTGTAGTAGTTAGAACTAAAAAAGAAGTGAGAAGAACTGATGGTTCATATATCAGATTTGATAATAACGCTGTTGTTCTTTTAAATCAAACTGGTGAAATGAGAGGAACAAGAATTTTTGGCCCAGTTGCTAGAGAATTAAGGGAAAAGCAGTTTATGAAGATTGTATCATTAGCCCCTGAGGTTCTTTAAAGAATTATAGTTATGCAAAAGAAATTAAAAATAAAAAAAGGAGACACTGTAAAGGTTATTGCTGGAGCAGCTTTAGGACAAGAAGGTGTTATTCTGGATGTTGATTATAAAAAAGAAAGAGTTTTTGTAGAAGGTCTTTCTGTAGTTAACAAAAAACATGTTAAACCTCAATCAGATAAATCTAATCCTGATGGTGGAATAGTGGATAAGGATAGAAGTATTCACGTTTCTAATGTTATGTTAGTTCACAATGGAGAAACCACTAAAGTTGGTAGAAAAATTGGAGAAAATAACAAGTTGGTTAGATTTGCAAAAAAAACAGGAGAGGAAATATAATTATGAGTTATTCACCTAGATTACAAGATAAGTACAAGAACGAGATTGTTCCTGCTTTAAAAGAGAAATTCAATTACAAATCGGTAATGCAAGTTCCTCAGGTTGAAAAAATTGTTATCAGCCAAGGTGTAGGAGAAGCGGTTACAGATAAAAAGTTAATTGAAAATGCAATTCAAGATCTTTCTGCAATTGCAGGTCAAAAGGCATTAATTATTAAATCTAAAAAAGATGTTTCTAATTTTAAATTAAGAAAAGGAATGCCAATTGGAACTAAAGTAACTCTTAGAAGAGAAAAAATGTATGAGTTTTTAGATAGACTTATTGCAGTTGCTCTTCCTAGAACTAGAGATTTTAGAGGTGTTAAGGCTAATGGAGATGGTAGAGGGAACTTCACAATTGGAGTTAAGGAAAATATTATTTTCCCAGAACTTGATATTGATAAAGTAAAAAAGATTTTAGGGATGGATATTACAATTGTAACATCTGCAAATTCAACTGAGGAAGGTAAAGCTTTGTTAGAGGAATTTGGTTTTCCATTCAAAAAAAAATAATACAGTAGATTATGGCTAAAGAATCAATGAAAGCTAAAGAGCGCAAGAGAGCAAAACTTGCAGCTCAGTATGATGAAAGAAGAGCTCTTTTACGTAAAGCCCAAAGTGAAGGCGATTGGGAAGCGATGTTTAAACTTCAGAAACTTCCAAAGAACTCAATGGGTGTTCGTAAACATAACCGTTGTCAATTAACTGGTAGACCTAGAGGATACATGAGACAATTTGGTATTTCTAGGGTGACTTTTAGAGAAATGGCAGTTTCAGGTAAAATACCTGGAATAACAAAAGCAAGTTGGTAATAAAAAAAAGGATAATACAATGGTAACCGATTCAATATCAGATTATTTAACAAGAATGAGAAACGCTTTAGGTGCTAAGCACAAAGTAGTTGAAATTCCTGCGTCAAATATTAAAACAGAAATAACTAAAATCCTTATGGACCAAGGTTATATTCTTAATTATAAATTGATTGAAGATAATAAGCAAGGAATAATAAAAATTGCTCTTAAGTATAATTCTAAAACAAAGCAACCAGCGATTAACAATTTAACAAGAATTAGTAAGCCTGGTCTTCGACAGTATTCTGGTGTTGAAACAATGCCGAGAGTATTAAATGGTTTAGGAATTGCAATTTTATCAACTTCTAGAGGTGTAATTACTAATAAAGAAGCAAAAAAACAAAATGTTGGCGGAGAAGTTCTCTGTTACGTTGATTAAAAATTATTAAGATGTCAAGAATAGGAAATGCACCAATCACTTTGCCAGAAGGCGTTGAAATTAACGTTTCATCTGATAATATAGTGAGTGTTAAAGGTAAATTAGGGGAACTTTCAGAAAAAGTTCATCAAGATATTAAGGTTGATATCAAAGAGGGTGTTGTTACGCTTTCAAGACCTAATGACATGAAAGAAAATAGATCTATGCACGGGCTTTATAGAGCTCTGATAAACAATATGGTTGAAGGTGTTTCTAAAGGATTTGTAAAGGAACAAGAATTAGTCGGTGTTGGATATAGAGCTAAATCTCAAGGTCAAAGATTAGAACTTTCTTTAGGTTTTTCTCATCCAATTATTTTTGAATTACCAGCAGAAGTTAAAGTTACAGCCGTTACAGAAAAAGGAAAAAATCCAACAATTAAATTGGAATCACATGATAAACAATTAATTGGACAAGTTGCAGCTAAAATTAGGTCTTTTAGAAAACCTGAACCATATAAAGGAAAAGGTATTTTATTTAAAGGTGAGGTTATTAGAAGAAAAGCGGGTAAAACAGCTGCTAAATAATTATAATACAATAAGAAATGAGTTCAGCAAAATCAGATAGAAGATTACGAATAAAGAGAATAATTCGTAAAAATGTAAGTGGAACAACTTCTAGACCAAGATTATCAGTTTTTAGAAGTAATAAACAAATTTATGCTCAATTAATTGATGACATTAATGGTGTTACTATTGCATCTGCTACTTCTCTTAAAGCAGAAGAAGCACAAAAAGTTTCAAAAATTGATCAGGCAAAACTAATTGGAAAACAAATTGCTGATGCTGCAAATAAAGCAGGAATTAGTGAAGTAGTATTTGATAGAAACGGATACTTATATCATGGACGTGTTAAAGCTTTGGCTGAATCAGCACGTGAAAGTGGTTTAAAATTTTAATATAATTGATGATGATAGAATCAGGTAAAAACGTAAGAGCAACAGATATTGAATTAAAAGATAGGTTAGTTGCAATCAATCGTGTAACCAAAGTAACCAAAGGTGGTAGACATTTTAGTTTTTCTGCCATAGTTGTGGTTGGAGATGAAAATGGTATTGTTGGTCATGGTTTAGGTAAAGCTAATGAAGTTACAGAGGCAATACAGAAAGCTATTGAAGATGCAAAGAAGAGTCTTATTAGAGTTGCTATTGTTAATGATACTCTGCCTCATACTATTAAATCAAAGTATTCTGGGGCTCAAGTATTTTTGAAGCCTGCATCTGATGGTACTGGAGTTATTGCAGGTGGTGCAATGCGTGCTGTTTTAGAAAGTGCAGGGATTAAAAATGTACTTGCTAAATCTCAAGGCTCATCTAATCCTCATAATGTTGTTAAAGCAACTATGAAAGCATTATCAAATTTAAGAGATGCAAATAGTGTTGCTAGACAAAGAGGAGTAAGTATTGATAAAGTTTTTAATGGTTAAAATTAAATCATGGCAAAAATTAAAATAACACAGATAAAAAGTGCAATTAACAGACCACTTAGACAAAAGCTTACAATTAAAGCTTTAGGGTTAGGGAAACTAAATAGAACAGTTGAGCACGAGGCTACTCCTCAAATTTTAGGAATGGTTAAGAAGGTTGGACACTTATTAAAAGTCGAAAAATAATTAATTAGAAAAATTAGTAATTATGAAATTACACAATTTAAAACCTGCTGAAGGTTCAACAAAAGCTAAGAAAAGAGTTGGTAGAGGTCAAGGTTCTGGAAAAGGAGGAACAGCTACTAGAGGTCATAAAGGTGCTAAATCAAGATCTGGTTACTCAAGTAAATTAGGCTTTGAAGGTGGTCAAATGCCTTTGCAAAGAAGAGTTCCTAAGTTTGGATTTAAAAACATTAATAGGGTTGAATATAAAGGTATTAATCTTGATACCATTCAAGAATTAGTTGAAAAAACAAAACTTAAATCAATTAATCCTAGCATTTTAATTGAAAATGGTTTAGCTAATAAAAAAGATCTTGTTAAAATTTTAGGTAGGGGTGAATTAACTTCAAAGGTTGATATTTCTGCTCATGGTTTTTCAGAAAAAGCTAAAAGCACAATAGAAGGCCTTGGAGGTAAAATAGAAATAGTTAAGAAATAATATCCTTAAAAAAAATGAAAGGACTAATCGCAACATTAAAACAAATCTGGGCAGTTGAAGAATTGCGTAAAAGAATTTTATATACCCTATTATTAATATTGGTTTATAGAATTGGTTCTTTTATTGTTTTACCTGGTATTAATGCTGAAGCTTTAAATTCGACATCTTCTCAAGGTGGGATTTTAAGTTTAATTAATATGTTTGCTGGTGGTGCTTTTTCTAGAGCTTCTATTATGGCCTTAGGGATAATGCCATATATTTCTGCATCTATTGTTATGCAGTTGTTAGGGATGGCAGTGCCAACATTTCAAAGGTTACAAAGAGAGGGTGAGAGTGGGAGAAAAAAAATAAATCAATATACTCGAATTTTAACAATCGGTATTTGTCTTTTTCAAGCACCTAGTTACATGGTTGCTTATGTTCCTCAAGAAGCTATTATTAGCAATACTACAATGTGGTGGATTCAGGCAGTTGCAGTTTTAACAGCTGGAACTATGTTTGTTACTTGGTTAGGTGAAAGAATTACAGATAGAGGAATTGGGAATGGTATTTCATTAATTATAACAATTGGTATCATTGCTGGATTGCCAGGGGCATTTTTACAAGAGGTTGGAACTAAAATTACTGACGGAGGTTTTGTATTATTATTAGTTGAATTAGTTTTATTCCTTTTAGTCATTGTATTAACTATTCTTTTAGTTCAGGGAACCAGAAGAATTCCTGTACATACTGCTAAAAGAGTAATTGGAAGAGGATCAAAACAAGCAATGGCTGGTGGTCAAAGAAGTTATATTCCTTTAAAAATTAATCAAGCAGGTGTTATGCCAATTATATTTGCTCAAGCTTTAATGTTTGTTCCAGCTTTGGTATTTACCGATACCTTTCTAGAAACTACATTTTCAGATGTTCAAGGTTTTTGGTATAATCTTGTTTTCTTCTTAATGATAGTTATTTTTACATATTTTTATACTGCCATTATGATGAACCCAGTTCAAATGGCTGATGAATTAAAACGAAATGGTTCTTTTATTCCTGGTGTTAAGCCGGGTAAAAAAACATCTGATTTTATTGAAGGCTTAATTTCAAGATTAGTTTTTCCTGGTTCAATATTTCTTGGGATAATTGCTATTATGCCTGCATTTGCTATGATTGGTGGAATTGATCAAGGTTTTGCATACTTTTTTGGTGGAACCTCATTATTAATTATGGTGGGTGTTGTTTTAGACACTTTACAACAAATTGAAAGTCACTTGTTAAATAGACATTATGATGGTCTAATTAAAGGTGGAAGAATAAAGGGAAGATCATCATCGTCAGCTGTGACAATGAGTCAAGCCCTTTAATAAATTTCTAGTCGTATGATATTTTATAAGACTAGAGAAGAAATAGAACGAATTAGAATAAGTTCTTTGCTTGTTGGTAAAACTTTAGCTGAAGTAGCTAAATCTATTAAACCTGGTGTTAGTACACTCGATTTAGATAAGGTTGCGGAAGAGTTTATAAAAGATCATGGTGCAGTACCTGGGTTTTTAGGTTATGGTGGTTTTCCAAATTCTCTATGTACGTCTGTTAATGAAGCTGTTGTTCATGGCATACCTAATAATAAACCGCTTGTTAATGGAGATATTGTTTCTATTGATTGTGGTGTTTTATTAGATGAATTTTATGGAGATTCTGCCTATACATTTGAAGTTGGAGAGGTGTCAAAAGAAGTTAAAAAACTTCTTGATGTTACCAAGGAATGCTTAAATCTAGCAATTGAACAATCTTGTTCTGGCAATAGAATAGGCGACATTGGTTATGCTGTTCAAAATCATGCAGAATCTAATGGTTATGGTGTGGTGAGAGAATTAGTTGGACATGGATTGGGAAGGTCGTTACATGAAAAACCAGAAGTTCCAAATTATGGTCGAAGAGGTAGAGGTCATAAAATGAAACCTGGTTTAGTTTTAGCAATCGAACCAATGATTAATTTAGGAACAAAAAATGTTGTTCAATTATCTGATGGATGGACTATTGTAACTAAAGACAAAAAACCCTCAGCTCATTTTGAACACGATGTAGCAATTATGCAAGGGAAAGCAGAAGTTTTATCTTCATTTGAAGAAATTGAAAAAGTATTAAATAATAAAAGTTAGCTAATATGGCAAAACAAACATCTATAGAACAGGATGGAACCATTACAGAAGCATTGTCAAATGCAATGTTCAGAGTTGAACTAGAAAATGGTCATATCATTACTGCTCATATTTCTGGAAAGATGAGGATGCATTATATAAGAATTCTACCTGGAGATAAAGTGAAATTAGAGATGTCGCCATATGACCTAACTAAAGGTAGAATTACATTTAGATACAAATAATAAGAAAATGAAAGTAAGAGCTTCAATTAAAAAAAGATCCGCTGATTGCAAAATCGTAAGACGAAAAGGAAGACTTTATGTAATCAATAAAAAGAACCCTAAGTTCAAACAAAGACAGGGATAATATTTATTTACTATGGCAAGAATAGCAGGTATTGATTTACCAAAAAACAAAAGAGGTGTTATAGGTTTAACTTATATCTATGGCATTGGAAGAAGTACTGCAGCAAAAATATTAGCTGAGGCTGGTATTGATGAAAGCATTAAAGTTCAAGATTGGAATGATGAACAATTAGGGAAAATCAGAAAAATAATAACTGAAACATATAAAGTTGAAGGTTCATTAAGATCTGAAGTTCAATTAAACATTAAGCGTTTAATGGATATTGGTTCACAAAGAGGAATTAGACAT
>PBNK01000031.1 GCA_002723085.1 Crocinitomicaceae bacterium | reverse complement strand
GTAAAAGAGTTGATTATTCTGCTAGATCTGTTATTGTAGTAGGACCTGAACTTAAATTATATGAATGTGGTTTACCAAAAGACATGGCAGCTGAATTATACAAACCTTTTATTATCAGAAAACTAATTGAAAGAGGTATAGTTAAAACTGTAAAATCAGCGAGAAAAATTATAGACAGGAAAGAACCCGTAGTTTGGGATATTCTTGAAAATGTTTTAAAAGGGCACCCTGTAATGTTGAATCGTGCACCAACTCTTCACAGATTGGGGATTCAAGCATTTCAACCTAAACTAATTGAAGGAAAAGCTATTCAATTGCACCCTCTAGTTTGTACTGCGTTTAATGCAGATTTTGATGGAGATCAGATGGCGGTTCATCTTCCATTAGGAAATGCAGCTATTCTTGAAGCTCAGTTATTAATGTTGGCTTCCCATAATATTTTAAATCCTGCTAACGGAGCTCCTATTACTGTTCCTTCACAGGATATGGTATTGGGGTTATATTATATAACTAAAATTAAAAAGAATACTAAAGAAGATTCAGTTAAAGGTGAGGGAATGACTTTTTACTCTCCTGAAGAAGTTAAAATAGCATTTAACGAAAAAAGACTTGATCTTCATGCTTCTATTAAAGTTAAAGTTGATAATGTAGTTAACGGAGAACATGTTAAAGAATTAATTGAAACAACTACAGGAAGAGTTATTTTTAATGAATTAGTTCCTAAAGAAGTTGGTTATGTCAACCAATTGTTAACTAAAAAGAACTTAAGAGACATTATAACTACAATAATTAAAATTTCTGGTGTCCCAAAAACTGCTAAATTTTTAGATGACATTAAAGATTTGGGTTATTATATGGCTTTTAAAGGAGGATTGTCATTCAATCTTGGAGATGTTGTTGTTCCTGCAGAAAAAGATATTCTTATTACTAAAGCTAGAGAACAAGTTTCGGAAGTTTTAATGAATTATAATATGGGTCTTATCACTAATAATGAGAGATACAATCAAATTATTGATATTTGGACACATACAAACTCTAGATTAACTCATACGTTAATGGAAAAATTGAAGGCAGACCAACAAGGTTTTAATTCAGTTTACATGATGATGGATTCTGGCGCAAGGGGTTCTAAGGAGCAAATTAGACAGCTTTCAGGAATGAGGGGTCTTATGGCAAAACCTCAAAAATCTGGATCTTCTGGAGGTCAAGATATTATTGAAAATCCAATTTTATCTAACTTTAAAGAAGGTTTATCAATCCTTGAATATTTTATATCTACTCACGGAGCAAGAAAAGGTTTAGCGGATACCGCACTAAAAACTGCCGATGCAGGTTATTTAACAAGAAGATTGGTTGATGTTGCTCAAGATGTTGTTATAAATGAAGAAGATTGTGGAACATTAAGAGGTTTAACAGTTTCAGCTCTTAAAAAGAGTGATGATATTGTTGAGAATTTATACGATAGAATTCTTGGAAGAGTGGCTTTATTTGATATTGAAAATCCACAAACTGGTGAAGTTATTGCTCCTGAAGGTGAAGAAATTAATGAAGATATTGCAGTTGCAATTGATGAGGCAGGTATTGAGGAAGTAGAAATCAGATCTGTTTTAACATGTGAATTGACAAGAGGAGTTTGTACAAAATGTTACGGAAGAAATCTTGCTACTGGCAAAATGGTTCAAAAAGGCGAAGCTGTTGGTGTAATTGCTGCTCAATCTATTGGAGAACCAGGTACACAGTTAACTCTTAGAACTTTCCACGTTGGTGGAACTGCATCGAACATTGCAGATCAAGCAGAATTAGTTGCTAAAAATGACGGTGTTTTAGAAATAGAAGGTTTAAGAACTGTTGAAAGAACTAATGATGAAGGTTCAATTGAGAAAATAGTAATTGGT
Organism: Crocinitomicaceae bacterium; assembly: GCA_002723085.1. Taxonomy (GTDB): domain Bacteria; phylum Bacteroidota; class Bacteroidia; order Flavobacteriales_D; family Parvicellaceae. Next base: position 59,004 of record PBNK01000031.1, on the reverse strand, counting down.
CGTACAGGAGAAGCCAAAATAATTGATAAGGCTACAGGAAATCCAATTATGACGGCTAATATTCCTTATGGATCTTTATTCTTAGTTAATGATAAAGATAAACTTAAAAAGGGTGATGTTATATGTAAATGGGATCCTTATAACGCAGTTATTATTTCTGAATATGATGGTTCATTAGGATTTAATAATCTTTTAGAAGGATATACATATAGAGAAGAGGTTGATGAGCAAACAGGGTTTACAGAAATTGTAATTAAAGAAAATAGGGATAAGAAAATGATTCCAACTATTTCTGTTAACTCTAAAGATGGAGAGGAATTAAAGTCATACAATTTACCAGTTGATGCACACATTATTGTTAAAGATGGTGATGCTATTAAAGCGGGTGATGTAATGGTAAAGATTCCTAGAAAATCTGGTAAATCAGGTGATATTACAGGTGGTCTTCCAAGGGTGACAGAAATGTTTGAAGCAAGAAATCCTTCAAATCCAGCTGTTGTTTCTGAGATTGATGGTGTTGCTTCTTATGGTAAAATTAAAAGAGGAAATCGAGAAGTTATCATTGAAGCAAGAACTGGTGAAATCAAAAAATATTTGGTTCCATTATCAAGACATATTCTTGTTCAAGAAAATGATTTTGTAAAAGCTGGTCAGACATTATCTGATGGAGCTATTACACCTTCTGATATTTTATCAATTAAAGGTCCAACAGCTGTTCAGGAATATATTGTTAATGAAATTCAAGAAGTTTATAGATTACAAGGTGTGAAAATTAATGACAAGCATTTCGAAGTTATTGTTAGACAAATGATGAGAAAAGTTGAAATTAATGAAGCAGGGGATACTAAATTCTTGGAAAAGAATGCAGTTAACAAGTGGGAGTTTATTCAGGAAAATGATAAAATTTTCGGAAAGAAAGTGGTTACTGAACCTGGAGATTCAACAGTTCTTCAAGCTGGTCAAATTGTTTCAGTAAGAAAACTAAGGGATGAAAATTCTGCTCTTAAGAGAAATAATTTAAAACCTGTTGTTGCTAGAGATGCATTAACTGCTACTGCACAACCTTTACTTCAAGGAATAACTAAAGCATCTTTACATACCGATAGCTTTATTTCTGCAGCTTCATTCCAAGAAACAACAAAAGTCTTGAATCAAGCAGCGGTAAGCGGTAAGGTTGATCATATGTTAGGTCTAAAAGAAAATGTGATTGTTGGTCATAAAATCCCAGCAGGAACTGGTATGAGAAAATACAACTCAATGGTTGTAGGCTCTAAAGAAGACTTAAACAATATGCTTGAAACTTCTTCTGAAGAATCTGTTGAAGTTTTTAATGAAGAGAATAATTAGTTTCTAAATGAGTGAAGAGAAAGAAAAGCCACAAGGCTTAAATATTGAATTGTCTGAAGAAATAGCTGAGGGAGTTTATGCTAATTTGGCAATTATTACTCATTCTTCTTCTGAGTTCATTTTAGATTTTATTAGAATAATGCCAGGAGTCCCTAAAGGGAAGGTTAAGTCAAGAATTGTTATGACACCAGAACATGCTAAAAAACTTCAAAGGGCATTAGCTGATAATATTTCTAAATACGAAGCTAATAATGGAACAATAAAAGAAGCAGACCAAATGGCAGCTATTCCTTTAAATTTTGGAGGACCAGCTACTCAAGCTTAAATTTTGTTTATTTAATATTAATAAGGTCATTATCATTTTTTGGTAATGGCCTTTTTTTTTACTTTCACCCTTAATGAAAATATATAATCTTATAATAGGGTTATTAGTCGTTGTTTTTTGTAATAGTCAAGAAGATAGTGTCTCTGTGTTTGATAGTACTGAGAATTTATATTTTTTAGGAAATCATCAAAATCTTGAACAATTAGGAGATTCAGGTCTAAGTGAAATAACGTTGAATTCTAATGCAGGACAAACTATTTGGAATCCATTCGAAAATTTTGTTGATTCAAATCAATTTGAATTGTTCACAGGAGGACCTGGGAGTGTCTCTAGATCTTTATTCTTTAATTATGAAGAAAATAAAACTGTATTAACACCATTTTTCTTTAATGAACAGCCTTCATTGCCAAAATTCGCTACGGACACACCTATTGTAGAAGCTACTTATATTACAGGCAATGAACAGGAACAGAATTTATCTATTTTTCATACCCAAAACGTCAGTAATAAATCCAATTATGCAGTTTCGTTTTTAAAAAGATCTTTTGATGGGTACTTTGAAAATCAAGCTACGAATCATAGCTATTTTCAATCAAATTTTAGTACAAGTTCAGCTAACGGTAGGTACAGTGGAGTGCTAGGGTTTAAACAGCATAAACTTTATAATCAACAAAATGGTGGAATTGTAAATGACTCGTTATTTAGTGCAGTAGATGCAGTTTCAGCAAATAGAAAATTATTAGATGTTAACTTAATAAATGCATTTTCTTTAGAAAAGATGCATAAAATATATTTTAACCAATCTTTTAATTTTTCAAATCAAATAGATTCTTCATTTAATAGAAAAAATAAGGCTGTTTGTTTAGAATCTTCAATTTTAAGGAAAAGTAGACTTTATTTTGACTCATTAAATGCAAATGATTTTTTATTTAATTACATAGACACTGTTTCTTCACACGACTCAATTATAAAAAGTGAAATAAATACATCATTGTATTTATGGTCAAATAAAGAATTAAAAGAAAAAAACTTTTTCTGGGCTTTCGGTATTAACTCATTGTTGATCAATCATAAAAACCTTTTAATTGATACCACATTAGATAATTTTAATTTATTTGTTAATCACGTATTTTCATCAACTAACCTTCAATTTAATTCAGGTTTAAAATATTTTTTCAGTGGTTATCGGAATTCAAATATTGATTTCAGTAATTTTTTAACGTTTAATATTAAAGAGGGCCAAATAGATTTTAATTTTTATGCTAGTCGTTTAACACCATCTTTTGAGTACAGAAGATTTTATAGCAATCATCATCAATGGAGCCAAAATATTTCTGATCAAACAATCCTGAATATGGAAGCTTGTTTCTCTTGGAAGGCATTCGTTTTTAAACACCGTTTTTTTGAGATAAGTAACCCAATGTATTTCAATCAATATTCGACTCCTCAACAGTTTGATGGACGATCTCAAGTCTTACAAACATCAGTTAAGCATGAGCTGTTAAAAAATAAATTTAGCTTAAAAACACAATTTGTTTATCAATATCAGGGGGGAGGTCAAATATATCAGTTGCCAGATTTTATAAGCAGTATAGATTTAAACTATGTTATAAAGCCAAAGAATGATAATTTTAAATTGTTATTTGGATTAAAAACCAAATGGTTTAGTGATTTTCATTTAATGAATTATGATCCAGTTATTAATTCATTTTTATTAAACACTTCAACTACTCAAAGAAGCTATTTTATTTCTGATTTTGAGTTTAAGTTTATGCTTAAAAATGTAACGTTTTATACTCTTGTTAATCATTTAAATGCTGGACTTTTGGGCGGTAATTATTTTACAGCTATACATTATCCATATCCTGATAGGTATCTCAAATTTGGACTTAAATGGTTGTTCTTAAATTGAATTCTAATTTAGAATTCCTTATTTTAGAGAATAAATCATTTACAAATGGATAAAATAAATAGTTTTTCAGAATATCAGGAACAATATAAAAAGAGTGTTGATAATCCCGATGCTTTTTGGAGTGAGCAAGCATCTACATTTTTATGGAAGAAAAAATGGGATCGTGTTTTGGATTGGGAGTTTAAGACTCCTTCTGTTAATTGGTTTATTAATGGCAAATTAAACATTACAGAAAATTGTTTAGATAGGCATTTAGATACTAAAGCAGATAAAACAGCTATAATATGGGAGCCAAATAATCCTGATGAAAAGCATAAAGAAATTACTTATAAAGAGCTTCATGAAAAAGTATGTAGGTTCTCAAATGTCTTAAAAGCAAATGGTGCAAAAAAAGGCGATAGAATTTGCCTTTATATGCCAATGGTCCCTGAATTAGCTATAGCTACTCTTGCCTGTGCAAGAATTGGAGCTATTCATTCTGTTGTTTTTGCAGGTTTTTCTGCTAAAGCATTATCTGATAGAATTAACGATGCCGATTGTAATATTTTGGTTACTTCTGATGGTTTGTATAGAGGAAAAAAGCAAATGTGTTTAAAAGATATAGTTGATGATGCGTTACAAACATGTCCTACTATTAATTCATGTATTGTGCTACAAAGAACAGGTCAGCAAATTACTATGAAAGATGGAAGAGATTCTTGGTGGCATGAGGAGGATGAATTAGTTAATTCTATTTGTGATGCTGAAATAATGGACAGTGAAGATCCTTTATTTGTGCTATATACTTCAGGCTCTACTGGCAAACCAAAAGGGGTTCAACACCATTGCGGTGGATATATGGTTTATGCAGAGTATAGTTTTAGAAATGTTTTTCAATATAACGAAGATGATGTGTACTGGTGCACTGCAGATATTGGGTGGATTACTGGTCATACTTATATTGTTTATGGACCTTTATTAGCTGGTTCAACCACTATTATGTTCGAAGGTGTTCCAACTTACCCAGATGCTGGAAGATTTTGGGAAGTATGTGAAAAGTTTAAAGTTAATTTATTCTATACAGCTCCTACTGCCATTAGAGCTTTACAGGTTTACGGTACTGAGTTTATTGATAAATACGATTTATCCTCACTAAAAACGCTTGGAAGTGTTGGGGAGCCTATTAATGAAGAAGCTTGGGATTGGTATTATAAAAACATTGGTAAAGAAAATTGTTGGATTGTTGACACTTGGTGGCAAACGGAAACTGGAGGAATAATGATTTCTCCACTTGCTCATATTACCAAGATGAAACCAACTTTTGCAGCTCTTCCACTACCTGGTATTCAACCTTGTTTGGTTGATCCTGATGGGAAAGAAATACTTGGAAATGATGTACAAGGAAATTTATGCATTAAATATCCTTGGCCTAGTATGATTCGTACTACTTATGGGGATCACGAAAGATGTAAGCAAGTTTATTTTTCTACTTATCCGGGGATGTATTTTACTGGAGATGGATGTAGAAGAGATGAAGATGGTTTTTATAGAATTACTGGAAGAGTAGACGATGTAATTAATGTTTCTGGTCACAGAATGGGAACAGCTGAAGTAGAAAATGGAATTAATGAGCATTCAAGAGTTGTTGAAAGTGCTGTAGTTGGATTTCCTCATGAAATAAAAGGACAGGGTATTTATGCCTATGTTATTTTGGAAGACATTAATGCTGCTTCAGATAATTTAAGAAAAGAAATACTTTCAACCATTACTAAAGAAATTGGACCAATTGCAAAGCCAGATAAAATTCAGTTTGTTTCGGGTCTTCCAAAGACAAGGTCTGGTAAAATAATGAGAAGAATATTAAGAAAAGTTGCTGAAGGCGACACCTCTTCATTGGGTGATACATCAACTTTGTTGGACCCATCTATTGTAGCCGAAATTATTGAAGGAAAAGTATAGCTCAAAAAAAAAAGCCCATCTAAGATGAGCTTTTAAAATTTGAAAATGTGATTTTTACATCATACCTGGCATTCCACCTGGCATTCCACCACCCATTGGAGGCATTGGCATTTCTTCTTCAGCCTCATCAGCTAAAACACATTCAGTAGTCAACATCATTGATGCGATTGAAGCAGCATTTTCAAGAGCAATTCTTGATACTTTAGTAGGGTCAATAACTCCTGACTTGTATAAGTTCTCGTAGCTATCAGTTCTTGCATTGTATCCAAAATCATCTTTGCCTTCTTTAACTTTTTGAACAATAACAGCTCCTTCTCCACCAGAATTGGAAATTATAGTTCTTAAAGGTTCTTCAATTGCTCTTGTTACAATTTTGACCCCAGTGTTTTCATCTTCATTAGCTCCACTGTTTTCATCTAAAGCTCCAGCAGCTCTGATATAAGCTACACCACCACCAGGAATAATACCTTCTTCAACCGCAGCTCTTGTTGCAGCTAATGCATCATCAACTCTGTCTTTTTTCTCTTTCATTTCAACTTCAGTAGCAGCTCCTACATAAAGTACTGCAACACCACCAGCTAATTTAGCTAGTCTTTCTTGAAGTTTCTCTTTGTCATAATCAGAAGTTGTAGATTCAATTTGTGCTTTGATTTGATTTGTTCTTGCAACAATATCATCTTTAACACCAGCTCCGTTGATTACAGTTGTATTGTCTTTGTCAATTTCAACTTTCTCACAAGTTCCAAGCATATCTAAAGTAGCGTTTTCCATTTTGTATCCACTTTCTTCAGAAATAACAGTTCCTCCAGTAAGAATAGCAATGTCTTCTAACATAGCTTTTCTTCTGTCTCCAAAACCAGGTGCTTTTACAGCAGCAATTTTTAAAGAACCTCTTATTTTATTTACAACTAAAGTAGCTAATGCTTCACCATCTACATCCTCAGCAATAATTAATAATGGTTTTCCAGATTGAGCAACAGGTTCTAACACAGGTAAAATATCTTTCATGTTAGAAATCTTTTTATCGTGAATTAGAATGTAAGGGTTTTCTAAATCAGCAATCATTTTATCTGCATTTGTAACAAAATATGGAGATAAATATCCTCTGTCAAATTGCATACCTTCAACTGTTTTTACTTCAGTTTCAGTTCCTTTTGCTTCTTCAACAGTGATTACACCATCATTTCCAACAACTTTCATAGCTTCAGCAATAAGAGATCCAATCGCTTCATCATTATTAGCTGAAATTGTAGCTACTTGTTTAATTTTATCATTGTCAGAGCCAACTTCAGTTGATAGTTTTTTAAGCTCACTAACAACAGTGTTTACTGCTTTATCAATTCCTCTTTTAACATCCATTGGGTTCGCACCAGCAGCAACATTCTTAAGACCAGCAGTTATAATTGCTTGAGCTAATACAGTTGCAGTAGTAGTTCCATCACCAGCAATATCGTTAGTTTTAGAAGCAACTTCTTTTACCATTTGAGCACCCATGTTCTCAACAGCATCTTTAAGTTCAATTTCTTTAGCAACAGTTACACCGTCTTTAGTGATTTGTGGAGCACCAAATTTTTTATCAATTACAACATTTCTTCCTTTTGGCCCCAATGTTGCTTTTACAGCATTTGCAAGTGCATCAACACCTTTTTTTAGTCGATCTCTTGCTTCTACGTCAAATACTATTTCTTTTGCCATTTTTTATTTATTATAAGATTATTTTATGATTGCAAAAATGTCACTTTCTCTCATTATAAGATAGTCACTTCCTTCAATTTTAATTTCTGTTCCACTATATTGTCCATACAATACTGTATCACCTTCTTTAACCGTTAACGGTTCGTCTTTTTTTCCATTTCCAGCTGCTATTATTTTCCCTTTTTTAGGTTTTTCTTGAGCAGTGTCAGGAATTATGATTCCACCTGCAGTTGTTTCTTCAGCAGCGGCAGGTTCAATAATTACTCTATCAGCTAGAGGAGTTACGTTTATTGACATGATTTTTAATTTTTGTGTTTATTAATAATAATTCTTTTTGCTTTGGTCATATATTGTGCCAATCTATTTGTTGTTAGGATATTAAGTCAATATGACTAATTATTTAAGAATAAAATGGATTTTGTCATGATTTTAAATGACATCATGACATTTATAATAATAGCTGTAAAGATTATAAATTTTCTTCTTGAATTCCAGTGTTTTCAATACTGTTGTCTAAGTTTTGAATATTAGAAGATGGGTCAATATTTGATTTTAAATCAGGACTTGATCCAATATTCATTGCAGCTAAAAGACTTAAGAAACCAATAACTCCAGCTAAAGTCCAAGTTGCTTTTTCAATAGTTTCAGTAGATTGAGCAACTCCGCCTAATTGATTCACATTTCCAAATGAAGAGTCTAACCCTCCACCTTTTGAGTTTTGTAATAAAACAATAATAATCAATAAAACAGCAGCAATTGTAGATAAGATCATTAAAAGGGTACTCATAAAATATTTTTTATATTATAATTTTGTTTTCAAATTAATATAATTAATTCGGCTTGCAAAGAAAGCTTTTTTTTCTGGATTTTTCAATATTAATTGTTGGTATATTTTAATTGCTTTTGGGTAGTTACCTTGTTTTATGTGTATTTCAGCTAATGTTTCAGTTACTAATTCATTATTATCAATTAAACTTAATTTCGCGGCTTCAATTGGAGAGAAAAATTGATTAGATTTTTTTGAAACTCTTTTTTTGTTTCTTTCAGAAAGGTTTAATAAAAGTTGATCAATATTTGCATTTTGTTTTTCCTTGAGAAAGGATTTATTCTTGTTTAGTGCAATCCATTTTGAAAAAGTCATTTCACTATTTTGATCATATAAAGGTGCCTCTTCAGAGTCTTTTTCAGTTTTATCATTAATTAATTCGTATTCTTCTATTTCTTGATAAATATTGCTGTCAATTACAGAGCTAATAATGTTTTGTTCTAATTCTAAAATTTCATCATTTTTGATTTCAGAGTTATTATTTGATATTTCTTTATCAGCTTTTTCAATAGTTGAAACTAATTTTTCTCTATGAATATAATTGTAAATTACAGTACGATCAGAACAGTTGAAAGCTGCTTTTTTTAATTGTTCTGCATAACCTGTTCTGTCCTGAACATGTAGAATTTTAGCGACTAATAATTGAGTTATTCCAGAATAAGGATACTTAATAGATAGATTGTATAGGTAGTCAAGATCTTTATCAGAAGTGTTTTCTGGGTGTTCAATTATAGAGTTGATATTTTTAATTGAGTTTATTACCATTCTCCACCAAATACTTTATCAAATATATCTTGAGTAATTTGATAATTAAGACTTTCAATTAAACTTTCTTCTAAAGAGTTAAAATCGTTTTGTGCATCATAATCAACAAAAGCATTAAAGGAAGTATTTTCCAGACCTATAGAGTCTTTTTTATTAAAATATGTATTTACTAAAACAATCATTTTTAATCTATTTTGTGCAGCTGATTCACTTCCAGACTGAATGTTAATAGGAGAGATGCTGAAATCTTTAATTTTCCCATAAATTTGAATATCTCCTTTATTTGCTACAAGGTTCAGTTTTGTTTGGGATTGCATGATGTCTCTTAAATCTTCCGTAAATGAAGCACTTAATGATGCTCCACCAAGAGAGCTATTGTTTTCAAAAAAATCAACTTGAACAGTTTCTGCATCAATTTCTTTTGTTTCTTTTCCGCCAGATTTAAATGTGAATTGAGGTAAACTACAGGATATGATAAGTTGAGCGATAATTATATATGATAAAATTTTTTTCAAATGCTATTTGGTTATGTCGTATTCCTTAATTTTTCTGTATAAAGTTCTTTCTGAAATTCCTAATTCAAGAGCTGCATTTTTTCTTCTTCCATTGTGCTTTGAGAGCGCTTTTTTTATTAATTCTTTTTCTCTTTCTTCTAAAGATAAAGATTCTTCTATTTCTATGCTATCTTGAATAGGTTCTGAAATTGAAGAAATTTGATTATTTGAAAAAGAGTTATCAGAAATAGTGATATTAGTTTCTTGTTTTAAATCGTTATTGATGTCATAATTTACATCTTTTTGGTTGTTTAAACGAGTAATTAATTCAGATTTTTCATGGTTAGAAAGGTTATTGTTTTTCATCAAGTCAACGATTACTCTTTTCATTTCAGTAATATCATTTCTCATATCGAACAATAATTTATATAATATTTCTCTTTCAGAAAAGTCATTATTTGCACCCTCTTTGTTAATTACCATGGGAAGATTTTGTTGTTTTTCTTCAATTGGAAGGTATTTTAAAAAAGTTTCATTAGAAACCATTCTTTCATTTTCGATTACTGAAATTTGTTCAGTTATGTTTTTTAGTTGTCTGATATTTCCAGGCCAGTGGTAATTAAGAAGTGTTTTAGTGGCATCTTCATTTAATCTTATCCCTGGCATTCTGTATTTCTCAGCAAAGTCAGCTGCAAATTTTCTAAAAAGAAGATGAATGTCATCTTTTCTTTCTTTCAAAGGAGGAAGAGAAATAGGTACTGTGCTAAGTCTGTAAAATAAGTCTTCTCTAAACTTTCCTTTATTAATTGCTTTTTGCATGTTTTCATTAGTAGCTGCAATAATTCTCACATTAGTTTTTTGAACTTTCGATGAACCAACTCTAATGTATTCTCCAGTTTCTAATATTCTAAGTAGTCTTACTTGAGTAGTTAATGGAAGTTCTGCAACTTCGTCAAGAAAAATTGTTCCACCGTCAGCAACTTCAAAATAACCTTTTCTACTATCTGTTGCACCTGTAAAAGCACCTTTTTCATGTCCAAATAACTCAGAGTCAATAGTACCCTCAGGTATAGCGCCACAGTTTACAGCAATATATTCACTATGTTTTCTAGAACTATAATGATGAATTATTTGTGGCATGCTTTCTTTACCTGTTCCGCTTTGACCAGTAATTAATACTGAAATATCAGTCGGAGCAACTTGAATAGCCACATTAAGTGCACGATTTAAAGCATCAACATTTCCAATAATACCAAATCTTTCTTTAACAGATTGAATGTTCATTTTAAATTATTTTCCCAATTAAAGTTGCTGTTGTACAGCTTTCAATTTTCACATTAACATATTCACCAACTTTAGCATTTCCCTTAGGAAAAACCACCTTAGTATTTTGGTCATTTCTTCCTGAAAGCATTTCGTTTGATTTTTTGGAAAATCCTTCAATTAATACTTCAAAAGTATTACCAATAGCATTCTCATTTTTCTTTTTGGAATGAATATGTTGTAAATCTATAACCTCTTGAAGTCTGCTTTTCTTAGTTGATAAAGGAATGTCATCATCGTATTTTCTTTCAGCTAATGTTTTAGGCCTTTCAGAATAAAAAAACATATATGAAAAGTCAAATTCAACTTCTTTTAAAAGAGATATTGTTTCTTGATGTTGTTCATCGCTTTCCCCACAAAAACCTGTGATAATATCAGTTGAGATAGCACAATTAGGAATGATTTTTTTGATAGCTTTTATTCTTTCCAAATACCATTCTCTTGAATATCCGCGGTTCATCTTTTTTAAAATTTCAGAATTTCCAGATTGAACTGGCAAATGAATATAATTACATATGTTTTTATGACTAGCTATTGTTCTTAAAACTTCATCAGTCATATCTTTTGGGTGGGAGGTTGAAAAACGAACTCTTAAATCAGGTGCAACTTTAGCGACTAATGCTAGAAGTTGTGCAAAATTTGTTGTAGAAGTATTTTCATCGATTATATCACCTTTTTTTGAAATGTTCCATCTATAACTATCAACATTTTGACCTAGAAGGGTAACTTCTTTATATCCTTTATTATATAAGTCTCTTGCCTCAGCAACAATTGTTAAAGGGTTTCTGCTTCTTTCTCTGCCTCTAGTAAATGGAACAACACAAAAGGTACACATGTTATCACATCCTCGCATTATTGAAATAAACCCACTTATCCCATTTTTATCTAGTCTTACTGGGCTTATGTCTGCATATGTTTCTTCTCTTGAAAGTAAAACATTAACACTTTTTTGGCCTCCTTCTACTTCTTCAATTAAACGCGGTAAATCTCGGTATGCATCAGGGCCAACAACTAAATCAACTAATTTTTCTTCTTCAAGTAAAGTTGATTTCATTCTCTCAGCCATACAACCAAGCATGCCAACTATAAGGTGAGATTTTCTTTTTTTTAATTTATTAAATGATCTTAATCTAGTTCTAACCGTTTGTTCAGCTTTTTCTCTAATTGAACATGTATTAAGTAAAATTAAATCAGAATCCTCAAGTTGACGAGTGGTTTCAAAACCTTCATTTGCTAGAATAGAAGCAACAATTTCACTGTCAGAAAAGTTCATTTGGCACCCATAGCTTTCCAAATATAATTTTTTAGAAAAACTATTGTTCTTTTTTATAATAGTAGCTTGGCCTTGTTTAGATTCTTCAATGGTTTTTTCCATTAATTTAATTCAATTAAAAACATACAAATGTAATTCTTTTCTATATATCTGCCAAAATGACAGAGTTAAAATTAATTAAAATTATATCATGTTAATTTAATTTATGTTTTCCCAAAAATTAAATCTTAATTGTTGAGTTTTACGATATTTTTATTTCTTTGCATTGCTAATCATCATTAATCCATTTACTATTTATGAGTAATTTAGTTATAGTTGAGTCCCCTGCAAAAGCAAAAACTATTGAAGGTTTTTTAGGAAAAGACTTTGTTGTTAGGTCTTGTTATGGACATATTAGGGAATTGCCTAAAAAGGGAGATCCTATTGATATAGAAAATAAATTCAAACCTACATATATTGTTCCATCAGATAAGAAAAAAGTAGTAAGTGAATTGAATAAAATAGCAAAAAACTGTGAAACAGTTTGGTTGGCTACTGATGAGGATCGTGAAGGTGAAGCTATATCTTGGCATTTAAAGGAGGCTTTGAAACTTAAGCCAGAAAATACTAGAAGAATTACATTTAATGAAATAACAAAGAAAGCAGTATTAAAGGCGGTTGATAACCCAAGAAATATTAATGAAGATTTAGTTAATTCACAACAGGCAAGAAGAATATTAGATAGAATTGTAGGCTTTGAATTATCTCCAGTTTTGTGGAGAAAAATAAGGCCTAGCCTTTCTGCAGGTAGGGTGCAATCAGTCACGGTAAGATTAATTGTTGAAAGAGAACAAGAAATTCAAAATCATGTTCCTTTTATTTCTTTTAAAGTTGTAGCTGAGTTTGATGCAAATGGAGCAAAATTTAAAGCTGAAATAGCTTCAAATTTTACAAATGAAGACGATGTGGTTTCCTTCTTAGAAAATGCAAAAGGGAAGGTTTTTAAAGTAAATAAAATAACTAAAAAACCTGGTAAAAGAACTCCATCTGCTCCTTTTATTACTTCTACACTCCAACAAGAAGCAAGTCGAAAATTAGGGTTTAATGTGTCAAGAACGATGTCGGTCGCACAGCGGTTATACGAATCTGGAAAAATCACTTACATGAGAACAGATTCTGTTAGTTTATCAAATGACGCTATGAATGCTGCACAAGAACAAATTACTAGGCAATTTGGAGCTAATTATTGCAATCCAAGAAAGTACCAAAATAAAAATAAATCTGCTCAAGAAGCTCACGAAGCTATTAGGCCTTCTAACTTTTCATTGGAAGCTATAGGAGATGGTTCACCTGAAGATAAACTATATCAATTAATTTGGAAAAGAACAATTGCTTCGCAAATGAGTGATGCAGAAATTGAAAGGACTAATGTTCAAATAGGTCATTCAATACAAAAAAATCCTTTTGTTGCTGTTGGTGAAATGATAAGATTTGATGGGTTTTTAAAGGTTTACATAGAAAGCAAGGATGATGATGAAGACCAAGAAGGTTCTGGTTTATTGCCAAGCATAAAAGAAGGTCAATCTTTAAATTGTTTGGGAATTACTGGAGTTCAAAAATTTTCAAGGCCACCTGCTAGGTTTACTGAAGCATCATTAGTCAAAAAATTAGAAGATTTGGGAATTGGCAGGCCATCAACTTATGCTCCAACTATTAAAACTATTCAGGATAGGGGTTATGTTGAAAAAAAGGAATTAGAAGGAAATTTAAGGGATTATAAATTTTTCTCTTTAATAAGTGACGAGTTAAAAATTGAAACAAGACAGGAACGTTTTGGAGCTGATAGAAATAAACTTATTCCAACTACAACAGGTGATGTAGTTAATGAATTTTTAGTAGAACATTTCCAAAAAATTTTAGATTATAATTTCACAGCTGATGTTGAAAAGGAATTAGACTTAATAGCTAATGGAGATTTGGAGTGGACCAATATGTTGGATAAATTTTATCATCCATTTCATAAAAATATAGAATCCACTCAAGAAAATGCTGCTAGAGCTACAGGTGAAAGATTGCTTGGTGAAGAGCCGGGGACTGGAGAGCCTGTCTATGTTAAATTAGGTAAATATGGACCAATAGCTCAGATTGGAGAAACTTCTGACGAATCAAAAAAACCAAAATTTGCAAGCCTTAAGACGGATCAAAACATTAAAACTATTTCATTAGATGAAGCTTTATCTTTATTTCAATACCCAAAAAATTTAGGACAAATTGAAGGTGTTGATGTGTTTCTGAAATTAGGAAGATTTGGACCTTATATACAAATTGATAAATTAAATGTTTCTGTTCCAAAAGGAATTGATGCCGATGATATAGGGTTATCTGAAGCTTTGGTTTGGGTTGAAGAAAAAAAGAAAGCAGATGCTCCAATCATGCACTACGATGAACTTCCTGTTTCAAAAGGAAAAGGAAGGTTTGGTCCATTTATTAAATGGAATGAAATGTTTATTAATGTTTCTAAAAAATATGATTTTGACAATTTATCTGAATCTGATATCACAGAGCTAATTGAAAATAAAAAAAGAAAAGAGATTGAAAAGTTTGTTCACAATTGGGAGGAGCAAGGTATATCAGTTCAAAAAGGCAGATGGGGAAGACATTTTGTTGTTTCAGGAAAGAAAAAAATTCAATTAGATAAAAATCAAGATCCGGCCGACATTTCTTTAGAACAGGCAAAAGAAATGTTGAAAAAGAAATAAAACATCATGAATATTGATATTTATTTTAGACCAACCGAAAAAAATGAAGTTCTAAAGGGAACTATAGGATCTTGCATTGAGTCTTACAATGATAAGTTTCCTGATTGGGAAGAATCTGATGTTGTGTTTTTTACAATTTACGATTCAAATAATAAACAAATTGATGGCCAACAACCGATAGATCCTTTAAGGCAATGTTTAAATAAACTTTATCTTAATAAAGATGTTAAAATTTCTGATTTGGGAGTTTTCATACCTGGTGATAAACAAGAAGATACGATTTCTGCAATTAAAGAAATAACATCATTAATTAGTAATAAAGGGAAGCTCCTTTTGATAATTGGCGGTGATCAATATTTAACATACGCAAATTTTTTAGGTTATCAAAAATCAGAACAATTGGTTAATTTAGTAGTCCTTGATCAAAAAGTAAATCTTTTGGTTGACGACAAAGAGAAATTAAATTCTTCTAATTTTCTAAATCACATTCTTCTTCATGAACCAAGTTACCTTTTTAATTTTTCTCAATTAGCCCATCAACAATACTACATATCAAATCAGCAAATTAAATTTTTTGATGATTTATATTTTGATTTAGTTCGATTAGGGGCTTTGCAAAATGATATAAAAATTGCAGAACCTCATTTAAGAAATGCAGATTTATTAAGTGTAGATATGTCTGTCATTAGAAAAAGTGAATTTAATAGCGCTTATGATTCTGGCCCAAATGGTTTATTTGGGAATGAAGTTTGTCAATTAATGAAATATGCTGGAATTAGTGATAAAATTTCTTGTATTGGAATTCATAACTTTCAAAATAATGTTCTTTATCAAGAAGATGCGATGCTTATCGCTCAAATGATGTATTTTTTAATAACTGGGTTTTCAGAAAGAAAAGGTGATTTTCCAATTGGGACAAAGCAAGATCATTTAAAATATGTTGTTTTTCATGAAGAGTTAAATCATAATTTGGTTTTTCACAAAAGTCCCAAGTCGGATAGATGGTGGTTAGAGGTTCCTTATCCACCTATAAAAGAGTTTAAATTTGAAAGGCATCATTTGATTCCATGTGACATGATAGATTATCAAAATGCTCAATCTGGTATTATACCTGACTTATGGTGGCGAACATATAGAAAGCTTAATTAGTTAAATTTATTATATTTACAAGCTTAAATTAAACCTGAAATGTGCATTAAATTGCTTATTTTAGCAGAATTGTATTAGATATTTTTTTGATAAAAATTATTAATTAACTGACTAACAAGTACTTAGCTTATGAAGATTTATGCGTATATTATTGCTTTAGGTTCTCTATTTGGGACATGTTTTGCCCAGCAAGATTACCAATTGACTCATTATATGTTTGATAATTTGTCTTTCAATCCTGGTTATGCAGGAATGAATAACAATATTTGTGGAACAATGATTACTCGTGAACAATGGACGGGTTTTTCTGGAAATCCTTCAACTAAATTACTTAACGTACACTCTCCAATTGAGATGTTAAGAGGCGGATTAGGTTTTTCTTATATCAATGATCAATTGGGTTTTGAAAGCAATAATATAGCAAGATTGAGTTATTCTTATCACATGGGACTTGGTGCGGGGAAGTTAGGGATAGGATTGAGCGCTGGAATTCTTCAAAAAAGTTTTAATGCCACTTGGATAACTCCTGAACAAGGAAGTTCTTATGTTCACGGTGATGATAATTCTATTCCACTAGATAATGCTAGTGGCATCTCACCTGACATCAATTTAGGTGTTTTTTATAAAACTGAAGAATTATATTTAGGAATTTCAACAACACATCTTGGAGGGTTTAGCATGAATTCATTAAATGTTCAAAATGTTCATCATTATTGGATAACTGCTGGTTACAAATATATTGTTAATCCTGATTTTACTTTAAGACCTAATTTGCTTATAAAATCAGATGCGGCTTCCACAATTATGGATTTAAATGTTAATGTTTTGTATAGAAATATGGCCTGGGGTGGGTTGACTTATAGGATTGGTGATGAAATAGCCCCAATGGTTGGTTATCAACATTCCTTTTCTGACGGAAGTACTTTAAGGATTGGTTATGCTTATGGAATTACAACGAGTGTAATTGGAGATTACAGTTCGGGTTCACATGATATCATGCTAAATTATTGTTTTAGTTTAGCTAAACCACCAACACTAGAGAAATCAAAGAATCCAAGATTCTTGTAAATTAATGAAACAAAATAAATTTATATACGTTATAAGTTCATTCTCTATGGATATGTTATGTTCTGTAGTGAATAATAATTTAAGATATTGAACATGAAAAAGTTATTTTATTTTTTATCGATAGCCTTTATAATCACAAGTTGTGTTACTGGTGCAGATCAATATGGTGAAGTCATTGGAGTTCAGGGGAGAATGCCTTACTACTCTACTGATCCTTATGGTATGCTGTACATACCAGCAGGTGGGTTTAATATGGGCCAAAGTGATCAAGATGTACCAGGCTCCCACACTAGTAAAACTAAGACAGTTTCTGTCGGAGCATTTTATATGGATCAAACTGAAATAACAAACAATGAATATCGTCAATTTGTTTATTGGGTAAGAGATTCTCTTGCTAGAAGAATTTTAGGTGAAGAAGATAATGAAACTTGGTTGGTACCTACTTATGATAATGAACTTCAAGAAAAAGATCCATCTGAGTGGAGGCTAAATTGGGCTGAAAGATTAACTTGGATTGCACATAGTGAAAATGATCGAAATGCTGAGCAGGTTATTGCATTAAAGCCATTGTTTTTAGACGACAGGCAACAATTTTATAATAGAAAAGAGATTGATACTAGAAAGTTAATGTTTAAATATTATTGGATTGATTTGCAAGAGGCCGCTAAAAAAGGCCGACCTCAAATTAATATGGTTTCTAATGAAGATTTTGATGATGACGCTACCCACAGACAAAAGATGAACAATACTGGCTTGCCTTATCCACAAGATGGAACAATACAAAGGGGAAAAGATAAAGATTTAGGACACAGAAATAAAAAAGGTCAACACAATGCAATTAGAGGTCACGAGGATAGAACAAGGTTCATCATTGAAGAAATTATTAACGTTTATCCTGATACCTTATGTTGGATTCATGATTTTACATATAGTGATAATGAACATATGGCTAACATGTATTTTTGGCATCCTGCTTATGATGATTATCCTGTTGTTGGAGTTACTTGGCAGCAAGCAAATGCTTTCAATGTGTGGAGAACACAGTTGTTAAATAACTTTAGAAAAGGTAGAGGTCAATCTTTCGTACAAGACTTTAGATTGCCTAGTGAAACTGAGTGGGAATATGCAGCTAGAGGAGGTTTAGATTTAAGCCCTTATCCTTGGGGAGGACCTTACATTAGGAATAAAAGAGGGTGTTTCTTAGGTAATTTCAAACCTATTCGTGGAAGGTATATGGAAGATGGTGGATATCATACTGTAAAAGCAAATTCGTACCATCCTAATGATTTTGGGTTATACTGTATGGCTGGAAATGTTTCCGAGTGGTGCAGAACAGCTTATGACGAGTCAATGTACGAATTTGGACACGATATGAATACTGAATATATTTATCATGCTTTAGATCATGATTCCCCTTCAATGAAAAGAAAAGTAATTAGAGGTGGTTCATGGAAAGATATTGGTTATTTTCTTCAAACCGGAACTCGTTCATATGAGTACCAAGATACTGCTAAATCATACATTGGATTTAGAAGTGTTATGAATCATTTAGGAAGAGGTGGGCCAAATAAAGAAGGCGATTTTTAATTTACATTAAATAATTGTATAAAATACACTTACATTAACTATTAATTTTAAATTTACATAACTTAAAACATTTAATAAACATAAAAAATAAATTATCATGAGCAGCGGAAATAGTTTTTTTGAAAGTAAGCAATTTAAAACCATAATGAAATTTGTATATGGTTGGGGTGGAGCAGTAGTAATTGTTGGAGCCATGTTTAAAATTCAACACTGGCCAGGTGCCACAATAATGTTGATTGGTGGTCTAGGAATTGAGGCTGTTATATTTATACTTTCTGCATTTGAGCCTTTACACGAAGAAATTGACTGGACTTTAGCTTATCCCGAATTAGCAATGGGACATGGTGAAGATGATGATGTACATGCTCTTCCAGATATTAGTAGTGATGATACTGTTGTTAATGATGATACTGTAATTGAACAGTTAGACAACATGTTGGCTAAAGCCAAAATTGAGCCTGAGTTAATAGAAAGTCTTGGTTCCGGAATGAGAAATTTAAGTGAAAATGCAAATAAATTAGGTGACATTTCATCTGCTTCTGATGCTACTGAGGAATATGTTGATAGCCTAAAAGGTGCATCTGCTAAAGTTGGTGAAATGGGTGGAGTTTATGAGAAGGCATCATCTTCAATTTCAGAAAAAGCAAATCAATTAGGTGATGCTTATGAAAAAGCTGCTAATACTGTAGAACAACTTACTGCGTCAACTAATACTGATACTAATTATACTGAACAATTGGAGAAAGTATCTACCAATTTAGCTGCATTAAATAATGTTTATGAAATGCAAGTTAAAGGGGCCAATGAGCACCTTAATGTAAGTAATGAAATGTATACTGGTATTAATGAATTAATGGGGAACTTACATTCTTCTCTTGATGATACAAGAAAGTATAAAGAAACTATGGCGCAATTGACAGAAAACTTAGAATCATTAAACACAGTTTATGGTAATATGCTTTCAGCAATGAACGTTAATAAATAAATTTAACTAAGTACTAATAATTAAACATATATAAGATATGGGAGGCGGTAAAGAAACCCCAAGACAGAAAATGGTTGGATTAATGTACTTAGTACTTATGGCTCTTTTGGCTATGAATGTTTCTAAGGAAATTATCAATGCTTTTGTTACTTTAAATAATAAAATTGAAAAAAGTATAAAGCAAACAGAAGATTACAATCAAAATATAAATGAAGTTTTTGATATCAGTTTAGCAACTTTAAAATCAACTGGTGCAGCTCCAAAAGAAATTGCTAGAGTTGAAGCTCATAAGAAAACCAATGATGAAGTTATAAATTTAACTAGAGACATGTGTAATGATTTAGTTAAAAGAAACTTATATCTATTAATTTCTGCTGCAGATGCTTCCACTACTTTTGAAGATTTTGAAGATATAGAGTACGCTAATATGAATGAGGCGGTTCTCAAAAATAGTGGTAAAGACGAAAGTGCTAAATCATCAGGACAATCGAAGATTAAAGCATTAGCTGATAAAGTTAATTCTTTAGGACTAGTTGTTCATGAAGATCACGGAGAGGGTGGTCATCATGAAGAAGAAGGGGAATACCACAACAACTTATTTGATGTAGATGAATTAGGTTACATTCATATTAAAGATCTTTCAGGTTATTCTAAGAAAGATGATTACGATACCCCAACACGACTATTAGCTGGAGAGAGTTTTGAAATGATAGCACCAGAAGGTCTTCACATGATGGAGAATTTAATTCATTACAGAAATGACCTAATTTCGTTGATTGCCAACCATGAATACACAGATAAAAAAACAGGAGAAATTAAAACGTATGAATTTGACACCTCAATGATTGCTGATCCTGAATTTCTTATTACTGAACAAGATGAGAATGCATTTACAACATTAGTAGATTCTGTAATGGATATTCAAGTTAAAGAAGGTAAAATAGGTCCAGAAGACAAAGATGTTATTAGAGATATTTTTGTTAGGATGACTATACCGCAAAAAGTAATGAATCATGGTGAAGAATATCCTTGGATTTTCGGTCAGTTTGACCATGCACCAATTGTTGCAGCTTCAGCAGTCATGACGTCAGTAAGATCAGATGTACTTCAAGTTCAAACTTTAGCTTCTCAATTAATTGCTTCTAGAGTTAAAGTTCAATCATTTAACTTTAATAAGATTGATCCATTAGCATTTTCATCTACATCTTACATAAATCAAGGGGATTCACTAGGTTTAAAAGTAATGATTGCTGCCTATGATTCAACTGAAGCAATGGAGTTGAAATATTGGATTGATGATACTACTAAAACATCTGAAGCTATTGAGTTCACAGGAAAAGCAGGTGAAGAAGTAAGGTTGTCTGGTGGTGTAGGAGATCATGTTTTAGTTGGAGAAATAGCAGTTGAAGAAAAAGGCGTTAAAAAATGGAAACCTTGGAAATTTAATTATTCTGTTGGTGCACCAAATGCCGCGATTTCAGCTGCTGATTTACAAGTATTATATTTGGGTTGGAAAAACAAAATAAAGGTTTCTGCTTCTGGTTATAATCCAGAAAAAGTTAAAGTAAGTTGTAAAGGTTGTAGTATAACTTCTAAACCAGATAAAGATGGGAACTATATTGCTACTGTTTCTAATCCAAGACTTAAAGAAGTTCAAATAATTGTAACAGGACAAGATGATACCGGAAAAAATAATGAATTAACAAATGAAAAATTCAGAGTTTTCCCTCTTCCTGATCCAACACCAGAATTTGGAGGCCAGTCGGGTGGAAGAATGACAAAAGCAAATGCAAAAAGGTTTAGTGTTATTAAAGCTAAATTGGGGAATAGTCCCTTAAATGTTACTTATGAGGTTAAAGGATTTATGTTGAATGTTATTAAAGGAGGTAGCCCTGTAAGTTTAACATCCAAATCAAATAGATTGACTCCTAAAATGAAAGCATTAATTGGTACGGTTCCAAAAGGAGGAAACCTTACCTTTTCTGACATTATGGTTAAAGGTCCAAGCGGTTCACCTTATCCACTTAAGGGTGGAATCATAATTAAGTTACAATAAACACAATGGTTATGAAACAGATTAAATTTTTATCATTTTTTACATTTTTATCATTATTTTGTTCTGCTCAATTACCAGGTTCTAATATGCAGCAGTCTTCAGTTATGGATGGTTTTTATATTCAAGAACACCTTCCAACTAAAAGAGTTGTCCCTTATATTCACATGCGTCAGGCTGACGTAATGTGGGCGAAAAGAGTTTGGAGAGTACTTGATGTTCGAGAAAAAATGAATCATAAATTGTTCTATCCAATTGAGCCCACATCTGATAGAATTTCTCTTTTTGATGTTCTTAAGCAAGCTGTATTGGTTGAAAAAGAACTTACAATTTATGATGAAGGTGTTACTCAAGATGATAAATTTAGATTTCCTGTAAAATCTAAAACTGGAAATGTTAGTGATCCTGATTTTGTTAAACAATTGAATGGGTTTTTTAACACTTACAAAACAGAAGATAGTTTAGATTTAAATGATGATCCAGTTTATGATCCGGCTACTAACAAACCTTATCCTGTTGAGGTTCCCACACCATATACTTCTGCTGATATTATAAGATATGAAATAAAGGAAGATTGGTTTTTTGACAAACAAAGATCAGTAATGGATGTAAGAATTATTGGTATTGCTCCTGTTGTTTATGCAAAAAATAAATTAAATGGTGAGATTGAAGGTATAAAGCGTTTGTTTTGGGTTTATTTTCCTGATTGTAGGTATATATTTCAACGTTATTCAGTATTTAATCCACAAAATGATGCTCAAAAAATGAGTTTTAATGACTTGTTTATGAAACGTGAGTTTTCAAGTTATATTTCTAAAGAAAGCAATATGTTTGATAGAAAAATATCTCCTAGTTGGACAGGCTTGAATGCTTTACTAGAATCTGAGAGAATTAAGCAAGAAATGTTTGAAAAAGAGCATGATCTTTGGCATTATTAGAAAAAATTATTTTACCAATAAAAAAGCTCCTATAGGGGCTTTTTTTTATGATTAGTTTACAAAACATATCGGTTAATTTTGGAGGAAGAGACCTTTATAAGGATATTACCTTACAGATTAAACCCAAAGATAAAATTGGAGTTGTCGGTAAAAATGGTGCTGGTAAATCTACTCTTTTAAAGTTGTTGATTGGTCAAGAAACACCATCTAGTGGAGATGTACATTTACCAAAAGGATACACTATTGGATACTTACCTCAAGAACTTAATGTTAATTCAAGCGAGGTCATTCTTAAAGAAGTGGTTGAATCTAATAAACGTATTTTAACCATTAACAATAGGTTAGAATTCATTAATAAAGAATTGATTGAAAGAACAGATTATGAATCAAGTTCATATTTAGCCATTTTAGATGAACTTACTGAACTTAATGAAGAATTGGTTCATTTGGATGGTGATAACTTGGTTAAAGATGCAGAACTCCTCCTTAAGGGATTAGGCTTTGAACAAAGTGAGTTAGATTTACCTTATAAGCAGTTTTCAGGTGGTTGGAAAATGAGAGTAGAGTTAGCAAAGCTACTTATTCAAAAACCAGATATTATTCTTTTAGACGAACCTACAAATCATCTTGATATCGAATCCATCCAATGGTTAGAGAAGTATCTAAAAGTTTATCCTGGTGTGATCCTATTGATTTCTCACGATAGAAGATTTTTAGATTTCATTACCAATAGAACCATTGAATTGGCTAATGGCAAGTCTTATGATTATTCTTGTAATTACTCAAAATACTTAATTCAAAGAGAGGAAGAAATTATTACGCAAATAGCTGCTAAAAAGAATCAGGATAAAATGGTTAAACACACCCAAGAACTGATCAATAAATTTAGAGCAAAGAAAAATAAAGCTGCTTTTGCACAAAGTTTAATTAAAAAACTAGATAAAATTGAAGAGATAGAAGTTGATCAATTAGAGACAGATCAAATTAAATTTCAATTTCCTGAACCTTCACATTCTGGAAAACAAACCATAAAAGCAACTGCTCTTACCAAAAGATATGGAGATCATTTGGTATTTAAAGATGCTGATTTTTCAATTACAAGAGGTGATAAAATATCATTGATAGGGAAAAATGGTACAGGAAAATCAACCTTAATAAAATCTCTTGTCAATGATTTAGAACACGAAGGAAGTATTGAACTGGGTCATCAAGTTATGCTTGGATATTTTGCTCAGGATGAAGCTCATAAATTGAATCCAAATAAAACTGTTTTTGAGATTATTGATGATGTTGCAGTAGGTGAAGTAAGAAAAAAAATAAGACAAATTTTAGGTTCTTTTTTATTTTCTGGTGATGATGTAGATAAAAAAGTAATGGTGCTTTCGGGTGGTGAAAAAACAAGGTTGTCGCTGTGTAAATTATTGCTTCAACCCTATAACTTTCTTGTTTTAGATGAACCAACTAATCATTTAGATATGGTGTCTAAAGAAATACTTAAGGATGCTTTAAAAACCTATACTGGTACGTTGCTTATTGTTTCTCACGACAGAGATTTCTTGGATGGATTAACTGAAAAAGTTTATTATATAAAAGATAAAAAATTGAAGATATATCATGAGTCAGTTAATCAATTTTTATCTAGTTATTATGATGAAGATAGCGTAGTTCAAAAGCCATCTTCAACTAGTAAGCCAAAAAATATTAATCCTAAAAAATTGATGAATCAACTTAAATCAACTGAGAAAAAAATTAGTAATTGGGAAAATACTTTAGCTGAATTAGAAAGCAAATTGTATCAAATTACTATTTCAAATGATTTAGATGATGCTCAAAAGCAGATTAATGAATTAAAAGTAAAGATTGACAAGGGATATAAAGAGTGGGATGAACTGTCAACTCAAATGGAAACTCTTAATTAACTTCTTTATTTACCTGTTTCCCGTTTTTATAATGTATAATTATGCTGTCTTTCCCAAAGGAGTCATAAATAATTGCTTTCCCATTAATTTTGTTTTGTTGGAAATTCATCACTGATTTAATTGTTCCATTTTTATTGTAACGAATCATTTCGCCTTCCATTTTACCCTCTTGAAATTGTTTACTGATTGAGATTTTCCCATTTTTAAAGTATTGATAACATGTTCCTGTAAATGGTAATGTCCGATCGTCTAAAAAAAAATGATTATATGATTCATCTAAAATTAAATCTGTACAATTGCAGTTGCTTTCTAAAAGAGTCTCATTAGGCTCAAGATTATTACTACAACTTATCAAGCTAGAAAATAGTATGATGATTTTTAGTATATAATTCATAACTTAAAGATTGTTATTTTTTATTAGAAATGTATCTAATTTTGATTTTCAATAATTAAAAAATGGTATTAAACCCTGAATTTTTTAAATATACTTTTGAAATAGGATGTTTTATAATTTTTATTATTTGTGTATATCACTCTTATTTAAGTTATGGGATTGCTAAAACTGTAAGAGAGTTTACAGCTGGGTTTGTTTTATCAGCTGGTTGTGAGAATTTTGGAGTTTTATCAGGGGCCTATGTTTACCCTGGATTTCATATTTATTTTTTTGAAATACCATTGGCTAACCCTCTTTCTTGGGTTGCATTAGTATATATTATTATGGAGATAACAAATCGTTTATATATTAAAAACTTTGAAAGCTACTCTATTTTTGGAGGTTTGCTTTGTTTTGCTTTTGTTGATGGATTACTTGCTTTAATGCTTGATTTAATGATGGATCCTTTAGCTACAGTTTACAATTGGTGGATTTGGGTAGCTCCTGATCAAACAAAAGTTATTGAAGGTGATGTAATCCCTTATAATTTTACTGAGAATACTCATTTGATTACTCCAGATAATTGGGTATATGATTTTTTTAAAGAAAATTTTCAAGAATCTAGATATCCAACCAGGTGGTTTGGTATTCCCTTGATAAATTATATTTCATGGTTTGTCTTTGTCTTTGTGTTTTCCTTCCAATTTAGGTGGGTTGAAAATAGATCTGGTTGGAAACAAATTAATAAAAGCCTTTTATTATGGTTAATCGTTTTAATAGATGTTCCTATATTATCGTGGGTACTTATATCTATAAATTTATAATTATGGAACTATATCAATTATAAAATAAATATCAAATGACATTTAAGAAAATATTTTATCATTTACCATTCATATTATTCAGTTATTTCTTTTTAGGGTTGATTATAGGAGGATTGTTTGCTACTCAAGAAAGAATAGAACTATTAGAATGTTCTTTTATTACAAAAGGATGGCATATTTCAGTTGTTGCAGCAATACTTTATTTGCCCTTGTTATATATATATCTAAAAAAATTAAAGAATTAGTTTTTTAATGGGTAATAAAAGTTAGTGTTGTTTTCAGAAAGAATTTTCATGTTTTTAAGCCCTTTTTTTTGTAAACCAGACCAGAGAATTTTCACAAACAAAAATGTTATTGGAAAGGTTAATATGTTTTTATTGTCGAAAGTATATTTTGATGTTAATAGACATTGATTCTTTGTTGTGTTATTAACCCATATTTCTCCTGTAACTTTTTTGACGAAAAAAAATGATTTTTGCGTAAAGTCTGTTAATTCATATTTCCAATATTTGTTTTCAATTCTTTCAATTATTCTTTCATTACATAATTTTTTTCCAAAGGCTAAAACTGTTCTTTCTCCTTTTGGATTGGCCCAAGTTTCATCATCTTTTACTCCCTCAGATTTTGGTAATGGACCATAACCAGTCATTATTTTTTTGACATCTAAATATATAGGTGCTTTATAAGTTTTTTCAATGGAACTATTTATGGTTATAGTATGTTTTTTACTGACTTTCATTAATTATTTAAAATAATCTATAAAATTAGACAAAAACGACTAAAAACCTTTGTAAAGTTCAATTAAATTGTTGAAATTTGAAAATACAGTATATCATGAGTGAATCGAAATCAAAACAAAAATTATTTATTTCAGGTACAGAGAGTATCACAATTTTTAAAAACAAGCTTTTAGAATCAATAACAACTACACATCATATAGTTCCTTTTTTAATTTTTATCCCTGTTGTATTGTATTTTATTTATCAAACAGTTGTTTGTTGTTTAAATGGACAAATTGATAATTATTGGTATTTAGCTTTATTGTTAATTGGAGGTGTTTTGTTTTGGACTATTATTGAATATACTGGTCATAGATATGTTTTTCATAGTAAACCAAAATCTGATTTTGGAAAAAAATTGCTTTACTTAGTTCATGGTGCTCATCATGATTATCCAAATGATCCGAAAAGGTTAGTGGTTCCTCCTCTTGTTTCTGTTACAGGTGGTGTTTTACTTTATTTTTTATCAGTTTTTTTATTTGGGCCATTTTATTCATCCCCATTTTTTGCAATGTTGGTACTATCATATCTTGTTTACGATTGGTTTCATTATGCTAGTCATCATATGACTATAAAAAATAAGTACATAAGGATGTTAATTAAGCATCATCTTTTGCATCATTACAGAGATCCTGAAAATGGTTTTGGATTCACTACAACTTTATGGGATAGAATATTGAACAGTATGTTTAAAAACTGATTGTTTTTCCTGAAACTTGAGCTGCAGCCCACCTTCCACTTCTTAATGCTCCTTCAACAGTTGCACAACTCATATAATCACCTGCAAATATTACATCTTTATTTTGCTGGTTTTTAATTTTATTTGCTGTAGTATATCTGCCAACTTCATGCAATGGGATTGCATTTTTTCTTTTAAATAGAGCTACTGGTTGGGCCTCTTTTGGAAGTTTATCTTCAAAATTTAATGCCATTTCCCAAACTCTTTTGAAAATTTCTTTATCATCTGCGATTTCAATAAGTTCTTTAGAAGGTTTGTCTAAAATGAATACACTAATTAATTCTTTTCCATCAGGAACTTTTATAGATTCTTTGCATTTTTGTTTATGTAAAACAATGGCTCCTATTGGTGTTTCCCAGTTTCCACATGGGTAATAATACGCAAACATATCTTTAACATCTTTTTCATCAACTGTAAATGTTGCATGTACATTGCTAACGTATTTTTGAGAATTTATAAATGATAAAATGTTATTTTCTAATTCGAAATCAATAGATATGTTCTTGATTGCAGTAGTGGGTGTAGCTATTATTAATTGATCTACTTTAATTTCATTTACAATATCATTTTTAACATAAGAAACTTGAATTTGTTTTTCTATTTTACTAAGTTTTGTTACACAAGATGATAGATGTAAACTAACATTTGACAGCATCTTTTCAGATATTTGAGACATACCTCTCTTGAATGTGTAAAATTTAGCATCAGCTGCTCTTCCCTGTAATACAGTAGTCATTGCTCTAGAAACATCATCACATGAAAAATACCAAAAGGGTTCAACTCCTGGTCGTATTAGAAATTGATAAACGTTTTCAGACATAGTATTTGTCGCCCAATCAGAAATTGATGAATCATCATATTTTGCTAACTTTTCTGGAGATACCAAATCAAGTTTTCTTCTTTGAAGCGTAAGTTTAATAGTGCTCCAAATCATTATTAGTTTATCTTTTCTAGTTATAAAAGGAAGTCTCCAAAATGTTTTTAAATCTCCGAAAGTGAACTCTGCGAGTACATCTTTATAGCGTAATCCTACTCTTCTTTCTAACTCAATAACTTCGTCATCAAGATCTAATTTTGTTACTAATTCTTTTAATAAAGGATAAAAGTTAGTGAAAAAACTAGCTCCAGTATCAAATCTAATTTCTCCATTATTGTATGCATGTGTTCGCCCTCCAATAAAATTTTCTTTTTCAAAAACAGTTACATCGTAACCTTCTTTTTGCAGATAATAGGCTGCTGAAGCCCCTGCTGGACCAGCACCTATTATTGCAATTTTATTTTTTTTATTCATAAATAATGGAGATTAACCCATAAGTGATTGAAGCTTAAGTGCAATGCCTGTATCTCCTTTTACTTTCATTTTTCCTGCCATAAATGCTCCCATAGGATTTAATTCCCCATTAACCATTGCTGTGAAGTCTTCAAGACTAACATCAACGGTACAATTGGCCTCTACATCATCACCTGAGACAACATTTCCCCCGTTTGTTCCATCTATTACAATTTGATTTTCACCAAAATTTAATTTTAAAATTGACCCAAGTGCATCAGCAGATGCCGCTTTTTCTTTCATGGCATTAAGTGTGTTTTCGTAACTCATAATTTTTGTTTTTGTTGTGTTTTGATTGTTTGTTTTTGTTTTTTCTTCTTTTTTAGAATCTGTTTTTTTAGTATTTGAACTAGGATTCGAGTTTGAGGTTGTTTTGGCGTATGATTTATCATCAATAACCATTTTGGCAATGATTTCTCTCATAATTTCAGATGTTCCTCCCCCGATTGTTCCAATTCTACTGTCTCTAAACATTCTAGCCATTTTATACTCTTCCATGTATCCATATCCACCAAAAAATTGAAGACATTGATACATAACTTTATCTGATAATTCAGTACCTAGTAGTTTTGCCATTGAGCATTCTTTGACTACATATTCTCCATCAGCATGCAGTTTACAACAGTTGTATACAAAATATTTTATACACTCAATTTCTGATGCCATTTGTGCTACTCTATGTCTTAATACTTGGAATTTATTTATTGATCTTCCGAATGCTTCTCTTTCTGACATATACTGAAGAGAATAATCTAAAGCTGATTCAGAACCCGCATAACCACCAATAGCTCCAACTAATCTTTCTAATTGTAGTCCCCCCATTAGGTAAAAGAATCCTTGATTTTCATCACCTAATAAATTTTCTACAGGAACTTTTACATTGTCAAAAGCCAGTTCCGCTGTATCTGATGCATGCCATCCTAGTTTTTTTAGCTTAGTAGCCGAAACTCCTTCTGCATGTCTGTCAATTACCAATAAGCTAATTCCATTAAAGCCTTCACTTGGATCGGTTTTAACAACTGTTATTAATACATCTCCGTATACGCCACTAGTTATAAACGTTTTAGATCCGTTAACTATATAGTGGTCGCCTTCTCTTACTGCAGTAGTTCTAATGTTAGCAACATCTGAGCCTGCATTGGGTTCAGTGATGGCTATGGAACAAATAGCATCTCCCGTTATTGCTTTGGTAAGGTATTTTTCTTTTATAAATTCAGAACCGTGTTTAAATAAATATGGGCTTGACATGTATTGTTGTACTGAAAATGCAGCCATGAACCCACCTGAAAAAACTTTTGAAATTTCTTCTACAAATACTACAGAATAAAAGAAATCAGCATTCATTCCGCCATATTTTTCAGGATAATTGAGTCCTAAATAACCCATGTCTCCAAATTTTTTAAATACTTCTTTAGGTATTTTTTGTTCTTCTTCCCATTTTTCAATATTTGGGATAACTTCTTTAGCAAGAAAGTCTTTTAACCCCTGACGGAACATTTCGTGATCTTCGTTGAAATAGTAATTCTTCATTTTGTTATTGTATAATTTGTTTTGCTATAATTTCTCTCATAATTTCTGATGTGCCCCCTCCAATGGTTCCGATTCTGCTGTCTCTAAATAATCTAGCAGCTTCATATTCTTCCATGTAGCCATAGCCTCCTAAAAATTGGAGAACTTGATAACTTACTTTATCCATAAGCTCTGTACTTAGTAGCTTGGTCATTGCACATTGTGTCGTAACATTTTTACCATCATTAAACGATCTACATATTTGGTAATTGAACGATTTAAGACTTTCTATTTCAGATGATAATTGTGCAACCCTATGCCTTAACTCTTGAAATTTTGAAAGAGGCCTTCCAAACGCTTCTCTTTCGTTTAGGTATTTAAGTCCATAATCTAAAGCATATTCAGCAGAAGCTAATGCTCCAGTAGATAGAACCAATCGTTCTAACTCAAAACGTTGCATAATATAGTAGAAACCTTTATTTTCTTGTCCAATTAAATGTTCAATTGGAACTTTAACATTATCAAAAGATATTTCACCTGTGTCTGATGCATGCCAGCCTAGTTTTTTTAAAGGTGTAGCACTAACACCTTCCCATTTGCTGTCAATTAACATCATGCTAATTCCTTCAAATCCGGTGTTTTCAGTTCTGGTTGCTATAACCATAAAATCACTGTATACTCCATTTGTGATAAACGTTTTTGATCCGTTTAAAATATAATGATTTTCTTTTTTGACTGCACTAGTTTTAATGGATGCTACATCTGATCCAGCATTAGGTTCTGTAATGGCAAGGCATCCTATTAAGTCTCCATTAATAGCGGGTTTTAGATAGTTTCTTTTTAAAAAATCATTTCCATTTTTTTGAAGATGTTCCATGGCTAATGTAGAATGAGCCAACAAAGAAGCGGCTGTTCCGCCAGAGTTGCATTTGTTTAATTCTTCAATCAATATGATGGTGTAAAAAATATCTGTATTTACTCCTCCATATTTCTCCTCCATCCCTAATCCATAATATCCCATTTCTCCCATTTTCTTGAACGCAGATTTTGAGACTCTTCCATTCTCTTCCCAATGGTCAATTTCAGGCACTATTTCTTTATCTAAAAAATCTCTTAGAGATTTTCTGAATAAATTATGTTCATCATGGAAATAAAAACTGTGCATTTTTAAACAAATAAATCTTTCATTAAACTCATTTCAGGATTAACAGCATATTTTTTAAAATCAG
Source organism: Crocinitomicaceae bacterium (assembly GCA_002723085.1). GTDB lineage: Bacteria > Bacteroidota > Bacteroidia > Flavobacteriales_D > Parvicellaceae. The sequence continues at coordinate 27,886 of PBNK01000031.1, read as the reverse complement.
TAATGCCTTTATTTCTTAAGAGATCCTCATCAATGAAAAAATTACCAGTGCATTCTTTACTATTTTGTTTAATTATTTCAAACGCTGCGTCAGCCATTATTTCTGGTGTTCTACTTGCCTGAATCAATGCATCTCCACCTAATAAGTTTTTGACGGCTGCTGTTGCTATTGTAGTTTTTGGCCACAAAGCATTGGCTGCAATACCTTTAGATTTTAATTCATTAGATTGACCTAAAACAGTCATACTCATTCCGAATTTGCTCATTGTATAAGCAAGATGAGCTCCAAACCATGACGGGTCTAAGTTTAAAGGTGGAGAAAGCGTTAAAATATGTGGGTTTTCTGCATTTTTAAGATGAGGAATACATGTCTTTGAAACCATGAAAGTTCCTCTAACATTAATGTCGTGCATCAAGTCATAACGCTTCATAGAAGTTTGCTCTGTAGGAGTTAGCCCTATTGCACTTGCATTGTTTACAAGTACATCAATTCCTCCAAATTCTTTTACAGTTTTATTGACAGCTTCATTTACCATCTCTTCATCTCTAATGTCAACCACAATAGGTAATGCTTTTAATCCTGTTTTTTCTATTTCTTCAGCTGCTGTAAAAATGGTTCCATCTAATTTTGGATGAGGTTCGGCTGTTTTAGCAGCAACAACTATGTTAAATCCATTGTTGGCAAGTTTTAAAGCTATTGCTTTGCCAATTCCTCGGCTACTCCCTGTTATAAATGCTGTTTTATTCCTCATGATTGCTTTTTTAAATGCTTACAATTTTTTTAAAATATTTGAAAATTTTACTATTGAATGGAGGATAAATAGGTTTTAATGTTCCCCAATTTCTTTTAACAATTCCCCTTTGGTTTGAAAAATCCATAAAGCTATGTTTTCCCCCAGTTTTCCCTAATCCGCTGTTATTGACACCTCCAAATGGTAGGTGGGGGTTTACTGATGTGAGCATAAGCTCATTAATACATGTCCCGCCTGCAACAGTATTATTTAAAAAATATTTCGTGTTATTCTTGTTGTTACTCATGATATATAACGCTAGAGGTGATGGGAATGAATTTAGTAATTTAATCACATCTTCTTTATTTTCATAGGTAACAACTGGTAGAACAGGTCCGAAGATTTCATCTTGCATAACCTTCATTTCCATATTTACATTTGAAAGTAATGTAGGTTGTATGAATTGATCTTGTTTATTTACTTGACCACCAAATTCTACTTTAGCCCCTTTTTCTTTAGCGTCATCCAATAATTCTTGAACACGATCAAAGTTGGCATCATTGATTATTCTTCCATAATCTTTAGATTGTTCTATTCCTTTATTATCTGGGTTGTAAAATTTTTCACAAGCATTTTTAAATCCTTCTATAAATCCATTTAAGACCTTTTTATGAACAATAGCGAAATCAGGAGCGATACAAGTTTGGCCGCTATTTAATGTTTTACCCCAACATATTTTTTCAGCAGTAGAATTGATGTTGGTAGAGCCATCGATTATTACAGGAGACTTTCCTCCAAGTTCTAGTGTTACGGCACTAAGGTTTTTTGCTGCTGCCGCCATGATAATTTTACCCACTTTTGGACTTCCTGTAAAGTGGATATGGTTAAATGGAAGTGCTAAAAGTGCAGTAGCTTCGGGAACCCCACCTTCTACCACAGCAACTTCATTTTCATCAAATAATTCTTTTATCATAATGCTAATGACATTAGCTGTATTTGAAGAAAATTCAGAAGGTTTGATGATAGCGGTATTCCCAGCAGCTATAGCATAGACTAATGGGTAAATAACAAGTTGAAACGGATAGTTCCAGGGACCTATAATGAGAATATTTCCTTTTGATTCATACTTAATATATGAGGACATTCCTAGCATAGTAACTGGAGAAGGAACATGTTCATCTTTCATCCATTGTTTTAGCTTTTTACATACTTCTTTAATCGTTAGAATGACGGGTGTCATTTCAGTAGTAATTACTTCTTCATTTGATTTGTGAAGATCTTTATAAAGTGCCTCTGCAATTAATTTATGTTTGGCAGGATTAAGGATATATTCAAGAATACTTTTAATCTTTGTTATTCTTTCGTTTGCAGAAGAGTTTTTTAAAGAATTTAGATTCTCAAAATTACTTTGTAATTCAAATATTCTTAAAACTTCTTTATTGTTTTCCATAATCTTTTGCTTAAATATTAGTTAAACTATTCCCATATTATGGGTTCTTTTTGATTGTACCAGTCTTTGTATTTGTTCATATATTTTTCGTCAATCTTATTTCTTTTAACTTTTAATGTAGGTGTTAAAATGTGGTTTTCTTCTGACCATAATTTATTGGTTATTACAATACATTCAACTTTGGAATGATTGGATAATTTTTGATTGGTGTTTTTAAGTTGTTCGGTAAGGTTTTCTTCAATTTGTTTTTTATTAATTCCTTTAGCAATTTCTGAAAGATTAATTAATGCAATAGGTTGTGGTGATGTAAGACCAGCTACACATACTTGTTCAATCAGTTCATTTTTAGATAATGAATTTTCTATTGGGTTAGGCGTAATGTAAATTCCTTTTTCAGTTTTAAAGGCGTCTTTAACTCTTCCAATAATGTTTAAATTTTTATGTTCATCAATAAACCCTTTGTCACCACTATAGTACCAACCATCTTTTAGAATTTCTTTTGTTTTTTCTTCTTCTTTATAATAGCCAGTCATTAGTTGATCTGAACGATAGATTACTTCACCGTTTTTTTCATCTATTTTTATATCAATTCCTTGAATTGCCTTTCCTACTCCTATATCGCTTATTTCACCAAGAGGTGTTACGGTAATTGCTCCACATGCTTCAGTTGCACCAAAAACTTCTCTTAAGTTGATGTCTATTTTTCGATACCATTGTTTTAAGTGTACTGGTGTTAAAGCAGCCCCAGTTAAAACTATTTCAGCTTTTGAAAGACCAAGTGCCTTTTTAAGTTTCTTTTTAATGATATTGGAAATAAAAGGCGTATTAAGTAAAGCGTTTAGTTTTTTTTGTGAAAGCTTATCTAAAACTCCCATTTGAAACTTACTCCATATTCTTGGTACTGCAAAAAATACAGTGGGTTGAATATCTTGTAGATTTTTAATGAATGTATCTATAGATTCAGCAAAAGAAATAGATCCTCCTGTGAAAAAAGCTGCTCCCTCAATGGCAAGCCTTTCAGCAACATGATTTAATGGTAGAAATGAAAAGAAAGTATGCTCTTTTAATTGATGAATCCCTAATGTGTTGTAGCGTTCCTCATCTCTAAAAACTGCTGCAATACTTTTAAAAGGTAGCATAACGCCTTTAGGGCTTCCTGTTGTTCCTGAAGTAAAAAGTATGGTCCAGGTATCATCTAATTTGGGGATAAAGTTTTCAGAAAATGGTTTTTTATTTGTAACCACTTCTTTCCAAGTATCACCAATGTTTACTTTTGCATTGCCTTCGTAATGTGGAAACGTTATTGTTTTTAAGGTTTTAGGTAATGCTTCCCCTTTGTTCCCCCAAGAATCAAGTTTTCCAATAAATAATAATTTTATATCACTTTTTAAGATTACTTCATTCAATTGGTCTTTTGGAAGACTTGCATAGAAAGGAACGGATATAAAACCACCCATAGTGATGGCAATATCAGTAATAATCCAGTGATAGCAATTTTTGGAAAGAATTCCAATGTGATCCCCTTTTTTTAAACCCATTTCATTTAGTGCAGTAACTAATTTTCTTGCTTCATTTGCAGTTTCTGCAAAAGTCATGCTTGTCCATTTGTTTCCAAAAGGTTGTTTTAAAAAAATGTTTTCTGGAGTTTCTTTCTCCCAGTGATAAAAATATTCAATTGGTGTTTTCAAATGTTCTATATTAATTGGTATTGGTTTTTTTCAATAAAGTGATTTGCTACTTTTCTTCTCATTTCCTTTAAATTACAGAAGGGCAATTGAAACAATCTATTTATTGATTTAAAGTTAGGTAAGGCTTGGTTTTCTTTTGAAGAGGCAAAAATTACTTCTTTAGCATGATTGGAAAGTTGTTCACTAGTTTCATACATTAGAATAGTGGTTATTTGTTTGTATAACTCTGATTTTGCCTGATGTTTTTGAGCTCTAAGTAATGCGCTTTCAAATATGTAAATTGGTGTAATCATATCAGAAAGATGCATTAAAACTTCTTGTTCATTTTTTATGTCTTGTTGAAACTGTTGAACTGCAATTCCAGCAACAAGCAATGTGGCTTTCTTAGCTACAGAAAGAAAGTTGTTTTCAGTTTCAAAGGGAACGTCACTTTGTTTAGACGAACTTAAAACACCACTCATTAAATCATTGAATAAAGCCATTGTTTTTTCCATTAATGGTAGCTCACCTTTCATTCCTTTTCTAAACAACATAGTAGGAATTAATATGCGGTTTATTTCATTGGTTCCCTCATATATTCTGTTGCCTCTTACGTTTCTATAGTGAACTGATATTTCACTTTCAGCTGAAAACCCCATTCCTCCATGAATTTGCAGGGATTCATCTACTACGTAAGACTCAGTTTCTGAACCGTATACTTTAATGATGGCACATTCCATAGCATATTCTGCAACGGATTTAATTTTTGCTTCAATTTGATTTTCTCCATCCTCCATCATTTCGTCATAAGATTCATCAATTTGATGAGCGACTCTGTTCCAACTGCTTTCTAATCCATATAGTCTAGTAGCCATTGTACAAATTTTTTCTTTTATGGCACCAAATTCAGATATTTTAGAGCCAAATTGTTCACGTTCATTAGCGTAGTTAATGCCTAGTTTTAATGCTCTTTTCCCAATAGCAGTATTTGCAACTCCAATTTTAATTCTTCCTGCATTTAGGGCATTCATGGCAATTTTAAACCCTTTGTTTCTTTCCCCTAATAGATTTTCTACAGGAACCTTAATGTTTTCGAAAAAGACTTGTCTAGTAGAAGATCCGTGGATTCCAAGTTTGTTTTCTTCACTTCCTAACTTTACTCCCCATTCTTTATGAACAATTAAGCAGGAGAGGTTTTTATCATCTTCAATTTTGCAAAACACAAAAAACACATCAGCAAATCCTGAATTGGTAATCCACATTTTTTGACCGTTTAGTATGAAATGTTTTTTGTCATTGCTGTAAATAGCTTTTGATTTTCCAGCATTTGCATCTGATCCCGCACTTGGCTCTGTTAAGCAATACGAGCATTTTATTTTAGCGGTAACAATGTCATTGAGGTATTTTTCTTTTTGAGTATCATTTCCATATAGTAGTACTGGGTACACTCCTAATCCAGTATGTACACCAATCGATTGGCTGAAAGCAAAGCTGTCTGAAGCTATTTCTCCAAAGGCCATTTCAGTTTTTATATCACAATTAAGTCCACCGTAATTTTCAGGAACTCCTATTCCATGAAAGCCCAATTCCCCCATTTTTTCTAATAATTGAGGGGCAAGTAATGTGCCTTCTTTTGAATCAAATTTTTCTTTAATGGGTTCAATTTCTTTGTTTAAGAAGTCTCGCATAGAGCTTCTAAACATCAGTTGTTCTTCACTATATTCTTCAGGTGTGAAAACAGCATTGTAAATGCTTTCTTCTAATAAGAACTCACCCCCTTTTATTGTTTTTTTTGTACTTATTGTAGTCATTTATTGTGGGTTCAAAAAATCTCTCATTACTCTGGCTAATCCCATTTTGTCGTAGTTTAAATGTTGTGCTCCATCTACATATAATGTGGTTCCTGTACAATAGGAAGATAAGTCACTTGCAAAAAAACATACTGCATTTGAAATGTCTTTTACAGTTCCAAAACGATGCATAGGAATGGCCTTTTTAGCCTCTTCAAACATGTCTTGAACAGGTTTTGGGTAAGTATCTAATCCTGTTGATTCTACAATTCCTGGTGCAACACAGTTTATTCGAATGTTAAAATCGCTCCACTCTTGTGCTATTGTTTTTGTTATGTTCTCAACTCCAGCTCTTGCTGCTCCAGTATGAATCATACCTGGAAAGCCTCTTAGTATATCGGCTATAATATTGACAATAATTCCATTTTTTTGAGGGATGAAAAAGGCATTTCCCATTTCTCTAATCATGTAAAATGTTCCGTTAAGGTTGTTGTTGATGACAGCGTTCCAACCTTTATCGTTGATGTACTCAGTTAAAGCTGGAAATTGTCCGCCAGCATTGTTTATTAGAATATCAAGTCTTCCACATTTTTCTTGAATTACTTTAACCAACCCTTGAATTTCTTCAGTTTTTCTAATGTCACATGGATGTGAGTGCACTGTTCCAAATTTGGCTAATTCATCAGCTGCTTTTTTTAATTGTTCTTCTTTTCGAGATGCAATTATAACTGTTGCTCCAAGTTGTAAAAGATCTTTAGCTATTTGATATCCAATACCACTTCTTCCACCTGTAACTAAGGCTATTTTGTTGTTAAATGTGTTGTTGTCAAACATTATGCTTCTTGTTTTAGTGGAGTGTTTAACATGGTTCTGGCTTCTGAAATAGACGCTATTTCTCTACCCATCATGTTAGCTAGTTTAGCACCCCATTCAACACATTCTCCATTTGATTTAGCCATTTCATTATTTGGTAAATAGAAGTTGTCTTCAAGCCCAACTCTAAAATTGCCTCCCATTGTGCAAGCAACAGCTGCTAATTGCCATTGTTTTCTGCTAATTCCAATTACTTGCCACAAGGCACCTTTTGGAACTTGTTCAATTTGGTGGATTAGATTTTGTGTTGTTGCTGGAATACCTCCCATAACTCCCATTACTAAGCTATAGCAGGCGTTTTCAGGTAAAAGCCCCATTTCTTTTAAGGGTTCAGCGTTTCGTATATGTCCAGTATCAAAACATTCCATTTCTGGTGTAACATTGTTTTCATTCATAACTTTAACCACCTCAATCATCGTGTCAAAAGAATTTTCAAACACACCATTCCAAAAGAATTGCTTTGCTTTTTTTGAAAATATTGCATAATTCATACTGCCCATATTGAATGCTGCCATATCGGGCTTAGTAGCATGTAAATGCTTGGTTCTTTCACTAGCATTCATTCCAATAGCTCCAGTAGAGTAGTTAATAATTACATCGGGACAATGTTTTCTTACTTCTTCTTGAATTTGTTCAAAAACTTCTGTTCTCCAACTTGGCGTACCATCGTCTTCTCTTGCATGAATGTGTACAATGCTGGCTCCAGCATCAACAGCACGTTTTGCTTCATCTCCAAGCTCTTTGGGAGTAAATGGGATATAAGGACAATGAGATCTGTTGGTAGCGGCACCTGTTAATGCAGCTGATAATATTAGTTTATTTTGAGCCATATCGTTTTATTATTTTCCAGTCCAAACTGGTTTTCTTTTTTCTTTAAATGCTTTTATGCCTTCCTGAGCATCTTCACTCATTATTGTTTTTTGGAGCATTTCCATTAAATATTGGTGTTCACCAGCATTTTTAGTGATTTTTTCAAATGCTTTTAATCCCATTCTGATAGCGTTTGGGGAGTTATTAACTATCTTTTCAATTAATTTTTTGGTAACGTTACTTAAGTTTTCAACTTCAGTAATTTCACTAATTAAGCCCCATTCTTTTGCTGTTTTAGCAGAAATTTCATCACCTTTTATGCACCAGTTAATTGCGTTTTGTTTGCTTATATTATTCAGTAATGCAGCTAACACTTGAAAGGGAAACAGTCCTCTTTTAACTTCGGGTAACCCTAGTTTTACATTTTCTGAAGCAATTGTAAAATGACTTCCTGCTAAAAAGAAAAGTCCTCCAGCCATAATGTTGCCATGCAACTGACAAATAATTGGTTTGTACACTTCATTAAATATTTCTCCTAGAAGTATGTTCTTAGACGGCTGAGGAATACTTGATTGGAATTCTTCAGAAATACCCATAAACGCTTTTAAATCTGCACCAGAACAAAAAACTTCTCCATTTGCTTTAAATAAGATTACTCTGATTTCATTATTATGATGCGCATGACTTAAAGCAAATGCAATTTCATTGACCATTTGAGGGTGAAGTGCATTTTTTTTAGCTGGTCGATTTAGGGTTATGCTAAGAATGTTGTTGACGATGTTACACTCAATAAATGCCCATTCTTGGTTGCTAATATTTTGGACTATATTTTCTTCAAAATAATTCAATTTGTTTTCATTTTAAGAATGGTAAAACCTGCTTCAATATTTGCACCGTTTTTTGTGAATATTTCTTCAACAATACCATCTTGATTTGCGTATATTGTGTTTTCCATTTTCATGGAAGAAAGAATGACTAAAGGGTCACCTGCTTTTACTTTGTCATTTGCTTTCACAAGTATTTCTATTACTTGAGAAGGCATTGGAGCGGTGCATGTTCCTTTTTCTTTTTCCTTTTCTACAATTGGGAACCTATCAAGTAGTTTGATTTGCCCAGAACCAAGAGTGCTGTTGTGTAAGTAAATTTCATTTTCATTACAAAAAGCTTTTAAAGAATAGGTTACTCCATCAATTTGAAGCTTTATATATTCGTTGTTGAAGTCTATTATTTCAACTTTATGAATTTCTTGGTCGTTGTAAAATTCAAATTTATTACCTATCTGACGATATTTAGAAGTAATGTTTTTGTTGTTGATTTCAAATTTATTTTGTTGAGGAGCGTAATAGTTGCTTCTCCAACCTCCAGGGATGTTTTTTAAGAAAACTTGTTTTTGTTTTCTTTTTTGGTGAAGAAATGTTGAAGCTGCAATTGATAGCTTATTAGCACTCTCATCATTATTTATGGTAAATGAATCAAGAAAATTCGTGTTATAGTTCCCTTTTATAATGTTCTTGTTTCTTATTAATTGGGCTAAAAAGTTTTGATTTGTAACGGTTCCCAGACAAACCATTTGATCTAAGACATATCCCATTTTTCTTAAGCCACTTTCTCTATTTTCACCATGCACAATTATTTTTGCAATCATTGGGTCGTAAAAAACAGAAATAGTACTTCCTGATTGAATAGCTGACTCAACTCTAAGCCCCTCCATTTTTGGGTAATTAAAACTATTTACTTTACCAGTAACTGGAAGGAAATTATTTAAGGGATCTTCAGCGTAAAGCCTAAGTTCAATTGCGTACCCAGTTCCTTTTACTTGACTTTGATTGATTGATAGTTGTTTTCCTTCAGCTGACTCTATTTGCATTTTAACAAGGTCTAAACCTGTTATTGATTCAGTAACTGGATGTTCAACTTGCAGTCTAGTATTTACTTCTAGAAAGAAAAATTCTTTGGATTTGTCATCGTAAATGAATTCAACTGTTCCGGCATTGTCGTAGTTTAATGCTTTAGCAGCATTTACAGAAGCTTCTCCCATTTTTTTTCTTAATTCTTCAGTCATTATTGGAGAAGGGCTTTCTTCTAAGACTTTTTGGTGTCTTCTTTGAATGGTGCATTCTCTTTCTAATAGATGAAGGGTGTTTCCGTGCTTATCTCCAAATATTTGAAATTCAATGTGTCTTCCAGATGTAATGTATTTTTCAATAATTAATTCGTCATTTCCAAAAGCTGATAAGGATTCTCTTTTAGCAGCTTCTATTGCTTCTTTGAGATTTTTCCCATTATTAACAACTCTCATTCCTTTACCTCCTCCACCAGCAGTTGCTTTCAATAATAATGGGAACCCTATTTTTTTGGCTTCTTTAATTAAGTTATCAGTATTTTGATTTTTACCTTCATAACCAGGTATTGTTGGTACCTTATGTTTTTTCATCAAAATTTTAGCTTCTGATTTGGAACCCATAGCTTGAATAGCGTTTGTATTAGGTCCAATGAAAATTAAATTAGCTTTTTCACATTTTTCAGCAAATTCAACATTTTCAGATAAAAATCCATATCCTGGATGAATGGCATCAGCGCCATGATTGATGGCTGTTTTAATAATTAATTCCTGATTTAAATAGGATGTATTAGGTGAATTATCACCAATTAAAACAGCTATGTCAGCTTCTTGTGTATATGGTGCATTTTGATCAATAGGTGAGTGTATGGCAATCGTTTTAATGCCCATTGATTTACATGTTCGAATTATTCTTGATGTAATTTCCCCTCTATTAGCTATTAGTATGGTATTGATTAAATTCATATTACATTCTCCAAACCCCGTATGATTTAGCTCCTTCAATTTTTTGATTGTATAATACGGCAAAAGCAAAACCTAAATAGTTTCTTGTTTCTCTTGGGTCTATAACTCCATCGTCCCAAAGTTCTGATGTTGAGTGCCATGCAGAGGCTTTAGATTCAGCTTCATTAATTAGCATTTGCTGTATCATTTTTGCATTTTCTTCGTCATAAGGAATTCCAGAGGCTTTTGCGGAAGCTTTTTGTATAATATTCATAACCCCTGCTAATTGTTCAGAACCCATTACACCAATTTTAGCATTTGGGTAAGTAAATAAAAAGTTTGGGTCGTATGATCTTCCATTCATCCCATAATTTCCAGCCCCAAATGAAGCTCCAATCATTAGTGTGACTGATGGTACTTTACTGTTAGACACAGCATTAATAAGCTTAGCTCCGTTTTTAATTATTCCACCCTCTTCATATGCTTTTCCAACCATGTATCCAGTAGTATTTTGAATAAACAGCAATGGAATGTCATTTTTGTTAGAAAGTTGAATGAATTGAGCTCCTTTATTGGCAGATTCTGAAAAAATAACTCCGTTATTGGCAATAATACCAATTGGATAACCGTGTATTTTCCCCCATCCACAAACCATAGTGTTTCCATATTCTTTTTTGAATTCACTAAATTTTGATTCGTCACAAATTCTAAGAATAACCTCTCTTACATCCAAAGGAGTTTTTGGGTCTGAAGGAATAACACCTAGCAAATCTTCAGGTGAGTGCAATGGCTCTTTAATGTCTTCTTTAGGGATTAATTCTGGTTTAGTAGGTTTTACTATTTGCATGATTTCTCTTGCAATTCTAATTCCATCAAATTCATCTTCAGCTAAATAATCTGATACACCGGAAATTTTACTATGCATTTCAGCTCCTCCAAGCTCTTCTTCATTGCTAATTTCATTGGTAGCCATTTTTACTAATGGAGGTCCAGCTAAAAAAACCTTTGCTGCTTGTTTTTGGAATATGGAAAAATCAGACATTCCAGGAACATATGCCCCACCAGCTGTTGCATTGCCAAATACAACAGAAATGGTTGTTAAGCCCATTGCAGATCTTCGGGTTATTTCTCTAAATGCTTCGCCACCATAATTAAATATTTTTGCTTGATCTGGTAAGTTGGCTCCACCACTTTCAACTAAATTAATTGTAGGTAATTTATTTTCTCTTGTAATGTCTCCAATTCTTAATCCTTTAAAAACTGTGGCATAATCTACTGACCCACCTTTTCTTGTACCTACATTTGAGTTAATGATGCATAGTTTCCCACTTACAATGCCTATACCACTTACATTTGTTCCTCCAGCTCCAAATCCCCCTTTTTTTTGCATGCCAGCTAAAGGTAAAAGTTCTAAAAATGGACTATCTTGATCTAACACAAGTTCTATTCGTTCTCTAGCAAGCATTTTATTTCTGCTTCTTGCTTTGTCAATATGCTTTTCTTTCCCCTCAAACCTACTATCTTGTAAATGCTTTTCAAGTTTTTGAATTAGCTTTTCCATTTCTGCTTTGTTTTGCTGAAATTGATTACTGTTTAAATTAATATTTGATTTAAGTGGGTTCATTTTTTAAAAAGCTATGTAACTAGATAAATTAATATCAAACTTTTGATTTACTTCTTTAAAATAATCTTTGCCAAAAAATTTAATAAATGAAGCTTTTCCTTTTTCAGTAAAGTAGGGAGACATAAAACTCCATATTATTTTTTCGCCATCCATTTTTTTATACATGTCGCAAATTTCCTTTTGGGAGTTCCAATAAAAAGCAAGCATCCAGGTAATGAATGCAATATTGTTGTATGTTCCAGGTATTGATTCTTTAACTACATTTCCAACATTTATTGAAAACGCAATTCCAGCTTTTATGTCAGCAATGGTTTTATTTGTCATTTCCTTAAATTTATTTCTTATAAAGGGTTGAGAAATAACATTCGGGTCAGAAAAAATAAATGAATATTCTTTTTGAAATTTATAATAAAGCTGAATTTCATTGTGAAGATTTTCAAAAGAAGGAAGCTGTATGGTTTTAGATCTTTCATTTTCTATTTTAGACCACATTTGATCACATATAGCAACTAATAAACTTTCCTTGTCTTTAAAGTGATAAGTTAAGTTTCCTCTACTGATTCCTAGGTGATTTGCAAGTTCAAATAAATTAATTGAACTGTAACCCTGATTATTGAACAGTCGAGTTGCTGTATTTATTATTTTCTCTTTTGTCTTCAATTTATAAAAATAAAATTTAGACAAATTTAACTAATTATCTAAATTATTAGTTAATAATGACTAATTTTTTTTAAAAATAAGAATCATTTAAGTAAATAACTATGAGAATTTTATTTAAAAATCAAATGAATTTCTTGATTTATAAGGATATATTATCTAAATAATTGAATGGTGAAATTATCTAATTCAAGATATTGAGGTTCTCGATAGCCATTAACATATTTGCTTCCAAAAGAACCATAAGTACCAGTAGATTTTCCGTAAACCATGACATAATAACTGCCTGGGGGACAGTTTTTTCCTCCGATATCTTTCCCATCCCATTCAAAAAAGGAATCGAAAGATTCAAAAACTAATTGCCCCCAACGGTTATAGATTTTAATTGTTAATGTATCAAAACATTCGTCATATTCACCTTTAAGTTGGTAGATGTCGTTATTATTGTCTCCATTAGGAGTAAAAACAGTGGGAATTGCTTCTGCTTCTCCTTCAGGAACTTGAACGCTTATATAAACGTCTTTATAAGATGTATCTGCACCAGCACAACCAATAGAATAGGCTTTTATTGACATTTCATAATCTTGTAATATATCATAGCATCCAGGTGTCCAACAAAATCGCATTGGAATTTCACCAATTCCATGAACAAATCCATTAATGCTGTCTAATGTTGGAAAAGTTATATCGTTACCACTGTTGTTCCAGTCTGAATAATAATCTAAATTAGTTAAACCAGATTGACAAGTTGAAACGATGACATTAGATATGTTGTTGATGTAATCGCCGGTTCCAACAATTGTTCCATTATTATTTTGAATATTATAGGAACATTCAGTGTCAAATAAAGCAGTAGGAGAGCTGTTCCATGATGTTGATAATACATCACCATTTGATACAGGGAAAGTTTGACTTCCAGAGGCTCCAGTAATAGTTGCGTTGCTAACAACAACAGCGCCATTTATCATAACATCTACTCCACTTCCATCCCATCCGTCACCCCAAGAGTCAGTCATGTTAAGAGTGAAATCACAAGGTTGTGTGTTGTTAGATTGGCTGTGAAAATCAGCTTGAATATAGTTCCCTGAAACATCAAATTCATTTGAGCTTATTTGTAAATATAAATCTACACTGTTATCACTATCATATGTTCTTACATCGAAACATGTAGAATCTCCATTGATAAAAGCAATTACCGTGTCAGGGGTTTCAATTTGTGGAACATTATTAACAGTACAAGGCAGTGATGCATATTGAAGTTCCCTTCTAGATTCTCCAAGTTTAACACCATTTCTATATTCTTCAACTCTTACCGCAAAAACAAAATTCCCTATTTGATTTGGTGCAGCAGTAATAACTCCTGTTATTGGGTCAATTGACATGGCAGGACTTCCTCCACAAATATTACCAAGGCTATAACCGGGAGCCCAAACACAAGAAGGGTAATATGGATATGCTCCTGATCCAGGAAGAGTAGCTCCTCCTACAGTTTGTCCATCCAATGGGTTTACCAATGAGAAAACTAAAGAGTCTCCATCGCTTTCAGTTACAGGGAAATTAAAATTTTTAACATTGTTAACGCATAAATAAGCATCAGCTGGATATATTCCAAAATCTGGTGTAGAATTTTGACCTATTGATGGATCTGGAATTTCAGCGTATAAAGAAATTCCATAAGAATCAGGTACGCTTAAGTTGTCAATTACAGCATTTCGACAACAGTTTTCATATTGTAGATAATAACCTTGTGAATAATTTGGAATAGTTACTGAACTTAGCTCAAAAATTCCTTCTTCAATATGAACAACGTTTTGATCTGGAGTGTAGCAAGGGTCTCCTAAATTAACGTAAGTTAAAGAAGTTCTAGGTAGTGTTAAAATAGCTGTTTGAGAATTAGTTCCAATTTGATAAACTCCAACGGAAACAGATGTGGGCATTGTAGCAGTAGGAAGTCCATTAACATCATCACGATATAATCTTAATTTAATATTATATGTATTGGCACTAGTCCATTCAACATGAATATCTCCTCCAATAATATGGGTTCCAAAAATATTTATTGAAAAAAAGCAACTTATTATAAATAGTAATATGTATCTCATAAAAAAACAAAAATAAATAAAAAAAGCCAGATTTCTCTGGCTTTTTTATCAGTTGCGGAGACAAGACTCGAACTTGTGACCTTTGGGTTATGAGCCCAACGAGCTACCAACTGCTCCACTCCGCACTACAAAGTTAATTTTTGTTTCTATTTTAGCAAACTAATCTCTGAAAAATGTCTCATAAATCTGGTTTTGTAAATATTATTGGTAGTCCTAATGTGGGAAAATCGACACTAATGAATCAATTAGTAGGAGAAAGGCTATCAATTATTACTTCAAAGCAACAAACCACAAGGCACAGAATAATGGGAATGGTTAATGAAGAAAATTATCAAATTGTTTTTTCAGATACACCTGGAATTATTGATCCAGCTTATAAATTGCATGAAAACATGATGAAATTTGTTTCGGAAGCATTAAAAGATGCTGATGTGTTAATTGTGATGACAGATGTATATGAAGAAATTGATAAAATAAAAGAAAGGGTACTTCGTTTTTCTAAATTAGAAATTCCTGTTTTGGTATTTATTAATAAAATTGATCAATCTAACCAAGAGAAATTAATTTTACTTGTTGAGTCTTGGAAAAAAATGTTGCCAAAAGCAGAAATTTTACCTATTTCGGCACTTCATAATATGGGAATAGATTTTATACTTCCAAAAATTGTTGAATTGCTTCCTGAAGGGCCTGCTTACTTTGATAAAGATCAATTGACAAATAAAAACATGCGTTTTTTTGTTTCAGAAATTATCAGGGAAAAAATTCTTTTGCAATATCAAAAAGAAGTTCCTTACTCATGTGAAGTCGTAGTTGAAGAATATAAAGAAGACGATGACATTATAAGAATAAGAACAAATATTATGGTTTCAAGGGATACTCAAAGGGCAATTTTAATTGGAAATAAAGGCGATAAGATTAAAAAATTAGGAATAACATCAAGAGAAGATATTGAAGCATTTGTATTAAAAAAGGTACATTTGGAACTTTATGTGAAAGTAGATAAGGATTGGAGAAATAAAGATGGTAAACTTAAAAAATACGGATATTGAGTAATATAGTTGCTATAGTTGGAAGGCCAAATGTTGGGAAATCGACTCTTTTTAATAGGTTGATTGGATCAAGGCGTGCCATTGTTAAAGAGGTAAGTGGTGTAACTAGAGATAGACATTATGGGAAATCTGAATGGAATGGGAAAGAGTTTTCTGTCATTGATACTGGGGGATATGTTTCTGGTTCAGAAGATATTTTTGAAGGAGAAATTAGAAGACAGGTTGAAATTGCAATTGACGAAGCCAATGCGATTGTATTTGTAGTGGATGTGGAAACAGGGATTACGGACTTAGATAATGCTGTTGCTGATATATTGAGACAAACTAAAAAACCTATTGTTGTTGCTGCTAATAAAGTGGATAATAATGAAAGGATAAACGATACTTTTGAATTTTATCAATTTGGGTTAGAAAATATTTTTGGAATTAGTGCAATTAATGGTTCTGGAACTGGTGAATTGTTAGATCATCTAGCTAGTCAACTTCAAGATGAAGAAGTAGTCAAAAAACCAGAAATTCCAAGAATAGCAATTGTAGGAAAACCCAATGTTGGAAAATCATCACTAACTAATGCTTTGCTTGGAGAAGATAGAAACATTGTTACAGATATTTCTGGAACAACAAGAGATGCTATAGACACTCATTTTAACGCATTTGGTTTTGATATGATTTTGGTGGATACTGCGGGAATTAGGAAAAAAAGCAAGGTTCATGAAGATATTGAATTTTACTCTGTAATGCGCGCTATTCGTGCTATTGAGGATTGTGATGTATGTTTGTTTATGGTTGATGCAAATGATGGAATTCAAAAACAAGACTTAAGTATTTTTTCTGTAATTGAACGAAACAATAAAGGAGTTGTTCTTTTGATAAATAAATGGGATACAATTGATAAAGACACTCAAACCACAAAAAAATATCAAGACATTACTTTAGAAAAATTAGAGCCTTTTAATGATCTACCCATTTTATTTGTTTCGGCAGTAAATAAGCAACGTATTCATAAAGCACTAGAAATGGCTATGGAAGTATATGAGAATAGAAAGCAAAAAATTCCTACTTCTGTATTAAATGAAGTGATGCAGGCTGCAATTGAAAAAAACCCTCCACCATCAATTAAGGGAAAATACATCAAAATTAAGTATGTAACTCAATTGCCTACTTATTCTCCTACATTTGCTTTTTTCTGTAACCTTCCTCAGTACGTTAGAGATTCTTATAAAAGATACCTTGAAAATCAATTGAGAAAAAATTTCAATTTAACAGGCGTGCCAATTCGAATTTTCTTTAGAAAGAAATAAAAAAGGCTCCCAAAAGGAGCCTTTAATAATTAATTTATGATTAATCATTAAGCAAAAGCATTTTTGATTTTGTCTACAAAGTCAAGCTTTTCCCATG
This sequence comes from Crocinitomicaceae bacterium, assembly GCA_002723085.1. Taxonomy (GTDB): domain Bacteria; phylum Bacteroidota; class Bacteroidia; order Flavobacteriales_D; family Parvicellaceae. The sequence goes on along the minus strand of PBNK01000031.1, from coordinate 10,951 downwards.
GGAATAATTCAACTTCAAGAGTTTTAGTTGTCCCATCAGGAGTAGTGAACGATTTTGTTACTTTCTCTGAATTTCTTCCCATGTGTCCATAAGCAGCAGTTTCTAAATAGATAGGTGTTCTAAGGTTAAATCTATTTTCTATTGCATAAGGTCTCATGTCAAATACTTCAGCAATTTTTTCAGCAATTTCTCCATCATTCATGTCCACTTTACTAGTTCCGTATGTATTGACATAAAGCCCAACTGGATCAGCAACCCCAATTGCATAGGCAACTTGTACTAGAGCTTCATCTGCAATTCCTGCAGCAACTAGGTTTTTAGCAACGTGTCTAGTTGCATAAGCAGCAGATCTGTCAACTTTGCTTGGATCTTTTCCAGAAAATGCACCTCCACCATGAGCTCCTTTTCCACCATATGTATCAACTATTATTTTTCTTCCTGTCAATCCAGTATCTCCATGAGGACCCCCTATAACAAATGTTCCTGTTGGGTTTACATGATAATTTATGTTATTATTAAATAAGTTTTGAATATGTGCGGGAAGTAAATTTTTAACTCTTGGTACAAGAATGTTAATTACATCATTTTTGATGGTACTTAACATTGCTTCTTCAGAATCAAAATCATCATGCTGAGTAGAAACTACGATTGCATCAATTCTCACAGGTTGGTTGTCATCAGAATATTCGATAGTCACTTGTGATTTAGAATCTGGTCTCAAGTAGGTCATTTCATTTCCATCTTTTCTGATTTGAGCTAATTCTTTAAGTAAAAGATGTGAGATTTCTAATGGAAGAGGCATGTAATTATCTGTTTCGTTGGTAGCATAACCAAACATCATTCCTTGATCACCTGCACCTTGCTCTTCTTTATTAGCTCTTTCTACACCTTGGTTTATGTCAGGAGATTGTTCGTGAATAGCAGATAAAACACCGCAAGAATTTCCGTCAAACATGTATTCACCTTTAGTGTAACCAATGTTGTTAATGACGTCTCTAGCAATTTTTTGAACATCTAAATAAGCAGAAGACTTAACTTCTCCTGCAAGAATAACTTGACCTGTTGTTACTAATGTTTCACAAGCAACTTTAGAAGTTGGGTCAAAAGCTAAAAAATTATCAATTAATGCATCTGAAATTTGATCCGATACTTTGTCTGGATGACCTTCTGATACAGATTCTGAAGTAAATAAATAAGGCATATTGTTCTTTATTTCTAATTGTTTTTAAAAAATTTAGTGAGGGAACAACAGCAAAAACATTCAATTTAGCTTTTTTAATGTGGTTGCAAGCAGTCAAATCACTCCACTAATTATGGGCGCAAATGTATAAAATTAAGGCAATTGATAAAATCTTATTTAGTTAATTTTTTAAATATACCTTCAATATCATCGCTATGTTTTTGAATAGTTAAAACAAGCAAGTTGTTTTTTGATGCAAATTTTGAAACTACGATTCTTAAATCTTCTTCATTATTAGAACTAATAATCCAATTCTTGCCTTTAGATTTTACTTCTACTATTCCGGGCAAATCTTCAAGTTGTTTTAAACTAACTTTTTTATCAAATTCTACTTCAATAACCTGCTCTTTGTTTTTTGATTTTTTATTTTGAATGGCATCATCAGCAACTAATTTTCCATTTTTTATAACAATAATTCTATCACATATTGATTCCACTTCCTGCATGATATGAGTGGACAAAAGTATTGTTTTTGTTTTACCTAATTCAATAATTAAATTTCGAATATCATCTAATTGATTTGGATCTAGACCTGAAGTTGGTTCGTCTAATATTAAAACACTTGGGTCGTGTATTATAGCTTGCGCAATTCCGACCCTTTGTTGATATCCTTTAGAAAGTTGTCCAATTTTTTTATGAGATTCTTTATTTAATTTCACTTTTAAAATGGCTTGGTCAACAGCGCTTTTATAATCTTTAACTTTATAAATTTTTGCAATAAATTCAAGAAATTCTTTTACGTACATGTCCTCATACAGAGGATTGTTTTCAGGTAAGTATCCTATTGATTTTTTAACATCGTTTGAATGGGTTAAAACATTTTTTTCATTTATTATAGCATTGCCTGAAGAAGGGGTGATAAATCCTGCTAAAATTTTCATGGTTGTAGATTTTCCAGCTCCATTTGGACCTAAGAAACCAACTATTTCTCCCTTTTTAATAGTAAATGAAATGGCATCAATAGCCAATTGTTCTTCATATTTTTTAGTTAGATGATCGACAACAATACTCATTTGTAAATAAATTTTCGACTAAAGTAATTCATAAGTTGATAACAGAAAAATCAAAAATCCTATTAGTTTAGCCCAAACAGTTGTTATTTTTATTGAATTATGATACATGGATTAGTATATAGGTCAACAGGAAGCTGGTATGATGTTAAGTTAGAAAGTGGCGATTTTATAGAAGCGAGACTTGTTGGTAAACTTAGAACTAAAGGCATTAGAACCACTAATCCAATAGCTGTAGGAGATAAAGTTGTCTTAATAATTGATAAAGACAATAAAGGTGTTATTCAGTCAATTGCTGAAAGAAAAAATTATATAATTAGAAAATCAGTAAACCTTTCTAAAGAGGCACATATTATTGCGGCAAATATTGATTTAGCCATTCTTGTTGTTACTATTGCTTATCCTGTTACATCTCCAGGTTTTATTGATCGATTTACTGTAACTGCAGAAGCATATGGGATTCCTGTTTTAATTGTGTTTAATAAAATTGATTTATTCAATGAAAAGGAAAATAACCTATTGCTTGAATTTGAAGAGGCTTATAAAAAAGCGGGTTATACAACTCTTCGTACTTCTGCTCAAAATAAAGACGGGGTAGTTGAATTAAATGATTTAATTCATGGGAAAACAGTTCTTTTTTCAGGGAATAGTGGTGCTGGGAAATCCACTTTAATAAATGCTTTAAATTCAGATTTTGAATTAAAAACTGGAGAGCTTTCAACAACTCACCAAACTGGAAAACATACTACCACTTTTGCTGAGATGTTTGATTTAACAACAGCTACAAAAATTATTGATACACCAGGAATTAAAGGATTTGGGTTGGTAGATCTAGAAAAGGAAGAATTGTCAAGGTATTTTCCTGAAATGATGGCTTTATTACAATCTTGTAAATTTCATAATTGTAGACACATTAATGAGCCTGGTTGTAGCGTCATTGAAGCTGTAAATAAAGATGCCATAGGTTTTTCCAGATATAAAAGCTATTTGGCAATGTATAATCAAGATGGCGATAACAATTACAGAGCTAATATTTATTCATAAATAATGAGAGCAGTAGTTCAATTAGTTAAAGAATCTTCAGTTAAGGTTGAGGGAAATGTTACTGGGGAAATTAAAAATGGATTTTTAGTTTTACTTGGTATTTCCCATGAAGATGAAGAAAGTGATGTAATATGGGCATTAGATAAATTGGTTAAACTAAGGGTTTTTAATGATGATAACGGAAAAATGAATAAGTCTTTAATTGATACCAATGGTGCTGTTTTGTTGGTGAGTCAGTTTACTTTATTTGCATCAATTAAAAAAGGGAACAGGCCTTCTTTTATAAAAGCCGCATCTCCAGAATTGGCAAATAAATTATATGATTTTGCGGTCAATTATTTAAAAAATAAATATAAAATTAAAGTCGAAACTGGTGTTTTTGGGGCTATGATGGAAGTAAGTTTAATAAATTATGGCCCAGTTACCATTACTATAGATTCAAAAAATAGAGAATAATTAATGATAAAAACTATGACATTGAAAGAGGCACAAAATTCAGTAGATGAATGGATAAACTCCATTGGAGTTAGGTATTTTAGTGAATTGACTAATATGGCAATTTTAACAGAAGAAGTAGGAGAGGTGGCAAGAATTATTGCTAGAAGATATGGAGAACAAAGTGAGAAAGCATCTGATGAAGATAAAAATCTTGCAGATGAACTGGCAGATGTGATGTTTGTACTTCTTTGTTTGGCTAATCAAACTGGAGTTGATATGGAAACGGCATTACAACAAAATTTATTAAAAAAAACAAAAAGAGACGTTGATAGACACAAAAACAATGAAAAGCTTCATTAGTTTAAGTCAATTGAAACGCCTAAGCCAATTATGTTGATTATCATTGGGTTTTCAATATTAAAATCACGTATTCTTAAGTATTTTAAATGTAGATCTAACGTTGAATTAATTTTATATTTTAGCCCAGCTCCAAAACGATTTTTATTAAAATTAGAGTTTTCACTAGGCTCATTCATTAAAAAATAAAATTCATTATATAGGTATGTGGAGGTGTTTTTATTGATATTGTATTTTAATTTGAATCGGGTTCTTTCATAAAATTCATTTAAACCTATTGGGTCAATATTGTATTGCGTTCTAAGTCTAAAATAGACATAAAAATCTCCTATTTTATCTTTTAAAGTTAAGTCGTTATGAAAACGAATATTTAGTAAGTAATTATATTCTTTATTTAAAAACCTAAGTCTCCACGCAAAAGAAGTGGATATGTTTTTATTGATTTTTCTATCAAATGAAAGTTGAGTATATGTTTGTTTAATTTTTTGGGAATTGTCAACTGTACGAAGCTCAGTTTTCAAATTAAAACTTGTTTTTTTATTCAATTTCAAATTAAAACTTGTTTTTGTCCAACTGCCAAAATCTTCAGGGATTTGGGAAATTCCAAATAAAGGAATTAGAAGAAATATTGCGCAAATATTTCGCATGCTTTTTATAAGTAATTAGCTATATTAATGGTACCTATATCTTTCACTTCATTATTGTCTTGTATTGTAGTATTTATAATAATAACACTGTCTTGTCCATTTGGGCAATCTGCACAATCGCTGTAAACAAAAACTTCGTATTCACCAGCATTTAAAAAATTAAATTCAAAAGAACCATCGTAACTGGTTTTTGTGTCGTCATCATAAGTATTATTTAAGTTTCCATATACTATAAACACATCTAAATCTTGGGCATCATATGTAGCAATAGTGTCACCAAGAATGTTTATGTTATTTACCTTTATATTTCCTAAAATGGAAGCTTGTCCTCCAATACCTGGAGATTTTTTGCATGATATAAATGATGTTATTACAAATAAAAATAGTATAAGATAAGTGGTGTTTTTCATGATAATACTTTGCTTATTTAAGGAGTTGAGTTATTGTTAATTATTAAATATAAATCATCTGTTTAGGTAAATATATAACATTATATTTTTAGTGTGTAAATAATTTGCTTTTCAACATAAGGGTGTGTACAGTGATTATCCTATGTGGATAAATTAAGTATTAAAATCTCCTATTTTCAATGTATAAATTAGTTAAGACACATTAATTATAATTATTAACTAAAACTATTTATGATGAATACTATAATTCAAATAAGCGAAAAGCACCTTCATTGGTTGAAAACTGAAAACATGCATGAAACCATTGGATATGGAACGCCATGTTACAGTACTACAAGAGCATGCGTAATAGCTTCTATGATTGGTTATAAAGGAAATTACAAGGCTTGTTTAAAAAGAGAAGGCCATCAGCCACTCTTTTTTGTTAATGGTAAATTAGTAGCCTAAAACCGTAATTCATTATTTAAATGTAATTCACTAAAAAATTTAGTGTAGGATATCTATGTCAAAAAAATCTAACCTTTAAATCTAAATGATAACTCAAAAGTACACAAAATCTGTTGCTGTAAATATGGTTATTGCAAACATGATTGGAACAGGAATTTTTACAGCTATTGGATTTCAGGTGATGGATAATGCTATACCTGATGCTTTTTCAATACTGGTAATATGGGTTATTGGAGGAATGCTGTCTTTATGCGGAGCATTTGCGTATAGTGAAGTGGCAAGTACAGTCAATAGGTCAGGTGGAGAATATTCTTTTCTATCAGATTTATATCATCCTATTTTAGGTTTTTTGAGCGGATGGATTTCTTTAATTGTAGGTTTTTCAGCGGCAATAGCAGCCTTGGCTTTAGCTATTGGTGATTATGTTCTTCCTCTTTTTGAGGTTTCTGATTCATATGTTATTTTAATAATTGGATTAGAAATGTCTATTCAAAAGATTATAGCATTGGGAGTAATATTGTTGGTTACTTTAATTCATATGAGGGGTGTCAAAGTTGGAGGTATTTTCCAGAATTACATTACTTTTTTAAAGCTTGCTTTAATTGTTGGTATAATTACAATTCCTTTTTTTATGAATAGCTATGAACCAAGTCAAATTAATTTTTCACCAAGTAATATTAGCGTTGATACAATATTTAGTATGTCGTTTGCTGGGTCATTGGTTTGGGTGATGTTTTCATACAGCGGGTGGAATGCAAGTTCTTATATAATTGATGATTTAGAAAACCCCAAAAAGAATCTTCCTTTTTCTTTAATTGTAGGGACAATAGTTGTAACAGTAATTTACGTACTATTAAATTTTGTTTTTATGTATGTGGCTACTTTTGATGAATTAAATGGTCAACCAGATGTTGGTAATGTTGTTATGCAAAAAGTTTTAGGTAATGATATTGCTTTAGTTTTTAGTGCATTTTTTTCAATTGCTTTGTTTTCTGGAGTTAGCGCTATGATGATTGCTGGTCCGAGAGTTGCTGAGCAAATTGGTAAAGATTATAGTTTTTTTAAAAAATTAGGTTCTAAAAACAGCAATGGAAACCCTGTTTCAGCCATTTTATTTTTAGCTGTTATTTCATCTGTTTTAGTAGTTTTTTCATCTTTTAAAGATATGATAGAATATATAGGCATAACCTTAACTCTTTTCTCAATAATGACGGTTGCAGGTGTTTTTATTATTCGAATAAGGGGTGTTGAAAACAAACTAGGTGTTAAATGTTGGGGTTACCCTTTTACTCCTATTTTATTTATTGCACTATCTATATGGATGCTTTTGTATTTCTTTAGTTCAGATCCAATGAAAATTTTATGGTGTATAATTACTCTTGTTCCAGGATTTGCAATTTATTATTTTTCCAAAAAATAATTTTTTTAAACTTAAAATGAAGCATTAGTTTTGCAATTCATTTAATGATATTATGCAAAAACTAAAAGAGCGTTGGGGTATAACTTCTAATTTTCAAATACTTCTAATTTTTATTGTCTTTGCTATTAATGGCTCTTTTGCAGCTTGGGTAGCAAAGCCCTTAACAAATTGGTTGGGCCTTACGGAAGAATTAATACATCCAGTGATGTATTGGCCATTAAGGATTGTATTGATTTTTATTGTTTATCAAACTACGCTTCCATTAGTTGGTTTTGTATTCGGACAATTTAGATTTTTTTGGAATTTTGAAAAAAAGTTTCTTAAAAGAGTAGGATTGGGATTTCTTTTTAAGGGTTAATCTTGTTGTTTTATATTATCAATTTCTTCAGCAAGTTCATGATCTAGCTTGGTGATGCCATTTTTGGTGTGTGTCCATAGTTCAAGTTCTACAACGTTGTAAACGTTTGTAATTTTTGGATGATGATTAATTTTTTCTGAGATTTTCCCTACTTTGTTAATGAAATGCAATGCCTGAACGAAATCTTCAAATTTGAATGATTTTACCAGTTTATTTTTTGAAATTTCCCAACTCATAATACTAAGTTCATTTTATCTAATATACTAAAAACATGGTGTAGTATTTTATATTAGTTGGTTACAAAAGTTTTATAAATCAAACCATTTTGTAGCTCTATTATATAAATATTATTTGGGATTAAATCATTTACAATTTGTCCATTTAAGTTGTATATCCGTTTGATTTTATCCTTTTGATTAAAAAAATCATTTATTATACCAACATTTCCTGCAACACCATGCCAAGTAACAAATTCTGTAGTTCCTGTAATGCTACTAATTTTCATTGTAATTATACCTTCACCAGCGGTATTATTGGGATAAATATGGCAATTTAGGTAATAACTTTGACCGTTTGAAATAACTAAATCTCCACTGGTTACACCAACAGTATAGCAAGTAGGAAAACAATTGGAAAACTCCCATGTAGAAGGCATTGAATCAACAACTATTTCCCAAGTTAAAGAGTCGTCTAAAAAAGCTTCAAGAAAAGTGTTTTTTGAGAAATCATTATCTGTATATTGACCAGATAAAGACATGTTGTTTTCTTGAACTGCAAAACTTTGGCTAATTAAGTTAATTGAAACTACTGTTAATGCTATTGTTAGTATTTTCTTCATATTACTAATTTACTAAAAAAAAAAATTGTTATTTATATTTTTAGTGTATGCTTTAGTAGTTAATTAAAAAGTTGATTTTTTGTTTGATTTACATTTTTTACTGCAATACTTTACATTTTCCCAATCTTTTTTCCATTTTTTTCTCCAAGAAAAGGGCTTTTCACACACAAGACAAACTTTTTCTTGCTTTGGGTTTTTCATTAATTTAAAAGCATTCTTACCTCTTCTACACTTCTCAGTTCAGCAAAATATATGTTTTCAATAGAATCGTATAACTCATCGTCATTAAAGTTTTTTAATTCTTCTAAAATTTCATTGTAAATTTCACTGGCTTTTTTTTCTGTATCAAACGCAAATTTTAACATTTCAACATATTCTGATGTATGGATAATTTCCTGAGAATTTCTATCTGTGATTACTTTTCCACCTAATTTTACAATAGCTGATCTTACAATATTTGCATGGCCAATAGATTCAGTAGCTTCAGAACTGAAATGGGTTGATAAATGCAATCGTTGTATGCCCTTCACATATGCAGAATAGTGAGAGTAAAGAATTATTGCACGAAGTTCCCAACCAAGTGCATAGTTTAGTTTGTCAATTAATTTATTGTTATTCATTTTGTTTAAGTTATAGTTGAACTAATCAAATTTAGGTTTAGCATCTATCTTTTTTAATCTATGTAAAAATATGGCGTCATATAAAAATAGATATCCGCCTTGTATCATTAGAGAACTTCCGTATCCTTTATTAATTTCAAAATTGTCTTTGTTTGGTTTGGCTGTTTGATTTAAAGCAAACCCTGATATTACATAGATTAAATCTAAGCCCATGTTGATCAAAATACTTTTTTCCGCCTTTTTCTTTTTTTCTGAAATTAAATCAAGATTCCAAGGTTTTTTATTGTCTTTATGTACTAAAATGTGACTTGCAGTTACGATACCAGCGTTGATTAAGTTCCAATTAAAATTCATTTGATGAAAATAATCTGTACTTGTTTTTGCAGAGTATAGGTTATTTGAAAAAATTGGAGATGCAATTAAGTTAACAGCAGACCAACTTGATAGTAACAGTAATGATTTTTGTTGTTGTTTATAAAACTTAAATTTTATTGATAATGTATCTTGACTATAAATTTGAATTGAGTTGATCAAAATAACAGTACAAATAATTGTTTTAAGAGATTTCATTTTTTGTTAAATGTTGATATTAAATAAATTACGATTCCAATTGGCATTAGCATAACACCAAAGAAAATTGAAAGTGTTCTTACTATTGGATTGATATTATGCTCAAGGCATTTTTTCCATATCCATCTTGTAGCAAAGATGTCTCCAGCTACCATATGAGCCCACGTAGCTGTTATTCCAGCTTTGGAGGACATAGCTCCGACAAGACCTAGTAAAAAGCCTTCCTCGCTATTAAAACTTTCAGAAAAATCAGCAAGATTACTTGGAAAGATTGTCATTACAACAAACCAAATTAAAATTGGTCCAAGGAAAAAATATGACTTATCAAGTAATTTTTTTGTTTTATCAGTTTTTGGGCTAAAAAGCATGGCAAACCAAAATGGACCTACGTAAAGTGTTGTTGCAATAAAAAAAAATTCAAGCATTTTCAGAAATGTAAATTAGTCAGTCGATTATTTGTAAATCTTCATTTTAAAACCTTGACTTTTAACATAGTTTAAAAAATCTGAAATTCCATCGTATATTGTTACGTTGGTCTTACTTAGTTTAAAGTTATACAATAACTCGTTTATTGAAATTTCTTTACTTTTTGTTTGCGTTTCGTAATGAGAATCTTTTGTTTGTCTATGTATGTTGAGTGAGTTTTTTTTCATGGTGATTTTTAATTTTGTTTAATATTTTACATACAACATTAAACAAAATAATTTTATTTTCTTTTTTTGTTGATTCAAAATGAAAATTTAAAAAAACTAACTCAACAAAATTTTGAAAAAAAAAGTCACCTATTGTAGATGACTAATTTTAATTAAAAATGAAATAATATAATCTTATTTAAGAAAAATTATTCTTTATTTTTATTGTTTTTCAAAACAAACGGAATTGCAGCTCCAGCAAGTCCTGCTAAAACGGTCAAATACAATCCAATACCAATACTTACAGATGCATAAGGGTTGCCAGCTGGCATAGTAGAATTGGCATTTATTAAATCATAAAGCCCAAGAAGTCCAGCTAATCCAAGACCTCCAACAACCATATATAAGTTATTCCCAGAAAGCTCCTCAGATTTTTCATTTCTAAAAGTTAAATAACCAGCAGCCGCAAATAAGATTATTGTAATATATCCATCGCCACCGTCTAAACCATTAGCTGATACAGAAAAACCACCAGCTTTTACAGATGCCCATGGGAGAAATGCAGAAATAACTCCAACAGCAGCAGCTATTAACATATATTTTTTTTGATCGCAAAATTCTTTTATCATTTTTATTTTTTTTGATTAATAAATAATAGTATTTAAATGTAAAATTTTCTTGCTTAAATATCAACTTAATAATTTTATTTCTGTCCAAATACTGTAATCTAAAAAAAAGCGATAGTATTATAAGAGTATTGAATTTTAGAGAGAGTTATTTAAGCCCTGTAAAATAGAGCTTTAACAGAAATGTGGGCAATACAAGATTCGAACTTGTGACCTCTTGCCTGTCAAGCAAGCGCTCTAAACCAACTGAGCTAATTGCCCTAAAAAAAAAGCTCCAGAATACTGAAGCTTGTT
>PBNK01000030.1 GCA_002723085.1 Crocinitomicaceae bacterium | reverse complement strand
TTAAATTTAACTATAAACAATAGTTCATCAGGAACAGATACTCAAATAGCATGCAATAGTTATACTTGGATTGATGGAATAACTTACACAACTAGTAATAACACAGCTACCTATACATTAACTAACCAAGTAGGTTGTGATTCTGTAGTTACCTTAAATTTAACTATAAACAATAGTTCATCAGGAACAGATACTCAAATAGCATGCAATAGTTATACTTGGATTGATGGAACAACTTACACAACCAGTAATAACACAGCAACCCATACATTAACTAACCAAGAAGGTTGTGATTCATTAGTTACTTTAGATTTAACCATCAACAATAGTTCAATAGGAACAGATACTCAAATAGCATGTGACAGTTTCACTTGGATAGATGGAATAACTTACACAACCAGCAACAATACAGCTACCTATACATTGACCAACCAAGCGGGTTGTGATTCTGTAGTTACATTAGATTTAACCATCAACAATAGTTCGACAGGAATAGATTCCCAAATAGCATGTAATAGTTTTACATGGATAGACGGTGTTACTTATACCTCCAGCAATAACACAGCCACGTATACATTAATGAATTCAGTTGGTTGTGATAGTATAGTCTCATTGAATTTAATAGTTAGCAATTTACAATCCAATGTTCAAATTCAAAATGAAACATGTATTGGTGCTTGTGACGGATATATTGATGCCAATATAAGTGGCGGGATAGGTTCAAACACATATACATGGAGTCATGCTAATTTAAATACAGATATGGCAGATTATCTTTGTAATGGAAATTACTTATTAACTGTAGTTGATAGTATTGGATGTGTTTTAAATATTGATACGCTTGTTACTGGAACACAAACCATATTGATTAATCAACTTGATACTATTCATGAATTATGTCATGGCGATTGTACTGGACAGGTAATGGTACATTCTGTAGGTGCAACATTGTTTAGTTTAGACAGCATCAATTACCAATCTGATAGTGTTTTTAGTAGTTTGTGTGCGGGGAATTATATTTTATACTTAACTGATTCTAATTCCTGTAAAAATTCTATTCCTTTTACAATTTCAAGTCCACCTCCTTTATATGTTCAAGCAATTGGAGACACCACAATTTGTGTAGGAGGAATAGCTAATATAAGTGCGCAAGCAAATGGAGGTACAGGACCTTTGAATTATTTTTGGAATGATGTTTTATCTTCTAGGAATTTACCACTGTTTTTAAATTCAGATTCTCTTTTTTGTGTATCTGTTATTGATGCTAATGGTTGTAGGTCTGATTCAAATTGTGTGATGATTTCAGTTAACCCACTATTGTCTGTATCTCCAATTCAAGACTATGATATTTGTATTGGTGATTCAGTTGCTATTAGCGTTAATGTTTCTGGTGGAGATGGAGGACCATACAATTATTTATGGACACCAAATTTAAATAATGATTCTATTCAAATATTATCTCCCAACTCAACAACAAGTTATACTGTTTCAGTTAGTGATAATTGTGAAACCCCTACTGTAACAGAACCCTTTAGTATTAATGTATTTCCATCGCCAACAATACTATTTAGTGGAGATAAACTGGAAGATTGTTTACCACTTACAACTAATTTTACGTCAACAATAATACCGATTGGCTCTAGTTGTTTATGGAACTTTGGAGATGGAACAACAAGTACAATTTGCGACAGCATAACTCACGTTTTCACGGATACTGGATGTTATGATATATCGCTTACAGCAACATCACCACAAGGGTGTATTTCTAATTTAACAGATTCACAATATGTTTGTGTACATGATTATCCGATTGCTGATTTTTTTGGTTCACCATCCACAACAACAGTAATCAACACGTTTATAGAATTTTATAATACAAGTCAATTTGCAACGAACTATTTATGGGAAATAGATTTACTTGGGCAAGTATCTTCATTTAATCAAGAGGAAATAAGTTTTACATTCCCTGATAACCAGGCCGGGACTTATCCAATATGTTTAACAGCTACAAATGATTTTGGATGTGAATCTACTTATTGTGATGAAATCGTGATTGAAGATGAGTTTTTGATTTATGCTCCAAATGCGTTTAGTCCTGGTCCTGATGATGATATTAATAACATATTTGCACCTGTGATATATGGAGCTGATGAAAACACTTATCATTTAATGATATTTAATAGAAATGGAGAGTTGATTTACGAATCTCATCACCTAAATATCGGATGGAATGGAGAGCATAATAACAAACTATGTCCATTAGGTGTTTATGTTTGGAAAATCTCAGTAGTTGATAAATTCACTAACAAGTTCCATGAATATATAGGAAATGTAACCCTTGTAAGGTAATTTTAAGGTTAACGATAAATAACCAGTTTTTTTGAAATTTCACTAATTTCATTTTTTATTCTTATTATGTAATTTCCTGAGGATAATGTAGAAATATTAATAATCTTTTCTTTAGTATATAAGTTATCATAAGATGATATTAATTCACCTGCTAAATTATAGATACATATACTATTTATAGGCGAATCGGTAGACGATGAAATATTTAAAAAATCATTGTTAGTAGGGTTTGGAAACATATTTAGTTCATAAGAATTAAAATTTGCAATTGATGATGGTGTAGTATTACCTTGTAATAAAGTAATTTCAGATAATCCATTAGTAATAAATGCTGAATCAGGAGTATTTGAATTTATGTTATATCTGGCAGTTACATCTATAGTAACACTATCAGATGCTCTCCAAATTTTCCAATTCATATGTTCATCTTGGTCAAAACCAAGTTTACCAGGATCAAATATATCATCAGCCCAAACGGTAACTGCAATTGTATTACCCGTCCATTCTGAAAAACCGCCACATTTATAAACTCCAGATGAATCATAAAATGCACCAATAAAATCACCTGAACTTATTGTCCCATTGTCAATAATAATAGTTGCATTGCTTTGAATGGCTACAATGTGATTATCAAAACCCAGAGGAATAAAGCCATCTGACCAACCGGGTGGCTGAGAAAAATTATTTGTAAAAAATAAAATTGAAACTAAAAAGGGTAATATTTTTTTCATGATTATAGGATTTGTATCTACATAAATATAATAAAAACTTACAAACGAAAAATAAGTATTTACCAGATGGTATTCTGTTGACATTAGAATTCCTGAGGGAGAATTGCTTAAAAAAATCAATTTAGGATACGCCTCTGTTTTCGAAAAAGACCGTTTTCTTACCTTTAAAGAGGGAATACTGATTAGCGAAACGGTAAAAAACAATAAAAACCCAAATAGCTAAATCCAAGCTACCATATCAAAACATAAATACATTACGTTTTAATTTATTAAATTGAATAAGTAATGAGTTACCTTACCAAATCAAGATTTAAATTAGGACTGGAATGTCCCACAAAGCTATTTTACACCAAGAAGAAAAAGATATATGCCGACAGCAAAATTGGAGATACTTTTCTGGAAGCATTGGCTGAAGGTGGATATCAAGTTGGTGAATTGGCTAAATACTTGGTTTCGGAAGATCCATACAAGGAGGACATTACTGTTGAAACATTAGATTATACGGATTCACTTAATCAAACCAATCATAAAATAAACGCTGGCCCCAATTGTGTCATTGCTGAGCCTGCTTTTACATACAAAAATTTGTTTATCAGGGTAGATTTATTTGAAAAAATTGGCAATACCATCAACATTTATGAAGTAAAGTCAAAATCATGGGACCATGGTTACAAAAGAGATCAAGTGAACGATGTAATGATTACAACTCCTAAAAGAGGAAAAGACAAAGGCAAAAAAACATTAAATGGTAGCTGGTATTACTACCTCTACGATTTAGCCTTTCAAAAGTATGTGGTAGAAAAATCATTTCCTGATTGTAAGGTAAACGCCTACTTGGTACTAGCCGATAAAAACAAAACAACCACCGTGTCAGGCCTTAACGAACTTTTTAGAATCAATCGTAAATCAGATGGCACTAAAGAAATTAAAATAAAAGGAAATGTTACAAAAGATGAACTGGGGAATATTCCGCTTTGCAAGCTGCCAATGAATGACGTTTGTGATTTCATTTATAGAACCAATATTGACATAGACCTAGAAATTAATAACAAATCTTTTGAATCTGTAATTTTTGAGCTAGCCAGAATATATGAAAATGACGAAAGACATTGGAGCGCCATTAACAAAGGCTGTTTTAGCTGTCAGTATAAAGAAAAAGCCTTTCCTAATGGATTGAAAAGTGGCTTTCACGAGTGTTTTAAACATCAACTTAACTTTACCAATAACGACTTCAACAGATCAATGATCAACGAACTATGGGGCGGTAAATCAGGGGCTAAAAGCTTAGTTCAAGAGGCAATGGATGAAAAAATGTTTTTCATTAATGACTTGGAATCAAGTTCTTATGCAAAAGAACACGATAAAGCAGGGCTTTCTCCCGGAAACAGAAGAGCCATACAAATTCAAAAAATAAAAGAAAAAGACGATAGTTTTTACATTGACAAAGAAGGCTTACAAGAACTTTTTGAAACTCTTGAAAAACCATTTCATTTTATTGATTTTGAAACTAGCGCTGTCGCTATTCCTTTTCATAAAAACAGAACGCCCTATGAAGGGATAGCATTTCAATATTCTTATCACATTCTTAATGAAGACGGATCTGTAGAGCACAAAAATCAATTTTTATCAACTGATAATTCGTTCCCAAATTACCGTTTTTTAGAGTCATTAATGAATGATTTAGATGGGAAAAAAGGAACTATTTTTAGGTATCACAACCATGAAAATTCATTTCTAAACACCATCTATCAACAACTTCTTGAAGAGCAAGATATTCATGTGCCAAATAAAGAAAAGCTACTAGCATTTGTAGAAAGAATTGCAAAACCAAACGACAATTTATCAGGCATGTGGAAAAAAGGCGACTATTGTATGGTAGATTTATATGAGCTCGTTTTAAGCTACTACTATCCTCCTCATGCCAAAGGAAGCAACACCATTAAAGCAATTTTACCAGCAGTAATTAATGACTCTGAGTTTATCAGAAACAAATATTCAAAAGCTATTTATGGCACTTCAGAAATACCTAGCTTAAATTTTGAAAATCACCCATGGATAAATGCTGAATCTGACAATAACCCTTACAAATCATTAGACCCAGTTTTTGAAGAGTTTAGCTTAGAATTAGATGATGAACTTAAAAGCAAAGGCATTAACATTGACTCTATAAGCGATGGTGGTGCTGCTATGATGGCTTATGCCTTTCTACAATTTTCAGACATTGGTCCACAAGAAAAACAATCAATTGAAAAAGCACTTCTTAGATATTGTGAACTAGATACCATGGCAATGGTAATGATTATGGAAGCATTTTTAGATTGGGCAAAATAAACAATCAATTACCCATTCAAAGCAATCACTTCATTTACTTCCGGCAAATGAGTTTTAAGCAAGGTTTCTACCCCACCTTTTAGTGTAGCCGTACTTGATGGACACCCACTGCAAGAACCTTTTAATATCACAGTGACCTTTCCACTTTCTTCATCAAACGATTGAAAATGAATAGCGCCTCCATCCTGCTCTACAGCAGGTTGAACATATTCGTTAATTAAATCAACAATCTTTTGATCAGTTTCAGAATTAATTACAGGAGGTTCAATTTTAACACTTTCTTTTTCTACAGAAGAAGGATTTACTTCTTGAATTAAAGTTTCAGGAACTTTTTCTACAATAATTTCATGCTCAATTAACCAAGTTCTTATAAACTCTCTAAGCTCAGTAACCACATCTCCCCATTCAATTGCGTCATTTTTATATACCGTAACAAAGTTATTAGCAATAAATACACCCGTAACAAAAGGAAAACTAAACAATGCTTCAGCAAAAGAAGAATATCCTTTACAATCAGATAAAGATAAAAATTCCGCAACAGACCCTTGTTCTATAAGCATAATGTCTGAAACAAATTTCATGGTTGAAGGATTAGGCGTCATTTCTGCATAAACGGTTACTGGTCTGCTCATTTTTTTTAATTTTCAGCTAAATTAAGCAAACAACAGTCAAATGAAACCACTGATTAAAGAAATTAATGGGCTAAAGCCCCAATTAGGAGAAAATTGCTACATTTCTGAAAATGCAACAATAATAGGAGACGTCACGTGCGGAAACCATTGTAGCTTTTGGTTCAACTCTGTTACAAGAGGCGATGTTCACTACATAAAAATGGGAAATGAAGTAAATGTTCAAGATGGAGCTGTGATTCATTGTACCTATAAAAAAAGCCCAACCAATATTGGGAATAAAGTAACTATCGGTCACAATGCCATTGTACATGGTTGTACAATACACGATCGTGTTTTAATTGGAATGGGGGCTGTGGTTTTAGACAACTGCATAATTGAAAGCGACAGCATTATTGCAGCAGGAGCAGTAGTTACTATGGGGACTCATGTAAAATCAGGAGAAATATATGCTGGTGTTCCTGCCAAAAAAGTAAAGGAAGGAGATTTCAGAGAACAATTAGAAGATTTAGCTGCCAAGTATGTTGAATATTCAGCTTGGTACGAAAACTAGTGTAAGCTAACGGTACTTGATTTAACTAGGTTGTTGTAAAACAAATTTAAATGCTGATCAAATTTTTCAGCTTTTTCAGTTGTCAATATTGTTAAATCGTTGTTTTTAGACAATTTGGTTTCTAAAGTTGAATGTCGTTGCAAATAATCATTTAATTTTTCAGCAACTAAAGAACCCTGATCCACTACTTTAACTCCACTTGGAACATATTTAAGGATAGATTCTTTTAACAAAGGGTAATGTGTACATGCTAAAATTAAAGTGTCAATAGCAGGTTGTTTTGTTAAAATTTCATCTATGTATTTTTCAATAAAATATTGTCCGCCTTTTTCTAAAAAAGAATTGTTTTCCACAAGCGGAACCCACATTGGACAACTTTGCTGAGTTACTTTAACAGAGGGGAAAAACTTTTCTATTTCAATCACATAACTGTTTGACCTAACTGTTCCTGAAGTTCCTAAAACCCCCACATAGTCGCTTTTGGAATAATTGCCAATTTCTTCAGTAGTTGGCCTTAGTACACCCAATACCCTTCTTTCAGGAAATAAATTAGGCAAATCATTTTGCTGAATGGTTCTTAAAGCTTTTGCTGAGGCAGTATTACAAGCTAAAACAATAAGTTGACAATCTAAACTGAAAAGATATTTCACTGCTTCTAACGTATATTGATAAACGACTTCAAAAGAACGGGTTCCGTAAGGCGCCCTAGCATTATCACCTAAATAAATATAATCGTAGTTAGGCAATTTTTCTCTAATGGATTTAAGCACTGTTAAACCACCATAACCTGAGTCGAATATACCTATTGGGCTTTTCATTATTAAGCAAAAAAAAGCCCTAATTAAAGGGCTTTAGTAATTTATTTTTCTGGAACTGTTAGCCCTAAATGTTTTCTAATTAGGTTACTGATGTCATTTCCTTCAGCATATAATGTTGCTGCTTCTTCAAAAACATAATCGTATCCATTTTTCTTTGCTACTTCTTTAATCGCGTTGGCTAATTTCGTCTGGATAGGAACCATTATTTCTTGTTCTCTTTCCTGAAGCTTAGTTTGAAATTCATATTGTTTTTTCTCAAGATTCTGAAATCTTTCTTGCAAATCTGCCTCTGCTCTTTGTCTTGATTCTGCAGTCATTTGGTCCATCTTGCTTTGGTAATCTTGCAATTCTTCTTGATTAAGTCTTTGTAAATCTTCTAATCTTTTTTGTAAACTTTTTTGATAGTCTTGAAACTCTATCAAAGCAGATTTATAATCAGGCATGTCTACAATTATATTTTGTGAATTTATATGACCTAATTTTTGAGCAGATAATTGAATTGACCCTATCATAATAATAGCTATCAATAAAATTTGGGTGAACTTGATTTTCATTTTTTTTTGTTTATTGTTAATTATTTATTTTTCTTAATACCGCATCACTTTTATCGTATTTAGGATCAGCGAATAATATGTTTGAGTTTTTGCTTTTATCCAGCACAAAATTATAATTATAATCATTTGATAAAGACTTTATAGCCTTATAAATTTTTTTCTGGATAGGTTCAATTAATTCTTTTCTTTTTTTAAATATTGCCCCTCCTACACCAAACTTTTTAGTTTGAAAATCTCTAGCTTTAATTTGGAGTTCAGAAATTTCATTCTCTCTTAATAGTTTAGCATCCTCTGGCAAAAGAATTTCATCTCTATTTAATTCATTTTGTTTTTTAGCAATTTCATTCATCATCGCTGCCAATTCGCCTTGCCATTTTTCTGATAAATCGTCAAGTTCCTTTTGAGCTGCTTGGTATTCATTCATTTGACTTAAAATGTATTCAGTATCCACAAAAGCAAACTTTTGACCAAATGAAAATTGAGTGATTAATGTAAAAATGAATGATATATAAAAAAGTCTTAACATTTTAATTTGTGTCATTTATAGTTCTCCAATATTCATGCCAATTGTAAAATGAAACTGACCACGATATCCGTTAGCTTGTATTTGAGAGTTATGATTTACTTCACCTGATGCCCCTGGGTCTAATGGATCAAACCCAAATCCATAATCTAAACCAAGTAAACCAAACATAGGTAAGAAAATTCTTACACCAAGACCTGCAGATCGTTTAACTTTAAAAGGATTATATTTTTTATAGTCGTTCCATGAATTTCCTGCTTCTAAAAACCCGAGCATATATATTGTTGCAGATGGATTCAAACTTAAAGGATACCTAAGTTCCATTGTGTATTTGCTTATCAATCTATCTCCAGTAGTGGTAGAAACCGTTTGATCATCATAACCTCTTAAAGCAATAATTTCTCGACCGTCTAAATTAAATCCTGAAAGACCACTTCCTCCTAAATAAAAACGTTCAAATGGTGGAGCTCCTATATTTTTATTCCAACCATTTAACAATCCAAATCCAAGCCTTGCATTGAAAACCAATTTCTTATCTTTTGATATTGGTGTAAACCATGAAGTGGTGAACTTAAATTTATTATACTGTAAAAACCTATATTTTTCTTCATCATTTTCATAAACATAATCATCTCCGAACCCCATAATTCTAGAATATGGATAAATACTTGTTTTGAAATTAAAGGTTACTGATGAACCACTTCTTGGGTAAAGAGGTTGATCAATGCTACTTCTACTGATAATCCATTTAAAATAGGGATTGTTGACTTTTCCATTTGCAAAACTAAATATGTTTCCAAAATTATTTAAATCGTAATGCTGAAAACCTAATTCATAATTTACACTAAAATAATCATCTGGCCACTTAAGTCGTTTTCCTAAACCAACAGAAACACCTGTAATTTTAATAAGTCTTCTATTTGGGTCTTCCACTCTTTCCCCATCAGCAGTTAATGAGTCATTAATGTATTTTCTATCATAGGACTGTAAAGAGTGATAAGCACTAACCATAAACGAATTAGGTTTTTTACCTCCCAACCACGGTTCTGTAAAAGACATGTTATAGCTCTGAAAAAAATAACCACTAGATTGTGCTCTTACGCTTAAACGTTGACCATCACCTGATGGAAGTGGTGACCAAGCTCCTTTTTTAAATAATTTTTTTGCCGAAAAATTATTAAAAGTAACCCCCAAAGTACCTACTAAGCTGTTGTTTCCCCATCCTCCAGAAAGTTCAATTTGATCGTTTGGTCTCTCTTCTACAACATATTCAATATCAACAGATCCATCATTTGGGTTAGGCATTGGGTTAACGGCTAACTTTTCAGGATCGAAATATCCATTCTGAGCCAATTGTCTTTGGGTTCTAATTATTGCATCTCTAGAAAATAAATCACCAGGATGCGTATACATGTCCCTTAAAATAACATGATCACTAGTTTTTGTATTACCTTTAACAGTAATATTTTTAATTCTAGCTTGTTTTCCTTCATAAATCTTAATCTCTAAATCAACAGAATCATTTGTAACTCTTTTTTCAATAGGGTTAACTTGAAAGAATAAATATCCATCATCCATATATAAGGAACTAATGTCATTCCCATTAGGATTCATGAACAGTTTTGTTTCTAAAGTGGTTTTGTTGTACTCATCCCCTTTTCGAATACCCAAAATTGTATCTAACAAGCCACTTCTATATTTTATGTTTCCTGACCATTCGATTGACCTAATGTAGTATTTGTTTCCTTCATTGATATTAAGCTCAACATTTACAGTTTTGTCGTCAAAATCATACACAGTATCAAATACAATTTCTGCATCTCTAAATGCCAATTCATTGTATTTTGCCAATATATTTTTTTTATCCGCTTCAAATAAAGAATGCTGGAATTTTGATCTTTTGTAAAATCTATACCAAACCTTCTCCTTGGTCTCTTTCATCTGATTTTTTATCTTTTGAGAAGGTAATGCTGTATTTCCAGTGATTTTTATTTCATTTATTTTAAACTTATTTCCTTTATCAATATTGATTTTCATCATACTGCTGTTATTGACTAAAGTATCTTTTTGAGTAGTTATAGTTGCTTTTGCATGTAGGAAACCCTTTCCTACAAAATAATTTCTTGAAATGTTTTTTACTCTCATTAGTAATTCTTGAGTAATTACTTTTCCACTGTATAAATCAATATCATCCCTTAATTGATCACTTTCTGATTTTGAAATTCCTGAAAAATTATATCTAGAAAGTCTTTCTCTTTCCTTCAATTTAATTCTAATGAACAAGTTATTACCCTGAGTTTTTTCTTTAATTATTTCCACCTCACTAAAAAGGCCTTGTTCCCACAAGTTAGCAACAGCAGTAGATAGTTTTTCACCTGGTATTGAAATTTTACTTCCTCTAACTAATTCCGATTTTTGTATTATTAATTCATGATCTAAATGAACAACCCCATCAACAATAATACCTGCTAATGTATAATCTCTTGGAGTTACATAATCTATATATGATTCTGATTGCGCATTGTAATTAAATACACTAAAAACAATAGAAATAATATATAAAAACTTGTATTTAATCATTTCCTAAAATCTGTTCTGATATTTTACCAAATCTTCTTTCTCTTGATTGGTAATCTTCAATTGCTTTGTAAAAATGTTCTTTTTTGAAATCTGGCCATAAAGTTGATGTGAAATACAATTCAGTATATGCCAATTGCCACATTAAAAAATTACTGACTCTATTTTCACCACTAGTTCTTATTAACAATTCTGGATCAGGATAATTGGCTGTACTTAAATAAGAACTTATTATATCTTCATTTATTTCATCGGAATTAATTTTTTTTGAGTCAATGTCCTTTATCATTTCTTTAAAAGCGGAAACAATTTCACTTCTTGAACTATAACTTAAAGCCAAGATTAAAGTTACTTTATTATTGTGCTTAGTTTCATCAATAGCATTTAACAATGCCTTTTGACACGACTTTGGAAGATTTTTAATATTTCCAATAGTTTGGAGCTTAACCCC
This sequence comes from Crocinitomicaceae bacterium, assembly GCA_002723085.1. Taxonomy (GTDB): domain Bacteria; phylum Bacteroidota; class Bacteroidia; order Flavobacteriales_D; family Parvicellaceae. The sequence continues at coordinate 79,099 of PBNK01000030.1, read as the reverse complement.
TTTGTCATTTAATTCCTTAATTTCTGATGAAATAGAATGAACAAGTAAATCCATAAGAGCATCTATTTCTTCTTTTGGTCTACTCCAATTTTCAGTACTAAATGCATAAAGTGTCAAAAATTCAACCCCAATCTCTCCAGCGGCTGTCAATGCTTCCCTAACAGATTCAACACCATTAGTATGTCCAAAAATTCTCATTTCGCCCTTTTCTTTAGCCCAACGACCATTACCATCCATTATTATGGCAACATGTTTTGGAATACAATCTTTATTTAATTTAATACCTTCCATGAAAGAATCTGCGAATGTCTAAAATTTAGGTGAGAATTGGAAATTTATTGCCAAGAAGGACAAGTTGATCTATTTATAAATTGATAAGTTAACATAAAACCAAATACAGTATACCAATCTTTATCAGATGGATTACCTCTTTGAAGACCATAACTTGTTCCATTAATTCCTTCAGGTTGATATAGCTCGCCATAATTGGTTCTATCTGCTAATTCAGCAGAAAGTGAGGAAATATTAGATGGATTTGGATACATTCCACTTACATCATCTAAATAATCAGTAAAGGTTTTTCTAATGCCATATTCAATCGATAAAACAGTATTTGGAGTAAAATTAACTTTAACTCCAATTCCAAAAGGAATAACAATTTGATTTAAAGAATATGGAATGCTTTGATTTTCGGTCATTAATGGTTGAAGTTCAATCCATTCCCCATTATATAAAGCCTTAGGGTTCATTTTCATATAATTAACTCCCAAAAGAAAATATGGTGTTCCGAAACTTGACAATTCAGGATTTGACTGTCCAGGCCTAAACGAAAAAAAATTAACTTCAATTACTGGTCCAAACTCTAAAACAGTTGATCTAAACGATAAATTTCTTTTAACTTGTGAGGATAATCCTGTTTTATAGTCTGAAGCCTTAACGCTGTTGTACATTAATTGAAATCGAAGACTTACCCTTTCATTTTTAAAATCTTTTTTATAAATAGCTCCAAGCGAATAATCAACTTGACTCATGTGAGATCTATTTAAATCACCAGTATAATATGTCCCTCCAGCAAAAAGACCAAATTCTTTTATCTGACCAAATGAAGAAAACGAAAATGATAAAAATAATATGTAAAAACCAACTCTTGTCAAGAAATCAAAACTAACAATTTTTCTTCTTAAATTATATAAGAATTAACAATAATTATCAGTTTCTAACGTCTTTTCCCCAAAACAGCTTATTTCTTATGGTTTTAAAAAAGTTTTGATTAGGCAATTCTATCAAACTTATGTTAAAATGAGCTCGTTTAAGTTCAATTTCCAATTCTTTTTCTATTGTGACTGATCTGCTATCCATAGCTACTAAGCATTGGTCTTCTCTTGAGTCTAATTGAAGACGAATAGTAACGTCATCATTTACCACCATAGGCCTAAGGTTCAAGTTATGAGGAGCAATTGGAGTAATCACAAAATTATCTGAACTTGGACTTAAAATAGGCCCCCCACAAGAAAGAGAATATGCAGTTGATCCAGTAGGAGTTGCAACAATTAATCCGTCAGCCCAATAAGTATTTAAAAACTCATCATTTAAATAAGCATGTAAAGCAAGCATTGATGAAGAATCTTTTTTGTGAATGGTAATTTCATTTAATGCATAATTTGAAATACCAAATGGCGAGGTTGAATTTGTTGAATTTACTTCAATCAAAGACCTTTCATCAATTCTATATGATTTTTCTAAAATTGATTTTACAGCATATGAAATTTCTTCCTGAGCCGTGTTTGCTAAAAAACCTAATCTACCTGCATTAATTCCAAGAATTGGAAGATTAGTATTTTTGACCAAAGGAATAACATCGAGTAATGTGCCATCTCCTCCAATACTAATTAAACAATCTAAATCTTTTGGAATACTCCAATTTAATTCAAAAACTTTATCAAGAGAATTATCAATTTCATCTTGAGCAATAGTTTTAATATATGGACTTATAAAAATTTGGCTATTTGCTCCTTTCAATTCCTTAATCAACTTTTTTACAAAAGGAATTGAATCACTTCTAACAGACTTACTAAATAAAGCAACTTTCATAACCCGTTAAAGTTTTAAATAATTCATTAAATTGTCAAATCTATTTTGAAACTCATCATCAAAATCTTGTTCTGTAAAAATGTTTTTTATACTATAATCGTATCGATTAAAAGTTTGAATTATGGGGTTAATTTCTGCTTGATTCAACTTTATGGTCAATGACATTTGACTGGAATCAGGAGATGTGCCCACATAAGTACTTAATATTTTGGCATTATTGCTTTCAACAATTTGAGCAACTTGAGAAAGTTGATAATCTATGGCATTCATTCCTAAAACTATGACAGCACCTTTTTCTTTTAAAGAAAAAAGATTAGAGAAAACCTGAATTAAATAAGTTGCACTTATAGCTCCTATATATTCATTTTTAGTATTTAAAACTGGTAATACTGAAAGCTTATGGTCAGTAATAACCTCCATAACCTTAAAAAGATGGAAAGAATCTTTAACAAATTGCTGTTTGCCAATAAAATTCAGATTTGTAATCTCATCTTGCAAATCATTATAATCAAAAATCATAGCATCAGAAACAAGACCTATGTATTCTTTACCTGAAACAACAGGCAAATGATTTACCCTAAATTCATCCATCCAAAATAAAGCTTTCTCAATACTTTCAGATGATTTTACAGGAGGAACATGATTTGTTATTAAATCAAGTGCTATCATAGATTATTAATTTTTATATAAAAATACGATATAAGTTCGTACTAGTTTAGATTCTTGTTCTACTTTTGAAAAGATTTTTTGAAATATGACATCATTAAGTGTAAACGTAAATAAAATTGCTACCCTCAGAAATGCTAGAGGAGGCAACACTCCAAATGTACTTGAATCCGCCTTAAAAATTCAAAAGTTTGGTGCAGATGGCATAACCGTTCACCCAAGGCCTGACGAAAGACACATAAGATACTCTGATGTATTTGATTTAAAAAAATCCATTTCTGTAGAACTAAACATTGAAGGAAATCCAAAAGAAGATCGTTTTGTTGAATTGGTCTTAAATACCAAACCTCATCAAGTAACTTTAGTCCCTGACACTTTAGGACAGCTTACTTCAGATCATGGATGGGATACCATTAAGGAAAGGAAATTTTTAATTGATATCATTGAATTATTTTCAAAACAAAATATAAGAACATCCATTTTTGTAGACCCAATTGAAAAGATAATTCAAGGGGCAGCTGAAACAGGAACTGATAGAATTGAACTCTACACTGAAACCTATGCTCAAAATTTCACAAAAGACAAAAACAAGGCTATAAAACCATTTGTTGAAGCATCAAAAGTAGCTAATGACTTAAAACTTGGAATTAACGCTGGACATGATTTAAACTTAAATAATTTAAATTTCTTTAATCAGAAAATAGTAAACTTAAAAGAAGTTTCTATAGGTCATGCGTTAATTTCTGATGCACTTGACTATGGACTTGAAAATACAATAAATCTATATAAAAGATCATTAAGAAAGTTTTGAAACTACATTTTAAAAAAATAGGATCTGGTCAACCGTTAATGATTATTCACGGTCTTTTTGGATCTTCAGACAACTGGGGAACATTAGGGAAAAAATTTGCTGAAAACCATACAGTATATTTAATTGACCAAAGAAATCATGGACATTCTGATCATGATAAAATCATGAATTACGAAGCAATGGCTAATGACCTTATGGAATTAATTGATTCTGAAAAAATCAAAAACCCCATTCTCTTGGGACATTCAATGGGAGGCAAAACGGCTATGCGATTTACTCAAAAATTTCCTGATATTTTATCTAAACTTATTGTTGCTGATATTGGCGTTAAAGAATACCCAATGCATCATAACCACATCATTGAAGGCCTTAATAATATAGATCTTTCCGTTGTAAAATCAAGAGGAGAGGCAACCAAAATATTAGCTCAATATGTTAAAGAGTTTGGCATACAACAATTTTTGTTAAAGAATCTTTACTGGATAGAAAAAGGGAAATTAGCATGGAGAATGAATATTCCTGTTATTGTAGAAAACATGAAAACTATTTTAGGTGAAATACCTAATGAAATTTCACAAACCCCTTCGCTTTTTCTTCGAGGTGAGAAATCAAGTTACATTCTTGAAGATGATTTTGATGAAATAAATGAGATATTCCTCAATTCTACATTCGAAACCATATACAATGCAGGACACTGGCTTCATGCCGAAAACCCCATTGATTTTTTCTCAATAGTTTCAGAATTTATTGAAAATTAAAAGCTGTTTCTAAACTTTTATTAATTATAAAAATTATTTAGTGTAGACCGCTGTACAAGTTCCACTGCCTAAAAGACCAGCATCATAATTATATTCGACTATAATTTCTGTGCCTAAGTCATTAATAGTTCCTGTTCCATCAATAGTGACATCTGCAGATAAAAGTCCCGAACCAATAGTAAAAACATTTGTAGGTATAGTTACATTAATTCCATTAATAGTGGCTGGTACTTGATTAATAAAAGTGTTAAAATTATCAATATTGAAATCATTTTCAGTTGCTCCAGAACTAATTGATTGATTTTCACCAATTATATTTTGCCCCAATATGGTGCAATCATGTGATACAGTATAATCACCTATAATACTGCTTACGCACATTTGGACTAGTACATTTCTAGTTAATACAGAAACATTGTCATTTTCATCGGTTGAAGTATATTCAATGGTATAAGCACCTAACGAATCTGAATTAACATTGCTTACAACTTCTATTAGTGAACTTATATCTTCATCATAAGCGTCTATTGACATTGCTCCCGGATCAGTAAAAACATCTCCTAAACAGATTGTAATAGAGGATTCTCCATTTAAGGTTAAAGTAGGCGCTGTTTTTTTCTTTTTACAAGAAAATGTAATGGCAAATAAAGCGATTAGAATAAATGTTATTTTAGTTGTTTTCATATCTGTGTCTGTTTTAATTAATAACGAATTTAAGAATTTTTATTTTGTTATTTGCATTTACTCTTGCAATGTAAAATCCTTTAGGAAGACCGATTAAAGACCAATTTGATTCACGAATATTTCTTTGGTCAATAATCTTAATTATTTTACCATTAATATCCGAAACTATAATATTAAGATTATTTATTTCATAGTCAGAAACAATAGAAAGTTGTTTAGTGTTAGGTTTGTAAAATAAATTAAAATTTAGCCTATTTTCAGAAACATTAATGGTTCCACCAACAGCAAACTTTAAAGAAACAGGTAAATGATCACTCATATAAAATAAAGCATTAGCTAAATCTTGAGAAACAGCTGTATTAACTGGAATATGAATATCTTCATTAAACCTCAATCCATCCTGACCAACAGCTTCATATGAATCCTCTATATAATGAATACCTTCAGAACCATACAAAACATCATTAGAAACAAAAATAAAATCAAACCTATCATCCATTCCACCATATGAACCTCCAGCATAACCACCAGTTGATTGCCTTGTACTTTGAGTATGGTATTTTTTATATCCTGCATTATTATGCCACCCCCCCATCCTATTAATAGGGTCATATAAATTAACACCTTGGCCATTTAAAATTTCTTGACATGCTAAATCAGTGTTGCTGTAAAAATTAAAATCACCACCAACAAAAAGACGAGTGTTTTTACCAGAATTGGCTAAAAATGTCTTCAAAACTTCTGCTTCAGCTGTTCTTTTATTTGCATCGGAAGGGTCACTTCCTGCCTTAAGGTGAAGGGAGTAAAAGTTTATATAAGTAGTATCTTGAGTCATTCCTAAATTAGGATCTTTATAGTATAAAATATACTCACTTATATCTCTTAAATCAGTAGGTATTTGTTGTTGGCTATGTAAACCTAATTTATTGCTATTGTAATAAAGCAAGTTATCCGTATCAGGACCATCGTAAAAAACTGCGCTTGAATAATAACTGATTCCATTCACATTAAGGGCATTATTTTTTATTAAAGCTCCCCCATTAAATGAGGTTAATTCATTCACAACAAAAACATCAGTATTAATATTTGATAATATTTTTTTTAGAGTGTCAATTCTATCAGCTTGTTGCTGAGGAAAATTTAGTAAGTTATAATATGTAACCTTAATGGTATCTTGACCAAAAAGGGCAAAAGGCCAAAAAATTATTGATGTTAAATAAATTCCAAATAAAATAGATCTCATTATTTTGAATGTCGAATCAAATATAAATATACTGGAAAATGATCACTATATCCTCCCATAAATGTTGACCCAACAAAAGTTCTGTATGGATATCCAGAAAAATTTCCTTTTTGATTTTTTAAAAATGTTTTATTGTAAACAGCAGATTTATAGAAACTAAAATTTTCAAATTCTTTTTTATCATCAATAAAAGAGGGTGTTAAAATAAACTGATCAAATAAATTCCAATTATCTCTGTAAGCTAATGTTCCTATCCCTTTTTTATAATGGCCCATCATTGCATTGAACATTTCATTGTCTTTAAAATCTTTATTGTTATCATGAGCATTTAAGAAATCTTTCATACTTGGGGATATAGGGTCGTCATTGAAATCACCCATGACTATAACTTTGGCTTTTGGATTCTGCATTTGTAATGAATCAACAATAGATTTAGTCAATTTTGCAGCTTGAATTCTTTTAGGTCTACTTTTAGATTCCCCTCCTCTTCTTGATGGCCAATGAACAACAATAAAATGAATTAATTCTCCCATTAATTCACCTGAAACTAACAATTGATCTCTAGAAGCAAAATCTGGATTATCTGGCATTGTCAATTTAATTGATTTGAAGGCCAACACTTTAAAATGAAGCGGATCATATATTAATGCACAATCTATTCCTCTTTTGTCATGACCATCTTGATGAATGATTTTATAATGTTTACTGGCTATTAATTCATGAGCAACTAAATCTTCAAGAACTAATCTATTTTCAATTTCACAAACACCTAAAACTGAAGGACCTAATGGAGTCACTTCTTTTCCAATTTTAGAAATAACTTCAGCCATATTTCTAATTTTTTTATAATACTTATCTGTATTCCATTTATGATTGCCTTCTGGTGTAAAATCATCCTGAAGAATTTTATTGGTATCTGGATCAACTATGGTGTCAAATAAATTCTCTAAATTGTAAAAAGCGATACATTCAACTTCATACTTTATCTCCTCGTTTTGCTGAGAGAAACTTATTATACAGAGTAAAAGAAAAAAAATTAGATAAAATTTGTTATGCATGCCGATAAATATATGGATAAATACTACTTTTGCGAACTAAATGGTGGACAATTTAACATTTCATCATTATTATTTTTAAATTTAATAGATGAGAACAAATATAATTTTATTGGCACTGCCAATTTTGTTTTTAATTAATGTCAACTATTTTGCTCAATCAGACACTATAAGTGTTGAAGATACATCTGCAAATTTAATACCAGTTTTTACTACTACTGTTGATTTATTAGATAATGAGTCACAATCTCAAGACATAAGTGGGTTGTTACAATCTTCAAGAGATGTATATGTCAATCAAGCTGGATTTAACTTTAGTGCAGCAAGATTTAGACTCAGAGGATACAGTTCTGAACATACCAGAATTTCATTCAATGGAATTCCTGTAAATGATCCTGAAAACGGTTGGACCATTTGGGCCTATTGGGGAGGTCTTAATGACGTAACCAGATATCCAGAAAATAAATTTGGAATTTCATCCTCAACTGCTACTTTCGGAAGTATTGGGGGGTATTCATATATATCTGCACTTCCATCTGATAAAAAAGTAGGAACTCGTTTTTCTTATGCTGCAACAAATCGTTCTTACAGAAATCGTTTGATGTACACTTACAATTCTGGTTTAAATGATAAGGGTTGGGCTATTATGGCTAGCCTTTCCTCAAGATGGTCTGATGAAGGTTATGTTAGCGGCTCTTCATATAGTTCTGGTGGATATTTACTTTCTATTGAAAAAAAAATAAATAATCAACATACGCTAAACTTAGTAGGTTTTGGAGCCCCTACTGTACAAGGTAGACAAGGAATTGCAATTCAAGAAACCTATGACTTAACTGGCGACCCTTTTTATAATCCATATTGGGGTTATCAAACACAATCAGATGGTTCTCAAAAAAAGAGAAATGCAAGGCTAAGAGATAACCATAAGCCATACATTACTCTTGCACATCATTGGAAAAAATCTGATAAACTAAATTTACAAACCAATCTTTATGCCATTACTGGAAGAACCGGAAATACTAATTTAAATTGGTACAATGCCAAAGACCCAAGGCCTGACTATTACAAATATTTACCAAGCTATTTAATTAACGCTCAAGGAACGCTTTCTGGTAATCAAATCATCACTGACTTAAACGAATACAACAACTTAACTCAACTTTGGCAACAAAATGACCCATCTGTTACCCAGCTTAACTGGGATGGTTTGTACAACGCAAACTACAACAACATTTACACTCTTAATAACGCCAATGGCAGTGGAGAATCTTATACTGCTGATCGATCTAAATATATATTGGAGGAATACCGATTAGATCCTAGACACTTTGGATTGAATTCTTTTGGAAAATACATTATGAACGAATTCAGCACAATAAATTTTGGGTTGAACATAAGTAAATACAAAAGCAAAAATTTCAAAGTGATGCACGATTTACTTGGTGGAGATTTTTCGGTAGATATCGACCAGTTTGCTGAAAGAGATTTTACCGACCCAAACCTTTCGCAAAACGATTTGCAAAACATTAATAACGTCATAACAACTGGTGATATTTTTGGCTATAACTACGATATTCACATCAACAAAAATGAAGTTTTTGGAGAAGTTTCGTTCAATAAAAAACACATTGAATCGTTTGCCGGGTTAACGGTATCCAACACTTCGTTTTGGAGAAATGGACACATGCAAAATGGACGTTTTTCAGAAAATTCCTTAGGTGAATCTGACAAACAAAACTTCTTAAACTACGGCACCAAATTTGGTCTACTTTACAAAATAACTGGAAGACACTTAGTCTCTTTTAATGGAACCTATAGAACTGAAGCTCCCTATGCTAGAAATGCTTATGTTTCTCCAAGAACTAGAGACCAAATTGTAGACAATTTAAATTCAATAGAAATTCTTTCTGGTGATGTAAACTACATAATAAGGTATCCATTTTTAAAAGCAAGAATAACTGGTTTCTATACTCAAATAAATGACCAAACTTGGTCAAGGTCATTTTACCATGATGAATACAGAACATTTGTAAACTACATGATGACTAATGTTGATCAACTTTTTACAGGAATTGAATTTGGCTTTGAAAGCAATATAAACTCATCATTTCAATTATCAGGAGCATTTACAACAGGAGACTACCTTTTTAACTCAAACCCTGTTGCTACAATAACTAGAGATAACTCTCAAGAAATGATTGCAGAGAATAAAAACATATACTTACGTAATTTTAAAATTGGTGGAATGCCTCAAACCGCATCAACTATAGGCATCAAATATAATGCCCCTAAATATTGGTATGCAGGATTAAACTATAATTATTTTGCAAACATTTATTTATCTCCCAACCCAGATCGAAGAACTTCTGAAGCCATTTCAAGCTATTCCTCAACTCATGAGCAATACAATGAAATTTTAGATCAAACAATCTTAGACAACGGAGATGCCGTTAACTTATTTTGTGGAAAAAGCTGGAAAATCTACAAAAACAATTCTTATTTAAGACTTAACATCAACATCAACAATGTGTTAAACAATACTAGTTTTAGAACCGGGGGTTTTGAACAATTAAGATACGATGTAACAAACATTAACCGATTTCCAAATAAGTACGGATACATGTATGGAAGAACTTTTTTTATAATGCTTAGCTATTTATTTTAAACTATGAGAACAATTAAACAACTATTTTTTATTACAGCAATATTAACAAGCTTAAGTGCCTGCAAGAAGAAATATGAAGAACCACCTGAAAATCAATTGCCTGATGGTACAGAAATCACTATTTCTGAATTAAAAGATATGTATAGTGGACCTGGTTCGAATCTTGAAATCAATGAAGATTATACAATTTATGCCAACGTAACTTCAGAAGAAACAAATGGCAATTTCTATAAAGAGGCTTACATTCAAGATGCTACTGGTGCAATAAAACTAGTTTTCACTTCCGCTTGCGGTCTATATATTGGTGATAGTATAAAATTAAATCTAAATGGAACGGTTTTAAATGATTACGGATCTTTAATTCAAATTAGTCAACTGGATCCCTATACTAACTTTGTTAAAATAGCAACTGAAAAATTTTTGGAGCCTGAAGTTTTTAGCATGCAACAACTTAATACTACACTGCACCAAAGTAAGTTAATAAAACTAGAAAATGTCGAATTTTCATCAAGTGATATAAACACTACTTATGCTGATGGTATAAATTTAACTACTACTAATAAAACTTTAACTGACTGTAATGGGAACTCAATTCTAGTAAGAACTAGTGGATATGCAAACTTTGCATCTGACACAATTCCATTCTTAAACGGAACAATTACAGGAATTATGAGCATTTACAACAACGATATTCAACTTTTCATTAGAGACATAAATGAAGTTAACATGAACGAAGAAAGATGCACTGGTAGTGGAGGCGGTGGCAATAGCGGGGCTATTTTAAGTAAAAACTTTGATGATGGATCTATAACATCTGGCGGTTGGGGAAGCTTCTGGACTGGAACCACTACTACTGAAAATTGGGGTGAATGGGAAATTTTCGGTGGAAATGTAGCTTCAGCAAGTAATTTCGATGTTAGCATATTTACTAACTATGCTTGCGAAAGTTGGTTGGTTTCTCCTAATGTTGACTTATCTGGAACAACAGCTCCAAATCTTTCATTTGACAATGTGGTAAGATATACACCTGGACCACAACCAAATGATGGGTTGGAATTATTAATTTCTAGCGATTATGATGGATCAAGTAACCCAACAAGTCAAGGAACTTGGACAAATATTACTTCATATGTACCTAACTGGGATATAGATTCTGGAGACTGGACTTTTGTTCCTAGTGGAAATATTGACCTTACAGCATTTATTTCTTCATCTATTTCTATTGCTTTTAAGTATAGTGGCACAAATTCCGATGGAGCAACATGGGAACTAGACAATATTTTAATAACCGAATAAATCTAACATAATATTAAAGTTTTATAAAATGAAAAAAATAAAATTATTTATCTGCTTATTTTTTATTTCATCTTTTTCAATATCTCAAACGATATACTTAATAAAAGATTTTAACGATTTGTCGTTAACTTCAGGTGGCTGGACAACCCAAATTGTTGTAGACACCACGAATTGGTATGCTACAGATTACAATGGAGATCAATTTGCTAAAATTTCTAATTATGATAATGGAAACGTTCCTGCAGAATCTTGGTTAATCTCTCCTGGAGTTGATCTTTCAAATGCGACCCAACCAAACTTAAGTTTTGGAACTATTATGAAATGGCCTGGTGCTGCATTAACCCTATACATATCAACAGACTATGACGGTACAAGTAACCCAACAGTTCAAGGCACTTGGACAGATATAACAAGCAGTGCAACATGGGATACAAATAATTCTACTTGGGGTAATTGGACAAATTCAGGAGATGTTGACCTATCAAATTATGTTTCAAATGCAACATATATTGCTTATAAATATACTGGAACTTCATCTGATGGAAGCACTTGGGAAGTAGATGACATTTTAATTAAAGAAGGTGGAAGTGGAAACAACAGCAATAATGTATCCATTTACGATATTCAGCATACAACTTCTCCAACAGGAGATTCCCCTTATGCCAACCAACAAGTTAGTACAGGTGGTATAGTAAACTTTGTACGTTATGATGGCACCTTTTATCTTTCTAGCGGATCAGGTGAATGGACTGGAATATATGTATATGACACCACTTCAAACCCTGTAATTGGTGATTCAATCACGCTAGATGCAGAAGTTGTAGAATACTACAACTTAACAGAATTAAAAAACGTTAATAATTATCAAATAATATCATCTGGAAATTCATTTCCAACAAACATTACAACTACGGACAATGCAAATACAGAATCTTTTGAAGGATGCTTGATCAAAGTTATAGATGCTGAATGTACTAACGCTAATGGATCATTTGGAGAATGGACAATTAATGATGGAAGCGGTCCTATTCAAGTTGACGATTTTTTATTTTCTTATACTCCTACTCAAAACTTTTATTATACTGTAACTGGCCTAATCGATTTTAATTACGGTGAATTTAAATTGCTCCCTAGAGATGCAGACGATGTGGAACAATCTACAAGAATTTCAGAAATTATTTCTTTAGACTGGAAAGCATTTCCTAATCCGGTTTACAATAACATTTTAAATATAACATCATCAAATAAAGGTACACTTCAACTAATAGATATATATGGCAAGGTTGTAAAAAAACTAGAAATCAAAATTGGGACAAATAGTTTTATTATAAATGATTTATCCAAAGGAAATTATATTGTACGATTTAATAAAACTAGTACTGTATTGAGTATTCAATAAAAATTATTTTTCATAAAAAAAGGGCTTGAACCCTTTTTTTATTTAGATAAAATCTTAATAATTAAATAAAATTTCTTTAGGATCTTTTCCGTTAAAAATTAATTCTTCTGGATTTTCTAATACTTCTTTTACTTTAACCAAAAACCCAACACTATCTTTACCATCAATAATTCTATGGTCATAAGATAGCGCAACATACATTATTGGTCTAATTTCAACTTTACCATCAATTGCAACAGGACGCTCAACTATATTATGCATTCCAAGTATAGCAGATTGTGGGGGGTTAATAATTGGAGTACTTAACATAGATCCAAAAACACCACCATTTGTAATAGTAAATGTTCCACCTGTAATTTCATCTAATGAAATTTTACCATCTCTTGCTTTAATAGCTAAATCTTTAATTGTTGCTTCAATTTGCAATAAGTTCATCTCTTCAGCATTTCTTAAAACTGGGACCATTAATCCTTTAGGTGTACTCACGGCAATTCCAACATCCTTGTAATTAAAAGAAACTACGTGGTCTCCATCAATCATTGAATTTACAGAATCAAACTCTTCCAAAGCAATAGTACAAGCTTTGGTGAAGAAAGACATAAAGCCAAGACCAACTTTATATTTCTCTTTGAATTCAACCTTGTAATTATTTCTTAAATTCATTATTGGCAACATGTCTACTTCATTAAAAGTAGTTAACATGGCTGTTTCATTTTTTACTGAAACTAAACGAGATGCTATTTTCCTTCTAAGCATGCTCATTTTTTTAGTCTTACTAAATCTATCACCCTCATATCCATTATTATCAAGGGCCTCAACAACATCTTGCTTAGTTATTCTACCATCTCTACCTGATCCATCTACATAGTCGCTATCAATTTTATTTTCATCCATTAGTTTCTTTGCAGAAACACTGGGATGTCCTGATGCATATGTTGAAGAAGGTTTAGGGTTAGGAGTTGATTTAGAAGCTGGAGATGGATCAGGGATTTTATCTTCCTTTGTTTCTTTGGATTGAGAAGATGATGAACCTGCTGGTTTTGCTGCAGAAGTATCTATTAAACACACTACCTGACCAACAGCAACAACATCACCAATTTCAGCTTTTAAGGTTATTGTGCCAGCTTGCTCAGCTGGCAATTCTAATGTAGCTTTATCAGAATCAACTTCAGCAATGGTTTGATCTTTTTCAACATAATCTCCATCTTCAACAAGCCATTCTGCAATTTCCACTTCAGTGATTGACTCACCTGGACTTGGGACTTTCATTTCTAAAATTGACATAATATTATTTATTTTTTAATGTAAGACATTACTTTATTAATTACTGCAGCATGACGAATTTCATGTACTTTAGGAGATCCACTTGCTGGACTTCCTGATGCAAATCTTGAACAACATGATATGTTTGTAAATTGCCATTTTCTAATTATATAAGACCATGCTCCCATATTTTCTGGCTCCTCTTGTGCCCAAACATAATTACATTCTTCACCATATTTTTTCACTATTTTAATTAGTTGAGCTTTAGGAAATGGGTACAATTGTTCTAAACGAACGAAAGCAATGTTAGAAGCAGATAGAGTTTCGTATTTTTCAATCAAATCATAATAAAATTTACCTGAACAAAGAACAACAGTATCAACAGATTTTGCATTAGCTAAATCATCGTCAATAACTTCTTTAAAACAACCTTTTGACAAATCCTCAAGCTTTGAAACTGCCCTATTGTACCTTAACAATTTTTTTGGAGTGAACACTATCAATGGTTTTCTGAAAGGTCGTTTGATTTGCCTTCTTAGAAGATGAAAGTAATTAGCTGGATTAGTACAATTAGCAACTTGTATATTCTGTTCCGCACAAAGCTGTAAAAAACGTTCAATTCTTGCAGATGAATGTTCTGAACCCATTCCTTCATATCCATGAGGAAGAAGCATAACCAATCCATTTGGTGTTCCCCATTTATCCTCAGCAGCACTAATGAATTGATCTATAATTATTTGTGCTCCATTAAAGAAATCTCCAAATTGAGCTTCCCATATGGTCAATCCGTTAGGAGTGTTAAAAGCATAACCATAATCAAATCCAAGAACAGCATATTCCGAAAGTAAAGAATTGTAAATTTGAAATCTGCCTTGATCTTGATTTAAATTATTCAAAGGAATTACCTCTTCTTCAGTATCTTCAGTTTTTATTACAGCATGTCTATGTGAAAAAGTTCCTCTTTCAACATCTTGACCTGAAATTCTTATAGAATGACCCTCCACTAATAAAGTTGCGTAAGCAAGCAATTCACCCATTGCCCAATCCAATCTATCTTCTTCAATCATTTTAAGACGATCGTCAAACAATTTGACAATTTTTCTAAAATAATTTCTTCCCTCTGGCAACTTATTCAATTTATGACCCAATTGAATGAGTTTATCTTTATCAACCCCAGTATCAATTGATTTTCTAAAATCTTCTTCTTTAGATTTTCTGTAATCTTTCCATACGTCCTCTAAGAAATTAGTGATTTTAGCTTTTTCAATCTGTTTAGCCTCATCCAATCTATCTTGAAGCATATCGTCAAAAGCCCTTTCCATATCAGCCCCTTCTTGATTACTAATCACTTTTTCATCAATTAAGCGTTTAAGATATATTTCTCTAGGATTAGGGTGCTTGGCTATTAATTTATAAAGTTTTGGTTGTGTGAATTTTGGTTCATCCCCTTCATTATGTCCGTACTTTCTATAACACAGCAAATCAATAAAAACATCTCTTGAAAACTCTTGTCTATATTTTATAGCAATTTCCATTGTTTGAACAACAGCTTCAACATCATCTCCATTAACATGAAATACAGGACATAGAGTAGTTTTTGCAACATCTGTGCAATAGGTACTTGATCTTGCATCTAAATAATTAGTAGTAAAACCTATCTGATTATTAACTACAATATGTAAAGTACCCCCAGTTCTGTAACCATCTAATTGAGCCATTTGAATTAACTCATATACAATGCCTTGTCCTGCAATTGCTGCATCTCCATGTATTAAAATTGGAATTATTTTACCAGAATCTCCTTTTAATTGAAAATCAATTTTAGATCTAGTAATGCCTTGAACAATAGGGTCAACTGCTTCCAAATGAGAAGGATTCGGAGCTAATGTAATTTTAACATTCTTTCCTGAATCTGTTTTCACTTCTGAAGTTATTCCTAAATGATATTTTACATCCCCATCAAACAAACTATCCTCATCATATTCTTTCCCCTCAAACTCACTAAAAATTGCTTCGTATGTTTTATTAAAAATATTAGCCAATACATTTAACCTGCCTCTGTGAGCCATTCCCATAACATATTCTTCCACTCCCAAATCAGCTCCTTTTTCAATTAAAGTATCTAAAGCAGGAATTAAAGCTTCTCCACCTTCAATGGAAAATCGCTTTTGACCTACAAATTTCTTTTGCAAAAACTGTTCAAAAACATTAGACTGATTTAATTTATGAAGAATATGTTTTTTTGCAGAAACAGATAATTTAGGTCTG
This sequence comes from Crocinitomicaceae bacterium, assembly GCA_002723085.1. Taxonomy (GTDB): domain Bacteria; phylum Bacteroidota; class Bacteroidia; order Flavobacteriales_D; family Parvicellaceae. The sequence goes on along the minus strand of PBNK01000030.1, from coordinate 62,900 downwards.
TTTTTTAGTTCGATATTTTTTCGAATCCATTCAACTCTTTCAGGTCTTCTTATGTATTGATATTCTATACCTATGGATTCGCAATATGTTTCTTCAAGATGTTTTATAATATCATTTAGGGTTGAGGGACCAATATCAATTTTTTCTCCAGCTTGAAAAACCGTAACTAAATCAGCCTCTTCTAAACCATAATTCACCAAATCTAATGTTGGTGAATATTTTCTTCTTTCTCTAACTGGATTTGTTTTTGTAAAAAGATGACCTCTAATTCTATAAGCATTAATAAGGTCAATTACCATGAACTCTTTTTTAATGTTCAGTGGAATTTCTTCTTCATTACCGTAATTAGTTAATCCAAATTCATAGCCATCAAAAAACTTTCTCCAACTTGGTTCAAGGGTGTTTTTATTGGTTTGGTAACGTTGATATAACTCATCAACAAATTCTCCATTAATATTTCCGAAAAAAGAAAATTTATCCATAGTCAAAGATGTAGGACAAAGATGCAAAATAATTTTAAAATTTACCGAAGAAAATCACCAACTTAATAATCAACTATGTATTACTGTATTTTTCTCGATTTATAACCTTGTTTTTTAAACGGGTTAATATAAGTAACGCTAACGATTCATTATCTATTTCTTTATCTGATTTTAAAAGAGATTCATCTAAATCTATGACATATAAAAAATGGGCAAACTGAATTGAGTTATTTAAAACTTCTATATTAATCCAATCAACCAAAAGATTAATATTTTGTTTCATAGGCAATAAATTACTAAAAGAATTAGCATATCCAGCAAGTGATAAATCTTTATTTAATTGTTGAATTATTTTAGCTTCAATTTCATTCATTGAAATATGAAAGTTAAAAAATATGTTTATACATATTCACGAAAAAATATAGTATGTTGTAATTTTAAGATTTAAACTAAATAATGAAAGTTTTAATAACTGGAGGTTCCGGATTATTAGGCAGTGCCCTAACTAAAAAACTAATAAATGAAAACATAAATGTTGTTCATTTAACAAGAAATAAAAGCTCAAAACATAACGTTAAAAATTATGTCTGGGATTGGAGAAAAGGTGAAATTGACGACAAATGTTTTAATGAGGTAACAGATATTATTCATCTAGCTGGAGCAAACATTGCTGAAAAACCTTGGACTTTAAAACGAAAAAAAGAAATTGTAAAAAGCAGAGTAATAACCGCAAGATTAATTAAAAATCAACTAGAGAAATTAAATCAACCTATAAATTCATTTATTTCCGCATCAGGAGTTGGGTATTATGGAGCGATAACCAATTCTAAGATTTATACTGAAAACGACAACTCTTATCAAGATTTCATTTCAGATTGTTGCGTTCAATGGGAAAATGCTGTTAATGAATTTAGTGCTTTAACAAGAACTGTTATTTTGCGTTTTGGAATTGTTTTAGACAAAAAACAAGGAGCACTTGCTAAAATGTCAAGTACAATAAAAAACAGAATTGGGTCTCCTCTTGGAAATGGAAATCAGTATATGCCATGGATTCATATTGATGATGCTGTAGAGATGTTATTTTACTCTTTAAATAACTCAAAAACTAATGGCACTTTTAATGCTGTCGCATCAGAACATATAAATAATGCTTTTTTTACTCAGATAGTAGCAAATCAATTAAATAAAAAAATATGGCTTCCAAATGTTCCTTCTTTTGTGCTAAAATTCATTTATGGTGAATTAGCAAATATCATTCTTGAAGGAGTTAGAGTAGATAATCAAAAAATAATTAATGATGGGTTTACTTTTAAATTCAACACTTTAAAAGAGGCTTTAAAAGACATTTACAGCTAATAATCTCGATTCATTAAAAACTCCGCAAAAGTTTTTAGCTTATCTTTTTTATCATCCGACAAAGAAAGCTTTGATAAATTCTCCAATGCTAATTGATAGTATTTATTTTTTAAATGAACAGCATCATTAAGAACATTTAACTCATCATAAACATCTATAACCAACTGTATTTTTTTCAAATCAACAACTTCATTTGAATTTAATAAATCAATAAATTCTTTTTTTCTTTTATGTTGAATTTTCTCTATAGCCTTTATAGATAAAACTGTTTTTTTTCCTTCAATGATATCACCAGCAACTTGTTTGCCAAAATTTTGTTTTTCTGGATAAACATCAAGAATATCATCATGAATTTGAAAAGCAATTCCAAGATTTACTCCAAAATCATATATATTTTTAAGGTTGGCAGTTGAAGCTTTCGCAACTAGTGCTCCGATTTGCATAGCACAACCAACAAGAACAGCTGTTTTAAGCTCGATCATCTTTATATAATGCTCAATATGAACTTCTTTTCTTGATTCAAATGCCATATCCATAGCTTGACCTTCACATACTTGAATAGCGGTTTTCTGAAACAATTGATTAATTGATGAATTATGACTATTAACTGACTTGGCAATTACTTGATTAGAAATAGCATAAAGAATATCTCCAGATAAAATACCAGTATTTTCATCCCATTTTACATGAACTGTTTCCTTTCCTCTTCTCAAAGGGGCGCCATCCATAATATCATCATGAATTAGAGTAAAATTATGAAAAAGCTCTATCGAGATAGCTTCATCAATAGCATCATTAACATCACCACCAAACAAATCAGCAATCAAAAGTAAAACTGAAGACCTAAACCGTTTTCCTCCTAAACCAACTATGTGTTTTATGGGTTCATATATATGTAAATCAGGAAGTTCTTTTAAAAACTCATCTAGTTTTTTATCTAACTTAATCTTATATTCAGAAAGCATTTCTTATTTGATTAAGCTTTTTAGATAATTTCCATAACCACTTTTAATTAGAGGAATAGATAATTCTTCAAGTTGCTCTTCGTTAATAAATCCATTTGAAAAAGCAACTGCTTCAATACAACCTACTCCAACACCCTGTCTTTCCTCTATAGTTTGCACAAAATGAGAGGCTTGCATTAGTGAACTAAAAGTACCTGTATCAAGCCAAGCTACTCCCCTTGGTAAGGTTTTAACTTTTAACTTTTCTTTATTTAAGTAATGTTTATTGATGTCAGTAATTTCAAATTCACCTCTTGGACTTGGGTCTAAAGATTTTGCAATTTCAATTACATCATTATCATAAAAATACAATCCTGGCACAGCAAAATTTGATTTTGGAGTTTCTGGTTTTTCTTCAATTGAAATCACTTTGTCATTTTCATCAAATTCTACAACACCATATCTTTCAGGATCATTCACTCGATAAGCAAAAATATATCCACCTTCTGGATTTGTAGAACTTTTTAGCTTCTTACCCATTCCACCACCAAAAAATATATTATCTCCAAGAATAAGTGCTACTTTATCTTTACCAATAAATTGTTCACCTATAACAAAGGCTTGAGCAAGTCCATTAGGCTCTGGCTGAATGGCATATTGAAAATTACAACCTAGCTTTGATCCATCTCCTAACAAATGTTTAAATAAAGGTTCATCATGAGGAGTAGTAATAAACAAAATATCTCTAATCCCCGAATGCATAAGTGTAGACAAAGGATAGTAAATCATGGGCTTGTTATATACAGGCATAAGCTGTTTACTTACAGCTAAAGTCAATGGGTGAAGGCGGGTTCCCGAACCGCCTGCTAGAATAATTCCTTTCATTTATTAGTTTTATAATTCTTTCCAATCAATATCTTGATCATCTTCAAAAAATGCTTCAGAGTCTTTAAATTGTTTTGTTGTAAGTGCTCTTTCTAAAGAAAGCAATAATGCTGGAAGTAAAACTAAATTGGCTAACATTGCCACAAATAATGTTAATGAAACCAAAGAACCTAGTGCCTGAGTTCCACCAAAATTAGAAGCAATAAAAATGGAAAAACCAAAAAATAAGATGATTGATGTATATATCATACTAGTCCCGGTTTCTTTAATTGAATTAATTACTGCATTTCTAATGTTTGAACCATTAGTCTGTAATTCTTGCCTATACTTTGCTAAAAAATGAATTGTGTCATCAATAGAAATTCCAAAAGCAATACTAAACACTAAAATTGTAGAAGGTTTTATTGGAATCCCAAAATAACCCATTAAGGCAGAAGTAAAAATTAATGGGACTAAATTTGGTAACAAAGAAACCAACACCATTCTCCAAGATTTAAATAAAAAAGACATAAGAATAGCTATTACTACAATGGCAATCATTAAACTTATAAATAAGTTTTTGACTAAATATGTAGTTCCTTTAGTATAAACTACACCTGTTCCAGTTACAATAGAGGATATTTTTTGATTTGAAATGTTTTTGGCTATTGATGATTCAAACTTATCAGTTCCATATTTTTCAAAAATTGAATCCATAGATGATGGGAAAATATTAAAATCCAAATCATATTCTGGATTAATTGATAATAGATCATTTTGGACTATGGAATTTAGCTTATCATTTGATTTATACAACTCAAATAATTTTTGATGAATAGAATCTTTATCGCCATTAATTATATTATTATGTTTAATACTTAGTGGATTAATAATTTCATTAATTGTGCTGTCTAATCTTAAAATCAAACTATCCATAGCTGCAGTTCCTATATCAGCAATTTGCATTGTAATTCTAGTTCTTTTATGAGTAGAATCTATAAAACTACCAACAAAACTATTTTCACCATCAGAATTAAGGAAAGTGTTTTTAAAATATGAATGATCAACAACTCTTAAAATATGTTTTCGATCTTTGGGTTTACTAAAATCTAAATGATACTTAGAAACTTTGCCATTAACAAATGCTTGTGAAATGAATTTCATAGCATCAACAATAGAAAGGGATTTTGAAAGGTATTTTTCTTTTTTTAATGCTTGCTGAAGTTTTTGTATTTTTGCAATGTTTGTAAAGTTTTTATAAATGGTGTCCTTAGAACTTAAAATTATTTCAAAAGGCATAACACCATTTAGTTCTTTTTCAAAAAACTTTAAGTCTAGTACAACAGGATCTCCATCAGGTAAATCATCAACAATGTTTCCTGTAGTATGCATTCTAGACATTCCATAAAACCCAATAACTAAACCAATGGCAGTTATAAGATAAACCTGTTTTCTTTTTTCAGTGGCGAAATATACAAGCATATCGACAACCTTGTATAACCAATCTCTATCTAAATGCTTTGTATGTTTATTTTTTGGAGGAGGTAAAAAACTATACATAATTGGCACCAACAAAATGCTTAAGAAAAAGACACATATTATGTTTATAGAAGCAACAACACCAAATTCTTTCATGAGATCAGAATGTGTAAAAATAAAAGTTCCAAAACCCATTGCTGTAGTCACATTTGTTAAAAAAGTGGCATTTCCTACTTTTTTAATTACTCGACTAAGAGACTTGGCTTTATTTCCATGCGACCTATATTCTTGTTGGTATTTATTAATTAAATACACACAATTTGGTATGCCAATAACAATAATTAATGGTGGAATTAAACCCATCAAAATAGTAATTTCATAATTAAATATTCCTATAATTCCAAAAGACCAAACTACGCCAATTACTACAACTATAACAGAAATAAGAACCACCTTAAAAGACCTAAAAAACAAGAAAAGCAATATTGAAGTAACGATTAAGGCTAGAATCACAAAAAGTTTTAATTCTGATTTAACTTTATTCATTGTTACCGACCTAATAAAAGGTAAACCTGAAAAATGAAAACTTGAAAATTGTGGTTCATATGATAAAGCTATTTTATGAATATCATCAATTAATGTTCCTCTATTTTTTGAATTAAAAATTTCTTTATTAATGAATAACATCATTAAATGAAGTCCAGATGAATCTTTGTAAACTATATCCTTATAAAAAGGCAAAGATGAAATCACTTTATGAACACTATCTACAGTTACAGAATCTATTGGTAGACTAGGTACAACTTCTTGTAAAATGAACTTTTTTTCTGTAGTATCCTTAATAATATTGTATAAATGTGCTTCAGAAAAAATTGAATCAATTATATTTTTCTGAACTATTTTTCCATTTTCTTCATAAGACACAGTAAGAGAACTTAATGTATCTCCTAATTGTCCCCAAGAATTAAACTTTTTATAATCATAGAAATTATCATCTTTAGCCGCAATAACAACAACCATTCCATCATGCCCAAAGTTTTGTTTAAAATCATCATAGTCAATATACGTTTGGTCATTGGAAGGCAAGAGTTTTCCAAACTCATATTGCAGAGTAACTTTTGTCCCAAAGTAACCTAAAACAATAGTAACACAAAGAAGTATAGAAAGTATTAACAATCTATTTCTAAGAATAATATTTGCAATGTTATTCCACATTAATTTAACAAACCTAATATTAAATGATTAAACAAAGATATTAATTAAAGCAAGAAATAATTAATCAGAATAAATAAAGGTTTTTACTAAATTTAGTACTTATTATTGTAATAAATGATCTTAAATGACAACATAGAACTTTTTCGCTCATTTACTTTTAAAAGAATGGTGAATTTAATAAAACTATACATCAGTTTTATTTTTTCAAGAATGACAAAAAAATCATATATACTAGGATCACCATTTGCATTGAGTATTGAACCAACAACTTCATGTAATTTAGGATGTCCTGAATGCCCTAGTGGATTGCGTATGTTTTCAAGAAAAACAGGGAATTTAACACCTGAATTAAATAAGAAAATAATTGATGAGTTAAAACATAAAGTAACTTACATAAATTATTATTTTCAAGGAGAACCATATATTAATAAACATTTATTTGACATGATAGATTATGCAAGTCAGAAAAATATATATTGTTCAACTTCAACTAATGGTCATTTTTTAACAGATAAAAACTGTGAAAAAACCATAAAATCTGGACTTAAAAAACTAATTATATCAATTGACGGAGTAGATCAAAAGTCCTATGAAAATTATAGAAAAAAAGGAGATTTCTCTAAAGTTATAAAAGGAACTAAAAACATTATAAAGTGGAAAGAAAAACTTAAAAGTCAAACTCCTCATGTAATTTTTCAATTTCTTATTGTAAAATCAAACGAACATTTAATTGAAGAAATAAAATCATTAAGCAAAAACCTAGGAATAAATGAACTGCGGTTAAAAACTGCACAATTTTATGACTTTAAAAAAGGAAATTCACTAATGCCTGAAAATGATAAATATCGAAGGTATAAACTTAATAATAAAGGCGAATTCGAGTTAAAAAATAAATTCTATAACCATTGCTGGAGAATGTGGAGCAGTGCGGTAATTACAGTTAATGGCGAAATAGTCCCCTGTTGTTTTGATAAAGATGCAGCAAATAAAATTGGAGATTTAAAAAATCAGGAATTTAAATTAGCATGGAACAGCAAAAGCTATAATACTTTTAGGACTATGATTCTTAATAACAGACAAGAAATAGAAATTTGTAAAAATTGTTCAAAAGGATCAAAAGTTTGGGCATAAAAAAAGCCCTTAATAAGGGCTTTTCCATATTTAGAATATAAATACTATTCAGCAGCTTCTTCGCCTTCAGCAGCTTCACCACCTTCTGAAGCTTCACCACCTTCTGTAGCTTCACCACCCTCAGCAGCTTCACCACCCTCAGCAGCTTCACCACCTTCAGCAGCTTCACCACCATCGTGAGAATGTGCATCACCACCATCGTGAGAATGTGCATCACCACCTTCAGCTGCACCTGTAGTTGCTTCAGTTCCAGATTTATCATCACCAGCAGTTTCTGCTGAATCACAACTTGCTACTGATAACATAGCAGCAAGAGGAAGAATCCATAATTTTTTCATTTTTATTATTTTTAATTTATAAATTAATTTTTGTACGTCCCAAATCTGTAAAGATTTTTGGATAATTCCTAATTTTAATAAGAAAAATCACACTTTCATTATATCAGTTTCTTTGTTAGAAACTAATTCATCAATTTTAGAAATGTATTTATTTGTTAAATTCTGGACCTCTAATTCCGCATCTTTTATAGCATCCTCTCCAAAACCTTCATCTTTTAATCCTTTTACCATATCATTTGCCTCTTTTCTTTGAGTTCTAACCCCCACTTTAGCATGCTCACCCTCAGACTTAGCCTTTTTTACTAAATCTTTTCTTCTATCTTCTGTTAAAACAGGGACAGAAATAATAATTAATTCTCCATTATTCTGAGGATTTAAACCAAGATTAGCATTTATTATGGCTTTAGTAATTTCATCTAACAAGGCTTTTTCCCATGGTTGTACAGTTAAAGTTCGAGAGTCTAATGTACTTACATTTGCAACTTGAGAGAGAGGGGTTGGCGCACCATAATAATCGACTTTTACAGTATCTAACATGGATGGATTTGCTCTACCAGCTCTTACTTTACTCAACTGCTGATTTAAATGGGAAATCGCTTTTTGCATACCTGTTTCTGATTCTTCTAGAATCATATCTACTTCTTCTGACATAATTTTATATTATTTAAGCTACTAATGTACCTATTTTATCTCCGTTAATTACTTTATTTAGGTTACCAGATTCATTCATGTTAAAAACAATAATGGGAACATTATTTTCTCGACATAAAGTAAACGCTGTCATATCCATAACATTTAATTTCATATCATATACCTGATCAAAAGTTAATGAATCATATTTAGTCGCACTTGAATCTTTTTCAGGATCACTTGTATAAATACCATCAACTCTAGTTCCCTTTAAAATAACATCTGCATCAATTTCAATAGCTCTTAAAGAAGCTGCAGAATCAGTTGTAAAATAAGGATTACCTGTTCCTGCCCCAAAAATCACAATTCTTCCTTTTTCAAGGTGCCTTACTGCTCTTCTTTTAATGAAAGGTTCCGAAATCTGCTTCATTTCAATAGCTGATTGAAGCCTGGTATCAACACCAACAGATTCAAGTGCAGCTTGTAGAGCCATACTATTAATCATTGTCGCCAACATTCCCATGTAGTCTCCTTGTGTTCTTTCCATTCCGCCAAGTTCAGCTTGAACTCCTCTAAAAATATTACCTCCTCCAATGACAATTCCAATTTCTACTCCAGAATCAGAAATTTCTTTTATTTCTTTTGCATATTGAACCAATCTATTGTTATCAATACCAAATTGTTTTTGACCCATTAAGGCTTCACCGCTTAGTTTGAGAAGAATTCTTTTATATTTCATTTTTTTATTTTTTTTTGCAAAAAAAAGAGAGCTAAAAAGCTCTCTAAATATAATTAAGTTATTTTAAATGGATAAGGAATGTCTTTTAAAATCTGTAACACTAAGGTCAGGATTTGTATCCTTTAAAAATTGTTTGACTGACTTTTTATTATCTCTAATAAATGCTTGATTCAACAAAGTTGTCTCTTTAAAAAACTTATTTAACCTTCCTTTAGCAATTTTTTCAGCCATTTCTTCAGGCTTTCCTTCTTGAATAGCTAAATCTTTACCAACTTCAATTTCTCTATCAATTATTTCTTGAGAAACTGAATCTTGATCTAATGCTATAGGATTCATTGCAGCTACCTGCATAGCTACTTGTTTACCCTCATCTTCAGCATCAACAGTTAATCCAACTAAGGATGCAATTTGATTTCCTGGGTGATTGTAAGCAATTACTCTTACTGCTTCAATTTTTTCAAATGAAGAGATTTCAATTTTTTCACCAATAACACCACTTTGTTCTGTTATTTTTTCACCAACAGTAAATGAATCAGAAAAATTTAATTGTAACAATGCATCTTTTGAATTAACATTTGATTCAATAGCAAGATCTAAAATTGTATTTGCTAGTCGACTAAAGTCATCATTTTTAGCAACAAAATCAGTTTCACAATTTAAACACAATAACACTCCAATAGATCCGTTTTCAGTAGATTTGGCTAAAACTAATCCTTCAGTTGCATCTCTATCTCCTCTTTTAGCAGCAATTTTCTGACCTTTTTTTCTCAAAAAATCAATCGCTGATTCTAAATCTCCATTAGACTCTTGAAGAGCTTTTTTACAATCCATCATACCAGCTCCAGTTTTTTTTCTGAGCTCGTTAACTTCTTTAGCAGTTATTCCCATTACTTAAAAAATTATATATTAAAATTATTCAGCTGCTTCAGCTTTCTCTTTTTCAGCTGCTTCAGCTTTACTTTTTTCGTTAGCTATTTTTTCTTTAGATGCTTTTCTTTCACCAAGTCCTTCTTTAACTGCATCACACATTAAACCTACAATAAGTTCAATAGATTTTGTTGCATCGTCATTTGAAGGAATTACAAAATCAATATTTTTTGGACTTGAATTTGTATCAACCATAGCAAATACAGGAATATTTAAATTTCTTGCCTCTGCAAGAGCTATATGCTCTTTTTTGATGTCAACAATAAAAATTGCAGCAGGAAGTCTATTCATATCTGAAATACTTCCAAATACTTTACCCATTTTTTCTCTTTGTCTTGAAAGTTGTAATCTTTCTCTTTTTGAAATAGTTTCAGCAGTTCCATCCTTCATCATCTTATCAATAGATGACATTTTTCTCACTGTTTTTCTTGTAGTCTTAAAATTTGTCAACATTCCACCAGGCCATCTTTCAGTGATGTAAGGCATGTTAACTTCACCGACTTTTTTCTCAACAATTTCTTGAGCTTGTTTTTTAGTCGCAACAAAAAGGATTTTTCTTCCAGATTTTGCAATCTGACGCATTGCATCAGAAGCTACACCAACTTTTTGGATAGTTTTATTTAAATCAATTACGTGGATTCCTTTTTTCTCATCAAAGATATAAGGTGCCATTGCTGGATTCCACTTTCTTCTTAAATGTCCAAAATGCACTCCCGCATTTAACATTTCTTCAAAGGTTACTTTTGCCATTTTTTTGTTTACTTTCTTTTAACTGTTTCTATTTTCAGCAGATTAATAGTAGCGATTAACGATCTATAAATCTTAGATACTAAACAACGTTTAAAAAAACGCTCTTTTGTAAAATTATCTTTTGCTAAATTGAAATTTCTTTCTTGCTTTTGGTTGTCCTGGTTTTTTTCTTTCAACCATTCTTGGATCTCTTGTCATTAAACCTTCAGCTTTTAATAAAGGTTTATAATCTGGATTAATATCAACTAAAGCTCTAGAAATACCTAATCTAATTGCTTCAACTTGACCAGTTGTTCCACCTCCATTAACATTAATAGTTGCATCATATTTACCTTTTGTATCAGTTAATTCAAAAGGTTGAAACACTTTGTATTGAAGAACATCAGTAGTAAAATAATCCTTGTGATCTCTTTTATTGATTGTGATTTTACCTTTACCTTCTTTAAGGTAAACTCTTGCAACAGATGCTTTTCTTCTTCCTAGTTTATTGATTACAGACATCTAAAATTAATTAAGTTTTATTTTTTTTGGTTTTTGAGCTTCTTGATCATGCTCAGCACCAACATATACATACAAGTTTCCGTAAAGTTTTCTCCCTAATTTATTTTTAGGCAACATACCTTTAACAGCTTTTTCTATAAGTCTTTCAGGATGTTTTGCTAATAAAGTCGATGCATTCATACTTCTTTGACCTCCAGGATAACCTGTATGTCTGATGTACTCTTTCGCTTCCCATTTATTTCCTGAAAGTTGAACTTTTTCTGCATTGATAACAACAACATTATCACCACAATCAACATGAGGAGTAAAATCAACTTTGTGTTTTCCTCTAATTAAAGAAGCAATTTTACTTGCAACTCTTCCTAATGTTAGGCCTTCAGCATCAACTAGTAACCATTCTTTGTTTACTGTCTCACTGTTAGCAGATACGGTTTTATAACTTAAATGACTCACTTTACCTGTAATTTTGTTTAATGGGGTGCGAAGATATAATTTAATTTTGATACTAACAATCTGCTATGGATATTTTTTCTTCAAAAATATTATGCAATTACACCAAGTTCTTTTCCAACTTTGATAAAAGCAGTTATTGCTTTGTCTAAATGATGCTTTTCATGAGCTGCAGAAATCTGTGTTCTTATCCTAGCTTTTCCTTTAGGTACAACAGGATAAAAGAAACCAATAGCATAAACCCCTTCTTCCAATAACTTATCTGCAAAACTTTGAGAAAGAGCAGCATCATATAACATTATTGGAACAATTGGTGAATCACCTTCTTTAACATCAAAACCAGCTTCAATAATTTTAGACTTAAAATAATTAGTGTTCTCCTCTAACTTATCTCTAAGTTCTGTACTTGAAGAAAGAATATCAAAAACTTTATTGGCTGCACCAACAATAGAAGGAGCCAAAGAATTAGAAAACAAATAAGGTCTTGAACGTTGACGTAGCATTTCAATAACCTCTTTTTTCCCAGTTGTATATCCACCCATAGCACCACCAAGAGCCTTTCCTAAAGTTCCAGTTACTATATCTACACGATCCATTACATTATGATATTCTGGAACTCCTCTTCCTGTTTTACCAATAAAACCCGCAGAATGGCACTCATCAGACATAACCATAGCATCATACTTATCTGCTAAATCACAAATTTCATTCATTTTAGCTATATCACCATCCATAGAGAACACTCCATCAGTAACTATAATTCTATGTCTTTGAGACTGAGATTCAATTAATTGAGCTTCCAAATCAGACATGTCGCTATGTTTATATCTATACCTTTTAGCTTTACAAAGTCGCACACCATCAATAATAGAAGCATGATTAAGTTCGTCAGAAATTATAGCATCTTCAGGACCAAATAATGGCTCAAACAAACCACCATTAGCATCAAAAGCTGCAGCATATAAAATAGTGTCTTCAGTTTTATAAAAATTAGCTATCTTATTTTCTAACTCCTTATGTATATCTTGTGTGCCACAAATAAATCTTACAGAAGACATCCCAAAACCATGAGTATCTAAGGACTCTTTAGCAGCATCAATAACATCAGGATGAGATGAAAGACCTAAGTAATTATTAGCACACATTATAACCACCTCATTTCCATCTCCAACCTTAACATCAGCACCTTGTGGGGAAGTTATAATTCGCTCCTTTTTAAATAGGCCAGCGTCAGATACATTCTGAAGCTCATCCGCTAAAAAACTTTTAATTTCTCCGTACATATCAAAAGATTAAACTATACCTTGATCAATCATTGCATCAGCAACTTTTACAAAACCTGCAATATTAGCTCCTTTAACATAATCAACATACCCATCAGAATCTTTACCATAATTAACACATTGCTCATGTATAGACAACATTATTCCATGTAACTTATCATCAACTTCTTTGGCTGTCCAATTGTATCTTAAAGAGTTTTGTGACATTTCTAACCCAGAAGTAGCAACACCACCAGCGTTTGACGCTTTACCAGGCGCAAACAAGATTTTATTTGAAGCAAAAACGGCAATTGCTTCAGGTGTAGAAGGCATATTTGCCCCTTCAGCCACACAAACACAACCACTACCAACAAGAGATTTAGCATGATTTTCATCAAGCTCATTTTGAGTAGCACAAGGCAATGCAACATCAACAGCGACATCCCAAGGCTTAGCTCCTTCATTAAAAGTTACACCATCAAATTGATCGGCATATTCTTTTATTCTTCCTCTCCTATTATTCTTTAAATCCATAACCCACGCCAGTTTTTCAGCATCAATTCCGTTTGGATCATGAATATAACCTTTTGAATCACTTAACGTAACCACTTTTGCTCCTAATTCAGTAGCTTTTTGACAAGCAAATTGAGCTACATTTCCTGAACCAGAAATAGCTACAGTTTTACCCTCAAAACTATCCCCTTTTGTTTTAAGCATCTCAGCGGCAAAATAAACAGTACCATATCCAGTCGCCTCAGGTCTAATCAAAGAACCTCCCCAATTAATTCCTTTACCAGTTAAAACTCCAGTAAATTCATTTCTTAATCTTTTGTATTGACCAAACATGTATCCTATTTCTCTTCCACCTACTCCAATATCTCCTGCTGGAACATCAGTATTTGGACCAATATGTCTTGATAATTCTGTCATAAATGATTGACAAAACTTCATTACTTCATTATCTGATTTACCTTTAGGGTCAAAATCAGACCCCCCTTTTCCTCCACCCATTGGAAGAGTGGTTAGTGAATTTTTAAAAACTTGTTCAAATCCTAAAAACTTTAAAATTGACAAATTAACTGAAGGATGAAACCTTAAACCACCTTTATAAGGCCCTATAGCTGAATTGAATTCAACTCTAAATCCTCTATTAATTTGAACATCACCATTATCGTCTAACCAAGGTACTCTAAATTGCAGCACCCTCTCTGGCTCAACAATTCTTTCTAAAATTTTAGCTTCTTTATATTTTGGATTATCTTCAATAAAAGGAATTACTGTTTCAGCAACTTCTTCAACAGCCTGCATAAATTCAGGTTCATTATTATTTCTAGCTTTTACACTTTCTAAAAAATTTTCAATTTGATTTTTAAAATCTGACATTTTAATTAATGTTAATTTGACATAATAAATTTTAATTTGAGCGTCAAATGTAGCTAAATTTATTATTCAACATTCTCTCTTATTGCATGATTTTTTTTTAAGATTGCTTGTAAATAAGCTAAATCTTATGAAATAACCATATAAATTTGTTCTAATGAGTAATTTTCAATTTAGTTCTTCAAAAAGAAACAAACTAAGTAGTGATGAATTTTACTACTCTAAAGAAGGCTATATAGTATTCACTGAAAAACACCATTTAAATAGAGGGTTTTGCTGTAAAAACCAATGCAAACACTGCCCTTATGGTTACGACATAAAAACAGATCAAATAAGAAAAAAATGAAGGATTTCAAATCTTTAATAAAGGCTGGTATACCAAATGACCTTCCTATTAAAAAAGAACTAAATCAATCTATTAGTCACGCACCTGTTAGAAAAAAAATTCTATCCAAGAAGGAAAAAATATTAGCTATTCAAAATGCTCTTCGTTATTTTCCAGAAAAACAGCATAAAATTTTATCTAAAGAATTTCTAGATGAGCTAAATAATTATGGCAGAATATATATGTATCGTTTCAGACCTGAATATGATATTTATGCAAGACCTATTGACGAGTATCCTGGTGAATCAAATCAAGCAAAATCTATTATGCTTATGATTCAAAACAATCTAGATCATGCCATCGCTCAACATCCAGAAGAATTAATAACATATGGTGGAAATGGTGCTGTTTTTCAAAATTGGGCTCAATATTTACTTACAATGAAGTACTTATCAGAGATGACTGATGAGCAGACACTTGTAATGTATAGTGGACATCCTATGGGTTTATTTCCATCGCACACAAATGCACCTAGAGTTGTAGTTACAAATGGAATGATGATCCCCAACTATTCAAAACAAGATGATTGGGAAAAATTTAATGCCTTGGGAGTAACTCAATATGGCCAAATGACAGCTGGATCTTACATGTATATTGGTCCTCAAGGAATTGTTCATGGAACTACCATAACCGTATTAAACGCTTGTAGAAAAATAGATAACAAAGGAACCAAAGGGAAATTATTTGTTACTTCAGGGCTTGGAGGAATGAGTGGCGCACAACCTAAAGCAGGAAATATTGCTGGAGTCGTCTCTGTTACAGCTGAAATAAATCCTGCAGCAACTTATAAAAGACATGAACAAGGCTGGGTTGATGAAGTTATAAGCGACTTAGATAAACTTTGTATCAGAGTAAGAAATGCAGTTTCAAATAAAGAAGTAGTTTCAATCGCCTATGATGGTAACATAATTGATGTTTGGAGAAAATTTGATGAAGAGGATATCTATATAGATTTGGGCTCAGACCAAACTTCTCTTCACAATCCATGGGCAGGAGGATATTACCCTCAAGGTTTATCCTTTGAAGAATCCAATCATTTAATGGCTTCACAGCCCGATTTATTCAAAGAAAAAGTTAAAACATCTTTAATTGAGCATTCAAAATTTATTAACAAACACACAGAAAAAGGAACTTACTTTTTTGATTATGGCAATGCATTTTTACTTGAAGCATCAAGGGCTGGAGCTGATGTGATGGATAAAGATGGTGTAAACTTCAAATACCCTTCATATGTTCAGGACATTATGGGGCCAATGTGTTTTGATTTTGGATTTGGACCTTTCAGATGGGTATGCACATCTGGCAATCCAAAAGACTTAGAAAAGACTGATTCAATTGCCTGTAAAGTTCTTGAAGATTTAATGGATAACTCTCCAAAAGAAATTACTCAACAAATGGCAGACAATATTCAATGGATAAAAGGTGCCCAAGAAAACAAGTTAGTGGTTGGTTCTCAAGCAAGAATATTGTATGCTGATGCAGAAGGTAGAATTAAAATTGCCGAAGCCTTTAACAATGCTATTAAGTCAGGAGAAATTTCAGCGCCCATAGTTTTAGGAAGGGATCATCATGATGTTTCAGGAACAGATTCCCCATTTAGAGAAACATCTAACATATATGATGGTTCTTCTTTTACAGCAGATATGGCTATACAAAATGTAATTGGTGATTCTTTTCGAGGAGCAACATGGGTAAGTATCCACAACGGGGGTGGCGTAGGATGGGGTGAAGTTACAAATGGAGGATTTGGTCTAACTTTGGATGGGACAAATGAAGCCAGTGATAGAGCTAGAAACATGTTATTTTGGGATGTAAATAATGGCATTAGCAGAAGAAATTGGGCCAGAAATAAACAAGCAATATTTGCAATAAAACGTGAAATGAACAGAAATCCAAATTTAAAAGTTACCATACCAAATATTGTAAATCAATCCATTATTGATTCCATTTCATAAATGATATTTTAAGATAAGTTATACAGGAAATAGTTAAAATTAAATTATAACTCGTTTCTTTGTTTTTTCTAAAGCACAAGAAAATGCAAAATAAAGTAGCAATAATAGGAGCCGGTAACCTAGGAATATCACTTGCAAAGGGGTTAGTAGAATCAGGTGTTTACAAACCCAATCAATTCAATTTATCAAGAAGAAGAATTAAAAAACTTCAAGATTTACAATCCTTAGGATATAACGTATTCAACAACAATACTGACGCTATTCATGGTGCAGATGTTATCGTTATTGCAGTACTTCCTCAAAAAATAAATGAAGTTTTAGAAGAATTAAAAACAACTATAAAACCAAATAAACTTATAATTTCATTAGTGTCAGGTGTTGAGATTGAAGAAATTTCTACTCAACTTATTAATGAAGTTCCAATTGTTCGAGCAATGCCAAATACAGCAATAGCTATAAGAGAAAGCATGACTTGCATTGCTACAAAAAATAAATGGAAAGACAATTTAGAAATTGTAAAAGACATGTTTGATCATGTTGGTGAAACTGCTGTTATAATTGAAGAAAAAATGACCTCAGCTACAGCATTATGTGCATGTGGAATAGCTTTTTTCTTGAGAGCCATTAGAGCTGCCTCTCAAGGTGGAAATGAAATAGATTTTCATGCCCCTGAAGCATTAAAAATGGCTGCTCAAACAGCCAAAGGTGCTGCATCTTTATTACTTAAAAACAACACACATCCTGAAGATGAAATTGATAAAGTAACATCACCTAAAGGATGTACAATAGCTGGATTAAACGAAATGGAACACAACGGTTTTAGCTCAGCTTTTATAAAAGGAATTACCGTTTCTGCGGATAAAGCAAAAAATCTTTACTAATGAGTAATTTAGCTAATAAAGTAGTTTGGATAACTGGCGCCTCTTCTGGGATAGGGGAAGCCTTAGCTATAAACTACTCAAAAAGAGGTGCTAAAGTTATTCTATCATCAAGAAGAGAAGAAGAACTAAATAGAGTTGCAAATTCATGCTCAGGAGAAACGTTTTGTCAAGTTTTAGACCTTTCCAAAACCGATGATTTTGAAAGAATTGTAAATACAATTTTAAACCGATTCAAAAGAATTGATATTTTAATTAATAACGGGGGGATAAGCCAACGTTCTGAAGCATCCAAAACAACTTTAGAAGTTGACAGGAAATTAATGGAGGTTAATTATTTTGGGACTGTAGCATTAACTAAAGCAGTCCTCCCAGTTATGCAAAACCAAAAAGGTGGTCATTTTGTTGCTATAAGTAGTTTGTCTGGGAAGTTTGGTTTTTTTCTTCGTTCTGCTTATTCTGCATCAAAATTTGCCCTTGTTGGTTTTTATGAATCTTTAAGATTAGAAGAAGAAAAAAACAACATTAATGTAAGCATTGTTTTCCCAGGCTTTGTATTAACAAAAATTTCACAAAATGCACTTTCAGGAGACGGTCAAAAACATGGACTATTAGACAACAACCAAAAAGGAGGCATTAGTGCAGAAAAATGTGCTTCAGATATTATAAAAGGGGTTCAAAAAGAAAAACACCAAATAATAAGTGGTGGTGCTGAAAAATGGGGGGTTCTTATCCATAGATTATTCCCAAGATTTTTTTATAAAATTTTAAGAAAAAAAAGCGGAAACTGATTAAAATTTTAATTTGATTATTTTTTTGAAAAAAATCTATTTTATTAAATAATAAACGTCTATTTGACGTTTAGTTGATTTTTTAAATTAAATTTACAACTATGGTGCATAAGACTTTTATAATTATTTTATCAATACTTTTAATATGTTGTAATTCGAAATTAGAAAATAATGATATCTCATTGATTGATAAGGAAACAAGTGAAAAAGTAAATTGGAAAAAAAATGCAACTATTTATGAACTAAATGTCAGGCAATTTTCTGAAAATGGAGATTTTATTTCAGTTCTACCTCATCTAAAAAGAATAAAAGAAATGGGCATTAAAATCATTTGGTTAATGCCTATTCATCCCATTGGCGAAAAAAATAGAAAAGGATCGTTAGGAAGCTATTATTCTATTAAAGATTACCAAGCTATAAATACGGAATTCGGAAATAATCAAGATTTTAAGACTTTAGTTGATAGTATTCATTCATTGGGAATGAAAGTTATTATTGATTGGGTTCCCAATCATACGGCTTTTGATAATCAATGGGCATTAAATCATAAAGAATGGTATACTTTAGATTCATTAGGGAATTTACAACCACCTATCGGAACAGACTGGTGGGATGTAGCAGATCTTAATTACGATAACCAAGATATGAGAAATGCTATGAAAGATGCATTACTGTATTGGGTAAAAGAATTTGACATTGATGGATACAGATGTGATGTTGCTTCTTGGGTTCCTGATGATTTTTGGAAAAATGCCATTGATACATTAAAAACCATTAAACCAGTTTTTATGCTTGCAGAAGCTGAGGGAAAAAACATGTATGAAGTTGGTTTTGACATGACTTATAACTGGAGTTACATGCATGTTTCTAATGAAATTGCAAAAGGAAAATTAAATTTAAAGTCTTTAGATTCCCTTTTAAAAGTTGAAGATTCGCTATATAATGAAAACCAAATTAGGATGTATTTTACTTCAAATCATGACGAAAACTCATGGAATGGAACTACTTATGAAAGATATGACTCAACTCATCATTTGCAAACACTACTAGCATTTACAATGCCTGGAATGCCTCTTTTATATAATGGACAAGAGAGCGCTATGAAAAAAAGACTGCGATTTTTTGAAAAAGACACCATAATTTGGGGAGATTATCCACTCGAGGATTATTATTCAACCCTACTTAATTTAAGAATAAATAATTCAGCAATGTGGAGTAATGAATCCAATAATAAATTTGAAAAAATCATTACCGAAAATGAAAAAATATTTGCTTATAAAAGATTCAATAATGAAGATGAAGTTAATATTTTTCTAAACTTTAGCACAGATACTGTTTTAATAGAAAACTTAATTGAATACGGTAACTTTTATGAACTCTTCAGTAATGAGAAAGTTGAGAATATAAAGCTTTTGCCTTTAGATGGTAAAATTTTAGTAAAACAATAAAATGACACTAAAACCAAAACTTTCTTTTTGGCAGATATGGAACATGAGTTTTGGATTCCTTGGGATTCAATTTGGATTTGCTCTCCAAGGTGGTTTTATGTCAAGAATTTTTCAAACACTTGGTGCTGAAAAAGATGCTATTCCCTTGCTTTGGATAGCAGCTCCTTTAACAGGTCTTTTAGTTCAACCAATTATTGGCTACTTAAGCGATAGAACATGGCATCCTAATCTAGGTAGAAGAAGACCTTATTTTCTTATTGGAGCAATATTAAGTTCACTTGCACTATTCTTTGTGCCATACTCTTCTGCATTGTGGATGGCTGCTGGATTTTTATGGATTCTTGATGCTTCTATCAATATTTCTATGGAACCTTTTAGAGCATTAGTAGCAGATAAATTAAATGATGAGCAAAGATCTTATGGGTTTGTTGTACAAACCCTTATAATTGGTATTGGCACATGGGTAGCTAGCAACCTTCCTTGGCTTATTACAAAACTTGGTGTTACCAATGAAGCAGAGCCAGGAGTTATCCCCCCTTCTGTTAAAATCGCGTTTACAATAGGAGCTTTTGTATTCATTTTGAGCATACTTTACACTATTTTCACAACTTCTGAATATCCTCCAGATGAATTAGAAACCAATAAAAAAGAAAATTCCTTTTTACGGGATATTTTTGCAAGCATTTTAAATATGCCAACTACAATGAAAAAACTTGGAGTTATTCAATTTTTTAGCTGGTTTGCCTTTTTTGTTATGTGGAGTTTAGCAACACCCGCACTTACAGAACATGTATTCAAAGCACCATCTCCTAACTTGGAAGATTTCAATATGAATATTAAAATTGAGGCTGAACAATTTGAAATAAATAATAAAAAATATCAAGATGCAGCAGATCTTGTAGGTTCATATATGGGAACTTATGGTCTATCTTCCATGGCTTTTGCTTTACTGCTCACCTTTTATACTTCAAAGAGACGTATAAATAGAAAAACAACTCACATGATTTCGCTTCTTTTAGGTGGGTTTGGGTTTTTAATAATGAAATATATTAACAATCCTGATTGGCTTATTTTTTCTTTTGTTTTAATAGGAATTTCTTGGGGAAGTATACTTTCCATGCCATATGCAATGCTATCTAGCTCGATAGATGAAAAGAAAATGGGATTGTATATGGGATTATTTAATATGTTTATTGTTTTTCCTCAAATTGTAGCTGCTCTAGGCGGTGCTAATTTTTTAGCTAATTTAATTGGAAGTTCAGCTATTAACGCCATGACTTTAGCTGGGATTTGTTTGATCATGGCTGGATTAGCAAATATCCTAATTACCGATAAAAATGTAATTTCATACATTAATGATTAGAGGACTTATTTTCGATCTTGATGGAGTATTGGTTTCTACTGAAACTAACCATTTTCATGCGTGGAAAGCTATTGCCGATGAGTTTAATATTCCATTCACTGAAAAAGAAAATGAAGAAATGAAAGGGCTTAGTAGAACTGATTCTTTAAAAAAATTGTTAACACTTGGAAAACAATCACTTAGTCAATTAAAATTCAACGAAATCTTGGCACTTAAAAATGAGATTTATTTAAAATCAATTGAAAAAATAAACCAAGAAAACCTTTTACCTGGTGTTTTAGAATTCATCAAAGAAAAAGCTAAAAAAGACTACCTTCTTGCAGTAGGATCATCAAGTAGAAATGCTCATTTTATATTAAAAAGAACTAAATTATTTCAATATTTTAAATGTATTGTGGATGGTAATATGGTGAAAAAACCTAAACCTGATCCAGAAGTTTTTATTAATGCATCCATTGGCTTAAATTTATCTCCTAATGAATGTTTAGTATTTGAAGATGCACAAAGCGGTGTTACTGCTGCAAAAAAAGGGGGTTTTAACGTTATTGGAGTAGGCAACATTAAAATAAAAGAAAGTTGTGATTTTTTTATAAAAAACATGGGAGAATTTAATCTAACATCTTATGAAAAATCTATTTGAAATTGATGAATGGAAGATTGTTCAAAATCATTATGAACCATCTAAACAACTCCAATCTGAAAGTATTTTTAGCATTGGAAATGGCTCTTTTGGTCAAAGAGCAAATTTTGAAGAAAACTTTTCTGGCCCTACTCTGCAAGGAAGTTACTTGGGAGGGATTTATTATCCTGACAAAACAAAAGTAGGATGGTGGAAAAATGGATATCCTGAATACTTTGCAAAAGTATTAAACTCATGCAATTGGATTGGCATAAATTTAATTGTTAATAATAAGCTAATTGATATTCATAATCAAAAAGTGATTTCATTTAACAAAACACTTGACATGAAAAAAGGTCTATTAAGTCGAAAAGTTACTTTACAGTTAAATGATGAAAGTGAATTGTTATTAGAATTTGATCGCTTTTGTTCTATGGACAATCCTAATTTAGGAGTAGTTAAAGTGAATATTAAACCAAAAAATTTTTCAGGAAAACTTACAGCAGAAGTTTATTTAAATGGCAAAGTATACAATAACGACACAAATTTCAATGAACTATTTTGGAATCATGAAGTTTCATCTTGTAACAAATACAAGGGTCATGTTTGCACCTCAACAAAAAAGACTAAATTTTTGCAATCAACTGCTATGGAATATATGGTTGAGTGCAATGAAAAAAAATTGGAAGTCATTCCAGAAGTTCTAGAAGAACCTTTTAAAATATCCAATAAATTTCAAATTGAAATTAAAGAAAATCAAACTTACACTATCTCCAAATATGTTGGGATTTCTACCAACCTTAATGATGCAAAAGCAAATGTAGTTGAAGAATCAGTCCGTGTTTCGAAAAATGCTATAGCAATTGGATACGAAGAATTATTGAAAAACCATATAAAAGCTTGGGAAGAAATATGGGAAAAGTCAGATATCACTATAGCGGGTGATAAGAAAGCACAACAAGGAATACGATTTAATATTTTTCAATTGTATCAAACTTACACAGGAAAAAACGAGAAATTAAATATTGGCCCAAAAGGATTTACGGGTGAAAAGTATGGAGGAGCCACATATTGGGATACTGAAGCTTACTGCTTGCCCTTTTATTTAAAAACGAACCATTCATTGGTAGCTAGACAATTGCTAATGTATCGCTTCAATCAATTAGACAAGGCTATTGAAAACGCAAAAAAGCTTGGATTCAAAAATGGAGCAGCATTATATCCAATGGTAACCATGAATGGAGAAGAATGTCACAATGAATGGGAAATTACTTTTGAAGAAATCCATAGAAATGGAGCTATTGCATATGCCATTTTCAATTACATTGAACATACTGGGGATAAAAACTATTTAATTAATTATGGTATTGATGTTCTTGTTGCTATTTCAAGATTTTGGGAACAAAGGTTCAATTGGTCTGAAGAAAAAAACTCTTATGTCATATTAGGGGTTACTGGACCAAATGAATACGAAAATAATATCAACAATAACTGGTATACAAATTACATAGCAAGATGGTGTTTGAAATATACTTTAGAAAGTCAAGAATTTGTTAATTCAAAAAAAATTAGTGATGAAGAAATAAAAAAATGGAATAAAATAATTAAAAATACTTATTTACCTCAAATTGCCAACAGTAACATATTTTTACAACAAGATGGTTTTCTAGACAAAGAACAATTAAGTGTTAAAGATATTCCCCTAAAAGAAAGGCCAATAAATCAAAATTGGTCATGGGACAGAATCCTAAGATCAGTTTTTATTAAGCAAGCAGATGTTTTACAAGGAATCTATTTTTTTGAAGAAGATTTTGACATAAAAACCATCAAAGAAAATTTTAATTTTTATGAACCAAAAACAGTTCATGAATCATCTTTATCTCCTTGTATTCATTCCATTCTTGCTTGTAGAATTAACTCCATAGAAAAAGCTTATGAACTTTATTTAAGAACCTCTAGATTAGATCTAGATGACTACAACCATGAGGCTGATGAGGGGCTTCATATAACAAGTATGGCTGGAACATGGATTTCTATAATCGAAGGTTTTGCAGGAATAAAAATCAAAAATCAAGAACTATATATTAATCCGAAACTTCCTAAAAATTGGAATTCATTAACCTTCAATCTAAAAGTGCAAAATAATACTATTAATGTTTTCTTCAACAGAGAAAAATTAAACATTAAAAATAATGGAGATAAACTAATTAAGGTAAACTTCAGAAAAGAATCAAGCTATTTGCTAAAAACTGAAGAATCTTTAAATATTACAATTTAATAAACTGTTGAACTCTCTGACCTATTTTAATAAAATACTGTCCTGGATCTAAATATTGAACATTTATTTGTGCAGTTTTATAAAATTCTCCTTCAATCATCTGTTTCCCCAACAAATCGTATATTATAAAAGTACTTTTAATATTTTCATTTTCAATAATTAAAAAATCTGATACCGGATTAGGGTATAAATGATAATTATCATATTCAATACTATTTATTATTGAAGGAGGAGGGGGTATCTGACAAGCGCATTTATCTTTAGTTAAGGTTAAGTCTGGATTTGAAGGAGCATTATAATTAACTTTTACCCAACAACCTTGACCATCTTGAGTATCTGATGAGTTTCTTACTCTAATTGTATACCAATCTTCTTCACTAACATAAAAATCATAAAATAAATTTCCGGTTCCTGAAATTGAATCAATAGGGTTGCAATTGCCATCTAATAAAATCAAATCTATTGATAAACTACTTAATTCGGGATATAATTCAACACTTATAATTGAACTATCTTTGACATGTACCTTTCCAACTACCCTGCAGTCTCTACTTTGATCGGGCAATGCCCCTCCTTGTTTCAAAGAACCTGGATGACTATCTCCTAAATCATCAGCCATTTCCCATTCCTGAGTAATTGATTCTGATGGGTTTAAATAATTCATTTGTATACCTATAGGAGCCCAAATACAATACCCTTTACGCCCATTATTTGCAGAGCCATTGCAAGGTGGTATAGCTATATCTACTTTTCCTCCACCATAAACTGTAACAGTTGAAACATTTGCTTGGCTATAATCTTTCAAAACAGTACCATCAGGCCAGCTAGTTTGAACACCATTTAAATTTTTCCAATTACTGAACTGATCATTTACCGCTATCAAAGCCTTACTGTCTCTTTCAATAACCAAAGCATCATTTTCTTGCCACCTAACTATATAAGCTCCATCCTTAAAATGTAAATTTTGATGACACCATATAATATTTACTATATCGTCTCTCATAGGTAAACCAACAGTATCTTTAGGAAGGTGATTATATCTGTTGCTATTATATCCAACATTAAATAGGTCTTCAAAAAAAACCATGGGAGACCCATCTAAAGAAAAAGATATGGCATAAACAAGGCTAAGCCTTGAATCATTTGGTTCAATATGAGCCCCTAGTTGCTGACCCGTATTCCAACCAATATAATTGCCATCACTATCTAATACTGGCCTAAATGTATCATGATTATTAACAAAAGGAACAGTTCTTTGACGATTTAATTGTTGATAACTTGGGACAGTAGACAAATCAAAAGATCCATTTCCTTGGACAATTCCAACTAAAGCATTTCTTAAAGCAAAATCAAATGTTCCAGCTCTATTTTGAACATTGTTGCACCATAAATCCAATTCATTTGCACCTCCAACCCATTCTCCAACTGCATACATTTGATCAGATTCACTAGCCCATCCATTTCCATGTTGTAAATTCCATAAATAATCTTCAGCTACATATGTGGGGAAATGCTTAATTGCATCCAACCTAACTCCTGACCACCCTACTTGTTTTTTATACCACATTATCCAATTTCTCATTTCGTCCCTCATGTAATTACTGCCTTGAAAAGGGTTGTAAATTGCATTACTGCTTAAACCAAAAGCATCAGATTCATATGAAATATCTGGCCCCCAATAAGGTGAATTAATCTCATTAGTACAACACATATTTGAATTATTAGGGTAAAAATTTTGCCAATTTTTTGAAAATCTTCCTTCTCTGGCTAAATAGTTATTTGATGTTTCATTATAGGCTGGAGTTTTAAAAGATGTATACCTAAAATTCTTAAATTTATTTGTTGAACCATCATCTAAAGCAACAGGGTCTTGTCCACCCTGACCACTACCGCTGCCAGCTCCAGTAATGTGATTCAGGACAATATCTTGAATAACATCAATTCCATTGGCTTTCATTACAGCTACACATCTTAACAATTCATCCTTATCGCCTAATTTAGTTTTTAAAAACCCTTTCTGATATTTATCACCAAGGTCATAATGATCAAAAGGAGCATAACCCATATCAATACTTGCTTTATTTTTTATGGAGGGTGGAATCCAAATTGCATCTATGCCTATGGCCTTTAAACGAGGAGAAAGGTCTGCCAAATAATTTGACCATGCTTGTGGGTAATTTAAATTATTAAAATCCCACCAAAACCCTTGTAGAACAACTTGATTAGAAGGTAAATTAACCTGTGCCTTATAAACAAATGTTAAACAAAAGAAAATAAGGAAAGTAAAAAGGTATTTATTATTTAAAATCCTAATACCCATTATTTTGAATCAGATTAGAATTTAATACGATATCAGCTGTAGGTATAGGAAATAAATTCAAATAATCACCTACTGCAGTACCATTTATCTCCCCACCTTTATAAGACCATAAATATGATGAAGATGTAAAATAACCATATCTAATAAGATCTGTTCTTCTTGTACCTTCCCAGCTTAATTCACAAGACCTTTCATCTAAAATATCCTCTAATGTTATATTTGTATAGTCATAATTTGAATTTCCATAAGCCCTTTGACGAAGAGCGTTAACATATTGTAAAGCAGTGGCTTGATCTCCTTTTCTAAGTGATGATTCGGCATACATTAAATATACATCTGCTAAACGAAACATTGGAAAATCAATATCTACATGTGCGCTAAACCCATTATTTGAGGCAATACTTCCATCAGAGTTGATGTTTTTATATTTAGGAAAAGCGTAACCGTGTCTAAAGTTTCCTAAACTAGTAATTTCTAACTGTTGGCCTTCTTGAAAAAACAAAAAACGTCCATCATCTGTAGTCTGAATAGTGTCAAAAACAATAAAGTTTGGATCTGTCGGTAAATTAGTTAACAAGGAAGTATCAGGATTTAAAGGATTAGTAATATCTTCAACCCAATATTTTTCAACAAGATCAAAGTTATTCACAAATTCAGGTGTTGCTCTTAATCCTCCCCAACCGCCATTTACTCCATATTCTGAAGCATTCATATCCCCTCCTATTGAAGCACAAACCATAAAAGTTGTACCACCCCATGTTTGGGCATATAACCCATCATAAACAACTGGAAATATAATTTCAGGCGATAAATTATTATCTGCTAAAAATATATCTTGATAATTATCATCTAATTGAAAATTATTACTTGAAATAACTTCATTACAAAAATTGATACAATCAGAATATCTTTCTGAGCCAATATACACTTCAGCATTTAAATACATTTTAGCTAGTAATGTTTGAACAGCCTGCTTAGTAGCTCTTCCATATGGAGCAGAATTGGCATCTAATAATTCATTTTCAATATCAAGTAATTCAGACTCTACATATAAAAATAAATTTTCTCTAGAAATCTGTGGAGGTTCGAAAGCACCTACTCTATCATTTTCATCTACAAATGGAACACTTCCAAACAAATCTAAAGCATGGTAATAGCTCAAAGCTCTTAAAAACCTAGCTTCATTCCTATAGGTTTGTATAGTTTGAATATCTAAATCACTAAAACCCCTCTGGGAAAGTTTTTCATCACGAGATTGAAAAATATATTCATTGCAAAGGGTTATTTGATAATAAATTCTATAGTACATACCTTTAACCCATCCGTCCTCAGCGTTCCATTGCATTTTGTTTAAAGTTGGTATTCCTGGATCATTCCATCCACAAACAGCTTCATCAGTGGGTAGTTCCTGAAGATTCCATAAAACCCTTACATAGGCAGAAAACCCTTCATCAATAGTTTCTTGAGATATATCTGGCTGACCAGCTGGACCCTGTATTCCAGTCATAGACAAACCAGAATACAACTTGGCCAATACTTTAATGTAGTTATTTGGCTCACTGTAAACAACTTCAGCATTAAATCCATAACGAGGAGAAAGGTCTAATGACTTTTGGCATGAAAAAAATCCAAATAAAAATATTATTAAACAACTAGTTTTTTTCATTTTTATTTCATTAAAAATTAAACTTAAAATTAATTGAATACAATCGTGGTCTAGGATAGATATTATTATCGATACCACCACCAAGTTCGGGATCTAAACCTTGATACTTTGTTAAAACAAAAACATTTTGAACAGTAAAAGATGCATCCATATTAAAAGGTATTTTCTCAGATATTTTACCGAAATCATATCCAATATTTAAAAAATCTAATCTTAAAAAATTTGCTTTCTCCAAATAATGATCACTCAACAATTGGTTTGGAGTAATAGATTGGACTTGATTATTATAATATAATGAACTTATGTTATTTAAAAACCCTTGTGTTCCATTCAAAGATTGGAAAGTTGAAGTATTTGAATGAATATTATTATATATGTATCCTCCTAATTCAGCTCTAAATGAAAGTCCAGCATACCATTTTTTATAATTCATATTTAAGGCAGCACCAAATAAGAAATCTGGAGCTGTTTTGTTAAATATATATTTATCCTCAGGCGTAATATCTCCATCATTATTTAAGTCTGCATAAGCATGAATGTTTTGCCATTTATCTTGGGAATCAACAGTTCCATCATTATTTACATCAATATTTGCTTGTTGACCAACTTCAATAAACTCCCCATTATTGTCATACAATTGCTGATATAACAAGTAAGAAAAAGTAGAAAATCCAACACTATGAACTTGAACAGTATTTCCAATGCCTCCAGAAATGCCCCCAACTTGAATGCCTACAGAGTTAGTATCTTCTATCAATGCTAACTTGGTTACTTTATTCAAATTATAAGTAGCATTGGCAACCAAATCTAATCGTAAATCTTTATTAGCAAATAAACCAATGTTAACGTTAAACTCAACCCCTTTATTAAGCATTCCTCCAACATTTGTTAAAATTTGATTAGAAAAATTTGTACCAGCTGGCACAGCTACTGTTGCTAGCAAATCTTTCGTTTCTTTTTGATAAAAATCAAGACTTCCAGATATTCTATCATTAAAGAGTCCAAAATCAACGCCCAAATTATAGCTAAGGGTCTCCTCCCATTTCAAGTTAGCATCAAAAGCCCCCGGTCTGTAGACATAATAAAAGTCTGATCCAAAGGAATATTGAGCTGTCGAAGTACCTTCATAATAATTAGAAATGTATGCATAATCTCCTATACCATCCTGTTGACCAGTAACTCCATATCCAAATCTAATTTTAAGTAAATTAATTGAATTAAAATTTTTCATAAATTTTTCTCCGCTAATAATCCACGCAGCAGATAATGAAGGAAATAAACCCCATCGAGCAGCTGGACTAAACCTTGAAGAACCATCTCTTCGTAATGCAGCATTAAAAACATATCTGTCATTGAAATTATAAATTGCTCTAGTATAATATGATAACAAAGCATTTTCTGTGAAAAAAGGATTTTCAGCAGCAGGATAAATTATAGAATCTTGGGAAGCATTATAAACTGGTAAATTAGGGCTTTCTGAATTCCAATACTGATAAGAATAACCTCCAATTATATCAATAAAAGATTTTTTATCCTCTTTATTGTTGTTAAAGCTAAAATATGCTTCAGATAAAAAATTTCGTTTATTTGATCTGTAAGTATTATATGAACCTTCAGAAAAATAACCAGCTGCTGAACTTGAAAGAACTTCTACAGTGCCAGAACCTTCAGAAAAATCAACACCTGCATTATATACTAACTTTAATTCCGGTAAAAAATGGGTTTTATAAGTAACTTTTGAATTAGCAATATACCTACTAACTTGACTAATGTCCTTTCTTTGATTTATTAAGCCTACAGGATTTTTAGCGGACAACGTATTTGGAGAACCTGAATTCTGTAACCATTCATAATAACCTCCAAAAACAGAATCACCTGATATTACTGGTTTAGTTGGATCAAAATAGGCAGCTCCAAGAGCTCCCCTATCTGCAAAATTAGAACTAGATTGAACAAGTTTATTATTTGATTCAATTTGAATATGATTATCCAAAAAAGAAGGATTTATATTTAAACTTATATTATTTCTAATAAATTGATCTTTCTTTAACAAACCATTGTCAATACGATTACCATAAGAAAATCTAAAAAACTTTTTACTAACTGCAATATTAAAATCATTTACAATTGCCGTTCTAAAAACTTCTCTTTGCCAATTTGTATTATAATTAGTGTCTCCTAATAATTGAATTTGAGCAGCATTTCCATTATTTTGAACAAGGTTCCATAATGAATCTCCACTTAGAACATCTGCATATTTAACTACAGTAGATACAGATGTTTTCTGATTCACCGTAATGCTTAATTTGCCTTTTCCCTTTTTAGTTGTTATAAGAATAACACCATTAGCGGCTCTTGAGCCGTAAATAGCACAAGCAGATGCGTCTTTTAGCACAACAAAAGATTCGATATCATTTGGATTGATTAAAGATAGAGGATTTGCAGCTCCAGCAATTCCGCCATTATCTAATGGAACTCCGTCCACAACAATCAAAGGATCATTACTAGCATTTATTGAAGTACCTCCTCTTATTCTTAAAGAGCTTCCTGAGCCAGGGCCCCCATCATTTGAAGTTACTTTTAAACCAGGAACTTTACCCATAATCAATTGCTCAGGAGAAGCAAGTGACCCTTTTAAAAAATCATCTTCACTTACTGCCACTGCTGAACCTGTTAAATCTTTTGTCCTAGCAGTTCCATATCCAATAACAACAGCTTCATTTAATAAAAGAACATCTTCTTTCATTATAATATTCTTTTGTAAATTATTTTTTAACTCAATATTTTCAGTTATTGTAATATACCCAACAGCAGAAAAAACTAGAGTATAGCTACCTTTTGGCAAATCATTAATATTGTAATAACCTTTTATATCTGAACTTGTGCCCTTAGACAACTCTTTTATTAGAACAGTTGTACCAATAAGTGATTCTCCATTTTGATCTTGAACTAAACCACTAATAGAATATTGAGAAATAGAGTTAAGTGTAATACTAATAAATAAAAAAACAATAAAAGATTTAATAGCGCTCATAATTTAATTAGGTAATATTTCATAAAATTAATTTTTTTTTACGTCATTTCTACGTTAACTGTTTTTTTTTTAAATTTACGTAAAATCACAAATTAACAGATTATGAAAAAACACTACTTTTTTTTAGCCCTTTTATGCATAACATCGCTGACTTTTGGTCAAACAGTCACTGTTGTTCATCAAGTTGACATAACAAACTATCTTAATGGAGGAGCTACTTTAGATCCCTCTGGAATAAGAATAGCTGGGAATTTATCAACCATGGGAGCAACCACAGGAGGAAATCCTATGGTTGACTGGACACCTACTGATGCAAATGGTGCAATGGATGACAGTGATGGAGACAACATTTGGTCTATTTCTGTAGAATATCCAGCATCCTCTATTGGATTTGAATTACAATATAAATTTGTTAATGGTGATTGGGGAAATGATGAAATAGTAACGGACACGCTTTGTGGTGGGGCTGGAGGATTTGGAAGTGACAGAATACTAACTATACCTTCATCAAATATGACGTATACTTATTGTTGGGACTCTTGTTCAACATGTAGTGGAGGAAATCCTGCGATGAATATTATTAACCGTGATGCTATTGATTATGTTAATGTATCACCTAATCCTTCTGAGCACGAAACCAATTTTGATATATCTTTAAGTCAAAATCAATATTTATTTATTGACATATATGATATTACTGGAAAAAAAATAAAACAAGTTTTTAATGGTTTTTTATCTGTTGGGACACATTCCATTAATTGTGATTTATCTTCTCTTAAATCTGGAATCTATATCTATGAAATAAATTACGTTAACAATTTTAAAACTGGTAAAATATTGAAGAAATAATATTTACATTAACAATTTCAAAGCTCCTATCCAGGAGCTTTTTTTTTAAATTCATAACGTGCATTCCATAACAAGAAAAATCATATTATTTCTTTTTTTTCAAATCATTTTTCAAAATGAAATCTACTTACAAATAATAGAAATATCACCCCCATTCCCAACAATTAACGATGTTATAACAGTTCAATATGATGCTACACAAGGCAATGGAGGATTACAAGGAATCAGTCCAGTTTATGCACATACTGGAGTAGTAACACAAAGTGGATTACCGAGTTCTTGGTCACATGTACAAGGAAATTGGGGGCAAGCAGATTCAAATGTAATAATGACTGACATTGGAAATAACAAACATGAAATAACCATAGATATTGACCAATTTTACGGATTTCCAATTGGAACCAATGTAGCCAAATTAGCTTTTGTGTTTCGAAATGTGGATGGCTCTGCTGAAGGTAAAACCGCAAATTTAGATGATATATTTTATCCTATTTATCCTGTTAACGGAGGGTTTCAAGCTGCCATTTTAAAACCATACCACCACAAAATTGTTAATCTAAATGATATTATATTAATTGAAGCTCAAACAAACACTAACGCAACAATTGAACTATATGACAATGGTATACTAATAGCCAATGCGATTACAAGCACCATATTACAACACAATTTAAATGTAAACACTGCTGGTGATCATGAAATAATTATGGTAGCTAATGATGGTACAACAATCTTATATGATACCATTTCCTATGTAGTGATTCCAACAACCAATTTTCAAGATGCTCCAAATGGAACACTAGATGGAATTAACTACATCAATGATTCTACAGTTACTATTAAATTTTTTGCTCCTGAAAAAAACACCGTAAATCTAATTGGCGACCATAATAATTGGGAAATTAATTCTGCTTCTTTTATGAACTTATCTTTAGATAGTACCTACTGGTGGAAAACTATTTCTAGCTTAATCCCTGGACAAGCATATACCTATCAATTCCTTGTAGACGGTATTATCAAGGTTGCTGACCCATTTAGCCCTTTAATTTTAGATCCTAATAATGATAATGATATAGGAAGTCTAACATACCCCAACCCTATCCCATATCCAGCTAATTACACCAATGGTTTTGTGACTGTAATGCAACCAGGTAAAACTGCTTATAATTGGATTAACACTAACTTCAACAAACCAAACAATAAAGATTTGGTCATTTATGAACTACTAGTTCGTGATTTTTTATCTACTCATAGCTATTTAACATTAATCGACACTTTAGACTACTTGACAGAACTGGGGGTTAACGCTATTGAATTGATGCCTCCTGGAGAATTTGAAAACAATGAAAGTTGGGGATACAACCCAAGTTTTCATATGGCTTTAGATAAATATTATGGTAATCCTGAACATTTTAAAGCATTTATAGATTCTTGTCACGGTAGAGGAATTGCCGTAATTGTTGATATCGTATTTAATCATGCATATGGACAAAATCCAATGGTAAATCTATATTGGGACGGTATTAACAATCAACCAGCATCTAACAATCCTTGGTTTAATTCCTCTTGTCCTCATCCACCAAATTGTTGGGGCTATGATTATAACCATGAGTCTCAAGCAACTCAAAACTTCGTGGATCGAGTAAATCACTATTGGTTAGATGAATATCATATTGATGGATTCAGATACGACTTTACTAAAGGGTTCATAAACAATTCTAATAATTACGATAACAATAGAATTCAGTTATTAAAAAGAATGGCAGACACTATATGGAGCGTGCACCCAGAGTCATACATCATTCTAGAGCATTGGGCAGACAACAATGAAGAGAAAATATTATCAAATTATGGAATGATGTTGTGGGGAAATATTACTCATCAGTATCAAGAATCTGGAATGGGTTATGTAAACAATTCTGATTTAAGCTGGGGAATTTACTCTCATAGAGGGTGGTCAAATCCTCATTTAATAACTTACATGGAAAGTCATGACGAAGAAAGAATTATGTATAAAAACATTACCTATGGTAATTCAGGCCTAAATCATAACGCAAAAAATCCTTTAACAGCTTTAGAACGATGTGAAGCATTAGCTGTAATAATGTTTACTTCACCAGGACCCAAAATGATTTGGCAATTTGGAGAGCAAGGCTATGATATTTCCATAGATTATCCTTGTAGAGTGTGTAACAAACCCATACTATGGCAATATCTTGAAGAAAATAGTAGAAAAAGATTATTTGATGTTTATAAAGCCACTATTGAATTAAGGAAAAACTATTCAACATTTACAGGAGATAATTTCACGTATAGCCTCAACCAGTCTGTAAAAACATTAACATTAAATGATTCTAATATGAATGCTATTGTATTAGCTAATATTGATGTTCAAAACCAAAATAAAACACAACCTTTTCAACATAATGGATGGTGGTATGAATATTTTTCAGGTGATAGTATTTTCGTAAGTGGTAATTACAACTTTACCCTTGAAGCTGGTGAATATAGAATTTACACTGATCAGAGATTGGATATACCCAATATATTAAATACAACAAGTATAAAAGAAATAACTGAAGCAAAATGGGAAATACTCACCTACCCTAATCCTGTTAAAGATTTTGTTTCTGTCAAAATAAATGGTTGTGCTAAAACTCCTATAAGAGTTACTATTGTTGACATTAATGGAAAAATAATTGATAGACAAACAAAATCAAATAACTTCAAATTAAACCTAAACAACCTTCTCAAAGGTACCTATCACATAATCTTAGAGCAAGGCCATGAAATAACATCCAAGAAAATAATTAAAATCTAGTGGTTCAGCTCTACAAGCAATAAAGACTTTGGCTCAATTGATATTTCTTTTCTTATATCTAATTCATCTCCAGTAACAATATTAGCAGCAGAATAATTATCCTTTATATAATTGGACTCTCTCATATAATCAAAAGGGGTGATTTTCAATTTTTTAACCCCTTTATTAATTACTAGCATTACTGTAGTTTTTTTGTTATATCTTAAAGTAATATAAGATTGTGTATTATTTGAAGGTGCAAAATGTTTTAAAGCCCCAGAATGTATAGCTTTACAAGTTTTTCTCCAGTTTAGTAAATTTTTAATATAATCCTGTGCAGCTATTTGTTCTGTTTTAAGAAATCCTGTAAATGCACTAACCTTATCATCCTCCCATCCGCCAGGAAAATCTGCTCTAAGGGTTCCGTGATCGCCAGGATTTAGCGTATCTGACATGAGAATTTCTGTTCCATAATATATTTGTGGGATTCCTCTTGTCGTTAAAAGATATGCTATTGCCATTTTCCAATGATTGTAATCATGTTCTAACTGTAAAAAAACCCTTCTCATATCATGATTATCCAAAAAAATGACCATATTGGATGGATTTGGGTACAGATAATCTTCTGCCAAAGATTTATAAATGTTTGTCAAAGGTTCATTCCAAGGGTCTTTTTTTGGTTTAAATGCTTGTGAAATAGCATTTTGCAAAGGAAAATCCATTAACGAAGGTAATTCTGAAGGGTGATTTTGTTTAATGAGTGAACTTTTCATTTCTTCATCTTCCTTTTTATTGGGTTTTTGCCATAATCCAATGATTGATTTAGAAATGGTCCATTCTTCGCCAACAATATTAAATCCTGGATATTCGTTTTGAATGGCTTTGTTCCATTGGTATAAAAACTTTCTATCCGAATAAGAATAAGTATCTACCCGAAAACCACTTAATTCTGCAAATTCAATCCACCAAATGGAATTTTGAATGAGGTATTTTGCAAGATCTGGATTCTTTTGATTAAGATCTGGCATCTCTTCGACAAACCACCCACTATTAAAATTAAAATAATCAATTGAAGCTCCATAGGGGTCATGTAAAACTTCTCTTCTATGTGAAGTTGGGAAAAATTGCCCTTTGTTGTTTATCCAGTCTTTGGAGGGTATATCTTCCATCCACCAATGATGAATTCCTATATGATTGAGAACCACATCTTTAATTAACTTTATACCTAGCTTATTTGCTTCCAATGAAAGTTGTTTATACATCTCATTATTACCCATTCTTGGGTCAATTTTGTACAAATCCGTTATTGCATAGCCATGGTAGGATAATTTTTTCATATTATTTTCTAGCATTGGAGTTGACCATATTGCCGTAAAGCCCATTTCGGCTATATAATCCAAATGATTGATTATCCCCAAGATATCCCCACCATGTCTTGCATTGGGCTTATTTCTTATTAATTTTTTCTCTAGCAAATCTTTATTAATGTCATTATTAGAGTCACCGTTAGCAAAACGATCTGGAGTAATTAAATAAATAACATCTGATGAGTTAAAAGTTGATCTTATATTTGTTTCATCACGCTTATACAAATGATAAGTATAATTCTCGTATATCTTCCCCTCTTTAGAAAAAGTGATTTTAAAATCAAAATCCTTTTCAGATTTTAAAATTTCTAAATAGAGTATAACATAGTTGGGATTGCTCAATCTATTTTCTCTCAAAATTTTAATTTGCTCATGTTCTATATTCAACTCATATTCACCTACTTTATCCCCATGAATCATTAATTGCAACTCATTAGAACTCATATTAATCCACCAATTTGGTGGTTCAACATGATAAATAAAATCTTGAGCGCTAATTAAAAGTGTAATTAATGTGAATGAAAATAAAAAAGAAAATTTCATGAGTTATCTTTTAGTATCTTGTAAGTATAAGGCTGGAGTATAAATTTTAAGCCATCATTTTTAAATTCTTGATTATACTTAGATTTATTAAGGTATATAGTAACAACTTCATTGGCATATTTCCTACTGTACACTAATCGATTCTCACTAATTTCATCCCAAGACATTGTTCCATAAATTAATGCCATAGAAGAACTCCTTAACTTTAATAAATGACTTAACTCAGATTTAAGCCCCTTTTCTCTTTCTGTTAAATGTTTAAATTTCATAATCCTTCTGCAATCAGGATCATTTCCACCTGGCATTCCAATTTCATCTCCATAATATATGACAGGTATTCCTGGAATAGTACTATTTAAAACATGCATCATGGCCATTTTTTTAAATGCCATTTCTTCATCTCCATAACCTATTTCTCTAGTCCAGCCAGCAAGTTTAGAATCTTCATCTCTTTTCAAATCTCCACCAAAATAAGAAATAGACCTCCCCTTGTCCTGATTACCGGATATATTTCCCATTAAATGGTGATCACCATAAGTATTCATACTTTTTTCAACAACATCAACAAATAATTCAAAAGAAGCATCATCACATAAAATTTTCATTATAGCATCATAAACATTAAAATCAAATTGAGCATCTAATTGACCAGAGTTAACATAGCTACCAACAAGTTCATGAGAACCGTAAGTCTCTCCTATTTGAAAGAAATCATGCTTTGTCTCAAATTGGTATTGATTCTTGATTTTTTTTGTCAGTAATTTCCAAAAAGATGATGGCACATGTTTAGTAGCATCGTGTCTAAATCCATCAAATTGATATTCTTTAATTAACTTCATTAATGAATCTGATAGCAACTCCCTAACTTTTTCCATTTCGTGATTAAAAGAAGGCATATGAACATCAAACCATGTAGTAAGGCGATGTTCATCCCATTTTTCCGTATTCATGGAACCATCTGAAAAATAAAGTGGTGTAAAATATTCAGGATTTGATTTATAAAGTAAATGATCACTGTGGATGTGATTAGCAATAACATCTAATAATACATTAATATTTTTTTGATGAGCAGTTGAAATACAAGTTTTAACATCATCTTTCGTTCCAAATGCTGGATTTATTTGTGTGAAAGAGATAGGCCAATACCCATGATAAGCAGAGAATTTTGATCTTGGAGTGTTCCACAACCCCCAAGCTCCTTTAGCTTGATCAACTATTGGAGAAATCCATATGGAGTTTATAGCTAATGAATCAAAATAACCGTTGTTAATTTGGTGAGTTAGTCCTTTTAAATCACCGCCTAAAAATTGAGCTTGTGGCAATACACTATCTAAAGGCGCAGGTTGATTATTGGATTCCCCATCATAAAAACGATCAATAAATACATTGTATAACGACATTTTATGTTTAGCCTGTCTTGGTAATTCGAATGAACTATGAACAGGTTTTCCATATAAAATAGGTATTAATACTTCTTTAGAATATCCCTTTTTTGAATGAGACCACGCTCTTAGATAACTTAATTGAATCTTACTGCTATATTCAGGAATTATTGGAATTAATCCTTTATCAGTAGAAACAAATTCTTCTACTAATTGATTTTCATAAAACACAATCAGCTCTGCATCATTTTCTTTAGTTTTTAAAATAATATTTCCGAATTCATTAAATTCAAAACTTAATGAAGGATTATCTTTTCTTTTACTAGGCACAATGATTTGACAATTTTCACCTCCTAGTCCATTTGGCACATGATCGTAATAATTAGTTAATTGTTCTTTTCCATCTACAACAAAACAAAATTGATAAACTGCTGGATTCAAGTTTTTTGTGAATTTAAAAGTGTTGCCTTCAAGTTCCATTGGGACAGATACCCAATTGGTGAATTCTCCTTTAATTTTTACATTTTCAGCGATATTTTTAAACAATATTGTTGTTTTCTCCACATCTGGAGCTTTGACAAGTATGTCATAAGTTATATTCCCGATATAAATTGTAAGAGTTGATAGAAAAGCATTTACCTTATTTGGGTTTAACTCAACAAAAACACTATCAAGATCTATTTTCTCATTCTCAAAATACACTGAGTCGATATCATAATTTTCAAGAAAATAATCACTTAAATCGATTTTGTTCAATCCGTCAATACTTAGCTGAATAGGACTACACAAACCGGTGATTGCCTGTGGTATAATTACTTTATTCAAATTACCATCTGAACAAGAATATAAAATGATTAATATGCAAAATTGAACAAATTGAAAAAAAAACTTTATATTCATAAACGTATAAATGACATTAAGTAAATATACTAAAATGTTAACAAAAAAATCAACCTCTAAAACCCTTAGTGAAAACATATCAGTAGACTGTGTTGTGTTTGGTTTTGACGGTAATGAATTACATGTATTACTTATTGACAGAGAAGACGAAATGAAAAATGTAGCTTCTGCTTATGCTCTTCCCGGAAACCTAATCTACGACCATGAAGACTTAAATCAAGCAGCTGAGCGAGTTCTTAATGAATTAACAGGTTTAACTAACATCTATTTAGAACAATTTGGTGCTTTTGGTAACCCCAATAGGATAAAGAAAAAAGAAGATCAACCATGGTTAAAAGCAGTGAGAACAAATCCTAATGCAAGGGTGGTCACCATTGCCTATTATGCTTTAATTAGAATGTCTGATTTTAAATTAAATCCTTCTTCCTTTGCAAAAGAAGCTACATGGGTACCTTTAAAAGATATTGCCCACCTACCATTTGATCATTTTGATATATTAAATCAAAGTGTTAATTATTTAAGAAACAACACTAAAATCAGACCTGTTGGTTATAACCTTCTTCCCGAAAAATTCACATTAAATGAAATGCAAAAGTTGTATGAGGCCATATTTAATAAAAAAATTGACAATCGAAATTTCAGAAGAAAAATTATCAATTTAGAAGTATTAAATAAACTAGATGAAAAACAAGAAGGTGTGGCCCATAAACCTGCTATTTATTATCAATTTAATAAAGAAAAATACCACAGCTATATTGAAAAAGGGTTCTTTAAATTTGAATTTTGAAAAACAAATTTAGTCTTTTACCCTTGTAAATCTCAATGCTTTAATCATCCAGTCTGGAAGTGGCTGTGATGGTTTTCTTTTTTCAACATTTAAATAAAAGCCTAATTTTTCAATGATTGGAATTTTATAAACTTCTATCATTTCTATTAATGTCCCGTCTGGATCTTCGCAATAAGTACAATGAACTTTGGTGCTTTCACCCATACTTAACACATCTTTTGTATCACAAGTAAAACCATGACCAGCATCATTTAATTTTTCACCTAAAGATTTCATATCTCTAACGTCAAAACCTAAATGAACAAATCCAATATCTCCCCATAATCGATCTTCGTATATTTTTAAAGGGGTTCTTTCAGATAAATCTTGTACTAACTCAATATAACTTTTACCAGCTAACTTTGAAAAACCTCCACCTGAAGGTTTTTTTTGAGAAAGTAATACTCTTCTAAACTTTCCTTTGCCTCCAGGCAAATTAGCCCAGTCTTCAAACACATCAGACTGATCGTAAATCACCTCATCATAACCCAACAAAGCATAAAAGGAAATCGCTTTTTCAACATTAGAAACGCCTATTGAACAGCCAGCTGTTCCTCCAGTTTCATGTGCATGATTGGTATAAAAATCATTTGCTGGAATAATTTGCCATATCAGCTGATTCAAATCTTTTACATAAAAAGATTCCCAACCTTTGGGTGTTTTAACAATTTCCGAAATAACATCAGCTCCATTATCTTTAAAAAAAGAATATGCTTTATTAATATTAGGTGCTTTTACAAAACCAACAGATATCCCCAAATCACCTAATTGATGATCAACATCAGCATGAGTAGCTTTAAAAGTTGTTGGTGAAACAACCTCCATAGCACAACCTCCTTTTATGTTCAAAACCATTGCGGCTCTTTTAGAAATAACATCTCCCTTGGTATAAATAGTCATAAGAGGGGCGCCCGCTTCGTCATTAAATAATGGAATGTCCATTCCAAAAAATTTTCTATACCATTTCCATGCTTCAGCATGCTCAGGTACTCCAACTCCTAAATGTTGAATTCCGTGAATTGTGTAACTCATGATTTAATCCTTTCTACGTAAATTCCTTTTTGAATATCTACTTTAATTTTATCCCCTGTGTCTATAAACAAAGGGACACGAACTTCAGCTCCTGTTTCAATAGTAGCTGGTTTCATAGTGTTGGTAGCTGTATCTCCTTTTATTCCAGGCTCAGTATAAGTAACTTCAGTTGCTAAAAACTGAGGTTGTTCTACCAATAATGGCAATTCTTCTTCAGCATGAAAAATAATGGTACAATTTTGACCTTCCTTCATAAATTCGGGCTTTGAAATCATATGCCCTTCAATATATATTTGCTCATAAGTATCGTTATTCATAAAATGATAACCATCTGCCTCTTTGTACAAATACTGATAGGTACGATTTTCTATTCTAACAATTTCAATTTTATGACCTGATGGAAAAGTGTGATCAACAACTCTACCATCCTCAATTCCCTTTAATTTAGTTCTCACAAAAGCAGGCCCTTTACCAGGCTTTACATGTTGAAATTCGATTACTTGTACTAGTTTATGATTATGCTTAATGCATAAGCCATTTTTTATGTCTGAAGTTGATGCCATTGATTTTTTTAATTAGCAAATATAAAATTTTGTTGATTAATGATTCAACTAATGTTGCTCCAGTTTGGTTTTAACCGCATTTGTCTAATCAATTCTTGTCTTATGGTTTTATTGTTTGGTGATGTTATATCTGGGTCTTCCTTAAGAAGTTCGTCCACATTTGATTTTGCCAATTGAATAATTTGTCCATCACGAGCTAAATCAGCTAATTTAAAATCTAAAACTCCACTTTGTTGAGTTCCCATAATATCTCCTGGACCTCTCATTTTTAAATCTACTTCAGCAATTTCAAAACCGTCTTCAGTCCTTACCATTGTTTCAAGCCTATTTTTTGCATCTTCAGACAACTTATATCCTGACATTAAAACACAATAAGATTGATCAGCTCCTCTTCCAACTCTTCCTCTTAATTGATGCAATTGAGATAATCCAAATTTTTCAGCACTTTCTATAACCATAACAGAAGCATTTGGAACATCTACACCTACTTCAATAACTGTTGTAGCTACCATTATTTGTGTTTGTCCTTTTGCAAAAGCATTCATTTCATAATCTTTGGCTTCAGGCTTCATCTTTCCATGGACTATACTCACTTTGTAATCTGGCAAAGGAAATCTTCTAGTTATACTTTCGTATCCATCCATTAAATCTTTATAATCCAATTTTTCAGATTCTTCAATTAACGGATAAACTATATAAACTTGTCCCCCTTTTTTAATTTCATCTTCAAGAAACTGAAAAACTTGCAATCTACTTGAATCAAAGCGATGAACAGTTTTGACTTTTTTTCTTCCTGGTGGAAGCTCATCAATTACAGAAACATCTAAATCTCCATAAAATGTCATGGCTAAAGTTCTAGGAATTGGAGTCGCTGTCATAACCAAAACATGTGGAGGGTTAATGTTTTTTTTCCATAATTTTGCTCGTTGAGCAACACCAAATCTATGTTGTTCATCTA
Source organism: Crocinitomicaceae bacterium (assembly GCA_002723085.1). GTDB lineage: Bacteria > Bacteroidota > Bacteroidia > Flavobacteriales_D > Parvicellaceae. The sequence continues at coordinate 20,495 of PBNK01000030.1, read as the reverse complement.
TTATTGACATTCCTAAATTTTTAAATTTTACTACATCTTCTAATAATGCATGAGTACCTATCAAAATATTAACCTTGCCATTTAATAATGATTCATGAATTTCTTTCCTTTTAGCCATTTTAGTAGAACCCGTTAAAATCTCTATTTTTAAATCCATTTTATTCAACATTTTTGAAAGGGTAGTAAAATGCTGTGTAGCTAAAATTTCTGTAGGAGCCATCAAACAAGCTTGAAATCCGTTATCAATACATATTAACATAACTAATAAAGCAACGAGTGTTTTTCCACTTCCTACATCACCTTGAAGCAATCTATTCATATGAAAACCTGAACCAATATCCTTTCTAATTTCTTTAATTACTCTCTTTTGTGCGCCAGTAAGTGTAAACGGCAAATGCTCAGAAAAAAAAATGTTAAAATAATCTCCAACCACATTAAACTTAAACCCTTTGCTTTTTCTTCTTACATTAATTTTTTGTTTGGCCATTGCTAATTGAAGAAAAAATAGTTCTTCAAATTTCAACCTTAAAATTGCCTTTTGAAGAATGGTTTTATTAGATGGAAAATGAATAGAATTATAAGATTCCTTAATATTTAAAAAATGGTTTTTGGCTTCTATATGATTACTCAAAGTTTGGGGAAGATGCTCAACAACTTGAGGCAATAAGGTTCTAACTAAGTTTTCTAAGCCCCTTGAGTTTAACCCCATTGAATTTAATTTTTCAGAAGAAGGATAAATAGGTTGTAAGAATCCCAACTTATTTTCTTTTTTTTCTTCTGGCTCTAGTTCTGGGTGAGATATATTCCATTGCCCTCCAAATAATGAAGGCTTACCAAAAACTAAATAACTATTGCCTTTAATAAGCATTGGTTTTATCCAGTTTATGCCCTTAAACCATATCAATTGAATTGAACCTGATTCATCCTCAGCTAAAGCAACTAATCTTTTTTTTCTACCATGGCCAAGTTCTTGTATGGTTTTAATCTTAATGAGCAGCTGCACATCTTTAGAATCATTACTAATTTGATTGATCTTATTTAGCTTAGAACGATCAACATATCTGAAGGGGAAATGATTAAGTAAATCTCGGTAAGTATAAATACTCAATTCACTTTTTAAATGTTCGGCTCTTTTTGGGCCAACACCTTTCAAAAATTCTATGGAAGTATTTAAAATATCTGTGTACAATGACTAACTATTGGAGAATAGAAAGATAAGGTCATTGTAATAAATAACAAATAAATTAATTATAATTAAGATGTTAAATTGAATTTTTTCCCAACAATACAACTGGGTTTTCCATATAATTTTTAAATGAATTTAAAAATGCTGAACCAACAGCACCATCAACAACTCTATGGTCACAACTAAGCGTGACTTTCATGATGTTTCCTGGAATTACAGTTCCATCTTTTACGACTGGTATATTTTGAATTCCGCCAATTGCTAAAATGCAAGAGTCAGGTGGATTAACAATTGCAGTAAATTCATCAATTCCAAACATTCCTAAATTGGATATTGTAAAAGTGTTCCCTTCCCATTCTTCAGGCTGTAATTTCTTATCCTTTGCTTTTTGGGCCATAGCCTTAACTTCCTCTCCAATTTGCGTTAATGTTTTACCATCAGCAAACCTTACAACTGGGACAAGAAGTCCTTCATCAACAGCAACTGCTACTCCTATGTGTACATGATCATTTTGTCTAATGACATCACCCAACCAGGAAGCATTTACTTGAGGATTATCTTTAAGAGAAGCCGCTACTGCTTTCACAACCATATCATTAAAAGATACTTTTTGTGGCTTGATAGCATTATTTATTGAAACTCTTGCAGCAATTGCATTATCCATATCTATAGACATTGATAGATAAAAATGAGGTGCAGTAAATTTACTTTCTGCTAATCTTTGAGCAATTACTTTCCTCATTTGAGTAACAGGAAAGTCTGTAAATGATTCTACTCCACTAAAATTTGACCCTGATATCTGATAATTATCAATATCTCTCTTAATAATTCTACCTTCAGTGCCTGAGCCTTTAATAAACTTTAAGTTCAACCCTCTTTCTTCTGCTAATTTTTTAGCTAATGGAGAAACTTTGATGTCCAATGTGTTTAATTCAGAAGCTTTAGGATAACTTGAACTAGTTGAAACTGATGGATTTTGAAACGGTGATGGAGATGAAACAATCTTTTCAGAAACTGGCTTTGGTTCAGAAACTATTTTCTCTTCAAGTTTAACTTCATCTTTAGGCTGACTTTCTTCTTTTTCTGCCTCTTTTAAAAGTTGAGAAACATCTTCACCTTTTTCACCAAGAATGGCTAAAATAGAATCAACAGGAGCAGTTTGGCCTTTTTCAACACCAATATGTAACAAAACACCATCTTGAAAAGATTCAAATTCCATTGTTGCTTTATCAGTTTCAATTTCAGCCAACAAATCGCCACTTTCAATTTGGTCACCAATATTTTTATGCCATTCTGCCACAACTCCTTCAGTCATGGTATCACTTAGTTTGGGCATTCTTACAATTTCCGCCATTTAATCTTTTATTAAATAAGTAATTATTATTCTTTTATGAAAGGATAATCTTTCTGAACATATACATCCTCGTACAATTCGTCAGGTTTTAATTCTGGTGAGTTTTCGGCAAACTCAACAGATTCTTCAACAATTGCCTTAACTTTTTCTTGAATAGATTTGAGCTTAGCATCAGAAGCAATTCCATTTTCAGTAATGGTTTTTAATACTTGAACAATAGGGTCTTTTCCTTTGTAATCTTCCACCTCTCTTTTAGTTCTATATTTTTGAGGATCTGACATAGAGTGTCCCTTATATCTGTATGTTCTCACATCTAAAAGAGTAGGACCGTCACCTTTTCTAGCACGTACACAAGCCTCCAAAATGGCATCATGAACAGCTTCAACAGACATTCCATCAACAACAAACGAGGGCATATGATAAGACTTACCCATTTCACTCATGTCCTCAACATTTGTTGATCTTTTAAGAGATGTTCCCATTGCATAATTATTATTTTCAATAATAAAGATGACTGGCAATTTCCACATCATTGCCATGTTAAAGGTTTCATGTAAAGCCCCTTGTCTTGCTGCACCATCTCCAAAAGAACAGAAAGCCACATTTTTAGTTCCCTTATACTTCTCTGCAAATGCTATACCAGCACCCATAGGAATTTGCGCTCCAACAATACCATGTCCTCCCATTAAATTAGCTTCCTTACTAAACATGTGCATAGAGCCACCTTTGCCTTTTGACATTCCAGTAGTTTTACCATACAATTCAGCCATCATATATTTGGGATGGATACCCAAAGCTATAGGATGAGCATGATCTCTGTAAGCTGTAATGTGCTTATCTTCTTTTTGACAGGCAGATGCCGTACCAGCCACTAATGCTTCTTGACCAATATATAAATGGCAAAATCCACCAAATTTTTGTTGAATATATAGACTTCCAACTCTTTCTTCAATTTTACGCATCACCAACATATCTTCATACCATTTAAGATATTGTTGATTAGAAAAAGGCAATTTAGGCTTCTTCTTTAATGGTTTTTTAGTTTTTTCTATAGTATTAGTAGACATTGAAAAAAATTTATTTTAACAAATATAAATGAAAAGAATTGTTCTTACCAATTAATTAAAATTAATGACGATTAATAGCATTTGTATTAAACGCTAATGGTAGAAGGTCACTAACCGATTTAATCAAATAAACCTGACCTTTTTCACCTTTTAGAAGTATTTCAATATTATTATTCTGCATTCTTTCATACTCTAACATAACTTGCCTACAAGAACCACATGGAGAAATGGGCTTATCTATGACTTCAATGGAAGATTTAACTGAAATAGCCATTTTCTTGACATTTGATTTAGGAAAATTTGCTTTACAATAGTACAATAACACTCTTTCGGCACAAAGAGATGAAGGCAGAGCCATATTTTCTTGATTATTTGCAGACATAATTTCACCATTATCTAAATATAAAGATGCTCCTACATTAAATCCCGAATACTTAGCATATGCAGTTTCTAAAGCTTTTTCAGACTCTAACATAAGTATTTTATCCTCATTGGATAAATCATCAATAGAATCAAAAATAGTGAACGAAAAAGATACCTCTTTAATCATCTCATTTTGTATTAAAGTGATAATAAAGTTAAATCAAAAAATTAAACCTTAAAGAAAATTTAGGGATTAACCTGAGATTCTGCTTCAGCACCCATGTTAAATTTAATGGAAAACCTAAGGGTATTAGCTAAAGGACTTTGTTGAGTAAGAGCTAATAAATAAGATAAATCCAATTCAATAACTTTATATTTAATACCAGCTCCAAAAGACAAATACCTTCTATTTCCTTTTGTTGGATGTTCATGAAAATAACCTGCTCTAACAGCGAATAAATGACTATACAAATATTCAGCCCCAACTGATAAATTAATCTCATTTAATTCTTCAACAAACCTACTCCCGTTTTCAACACCAACAGTATTCCCATCTTCATCAAAAACAACATTGCCTGGAGCATCAGTAAATGAACCAAATATTCCTGAAGCAACTCCAACATTAGGATCTCTTCCAGAATAAATTATAGGCAGACCATCAACTCCATAAACAACTGCCCCATTAGCCTCTTGATAAACAGGTTGTGTAGGAACTAATAATTTATTTGCATCAAAAGAAAAAGAGAATTGATTATACTCGTCCAAATCAATGTTTAAAGCTGTTCCCATACGTAAATTAGTAGGCAAGAAATCTCTATCAGCATTATCAGTATATGCCATTTTTGCCCCAATGTTAGAAATATTCATTCCAAATGTTATATCAGAAGGTCGGTCTGAAATATCAAACTTATTAGAAACATAATATAGAGATAAATCTGTTGCTACACTTTGTCCTGGTTTAGTATCAGCTCCTCCAACATTAGTGCCTCCAGTCAGATTAGAATAGATATATCTAGCTGTTAAACCAGCAGATAAATTATTACTAAGTTTTCTAGAATATACAACATCAAATGAAAATTCATTTGGTTTAAAATCTCTTATTATGCCTCCAAAATTATCTGTAAAAGTTATGCTACCTAAAGAGAAATACCTTAGCGAAGCACCCACAACTGAATTTTTATCAAGCCTCTTATACCCAGAAAGATATGCAAGGTTTATATCATTAACCAAAGCCCTTAACCATGGAGAATAAGATAAACTAAATGCCATATCCTTAGACTCATCAATAAAAGATAATTTTGCAGGATTCCAATATATGGAATTAACATCAGGCTTAATGGCAACTCCAACATCTCCCATAGCACCAGACCTAGAATCAGGTGATATTAATAAAAATGGAACAGCAGTTGTTATTGTATTAATTTCTTGACCATTAGTATTAATATTTTGTGCTTTTGGAACAATTACAACACAAAATATAATAAAAGCTAATATGTTTATTCTTATGAACTTCATCTTGAGAAAATCTAATTTAAGATTAATAACGACAAATATATGTATTTAGTATACATTAATAATATTTAAAGAATGAATAATCTTTCAATTTTTTCAGCCTGGTTACCTTGTTCATTGGTAATTTTTATTTTGTATAGATAAACCCCTTTACCTATAATCTCTTGAAAATCATCTTTTCCATCCCAAGGAATTCCGCTTGAACGAAAGCCATCATTATGTATTCTTTCATTAATATTTTTAACCACTTTTCCAGAAATATTAAAAATTTGGATGGAAACATCTAAAAAATTACAAACTTGATTGTGCTCAAAGAAAAATTCTGTAGATGTTGTAAAAGGATTGGGGTAATTTAAAACTTTGTCAATAGTTATTTCTTCTTCTTCAACTACGTTAAACATCAATTCTTCACTGCTAGAATTATTATAAATATCCCACACTTTAAGTTTTATTTTATGCTCCCCAACTGAAAGATTTGAAAGAGCATAACTTATTTCTCCACTTTTATAAGTATCTAAATCAGATTCATAATAATCATTCATAATAATAGAAGAAGAATAATCATCGTCAATAACAGCTTCAATATCATGACCTATACCATTTCCAACAGTATTTATTCCATTTTCATCAAAAATTTTAGCTCTAAATAAAGGATGGTCATTTGTAAGACCTCCCGAAACAAAATTTTCATCATTTAAAAACAATTTAATTTGAGGCCCTTCTTCATCAATTTCAGCATTTGAATCAATCCCACCAAACAATAAAGATTCGTCATATCCTGAACCATCTAGTTCTTGATTTTCACTATAATAACTAATTCGAGCATTTCCAACTTCAAATGAAATGTCTTTTGGCACTCTAAATTCTGTATTAAAAAACCCATTATTAACAGATACTTTACCTTTGTAAATTATATTTTTCCAGACCTGGAAAGGATATGAATTTGAAGATAAATTTGTTCCCAAAGTATTTAATGAAGATTTTTTATCAAATACAGTAATGTATAATGTACCTGTAAAAGAAGACATATTCTGACCTAATCTATCCTCGATATGACCTGAAATTCTCACCTTGTTAAGTGCTTTAATAGTATCCGTAAAATTTGAAAGCATAGTAGAATTTATAGAATCAGTTATAACACTCAATTCAGGTAAGGCAAATTTTAATGCTGGATCACCTAGTAAGGCAAATTTTCTATAATTCTGATCGGCACTATTAATAGCAAATTTATTTTTAGTTCCTATATAAATATCTCCTAATCTTTGTGCTTTTAAATTCACATAATCAAAAACAGTATCATAAAAATACCTATTTAGCCATTCATTTGGGGTGGCATATACCAATCTAGTTGTTGTAAATAACCCAACTCCTCCTCCATTCTGATTTAAAACAACATATTCACCTGCAGAAACACGATCATGATCGTCAAAACGCCCAAATTCACATGTTGCAGTCATAAAAACCGGCATTTTATTGTAATTAGTCCAATTTTGAATAGTAGGCACAGTAAGTATTTGCTCATGTGCCCAACCTGTTTCTCCACCATGCCCGATATAATTAACTACTAAAGCACCATCTTGTACTTTTTGTTTAATTGCTTCTGAAGCCCCAGGAATTCTTTCCCCAACAGCTGAAGACTCTTGATTATAAGCATCTGAATGAATTTTTATAATGTTCATTTCGGGTTTTTGTTGCTCAATTTTTGAAGACATGATTTCTATATCAGTAAAATAAGCATCATTATCTTCATCATCACTTACTAAAACCACTTTATTTCTCCAATCTCTTAAAACGCTTTCTTCATCTCCATTAGAACAATGTGCTATTTGTTGACCAGAAAAATCTGTGACCATATAATTTTTTATTTTCTCCACCATTGCTTGTGCTTCTGAAGAACTACTTACAGGCAGTCTTCCCAATGATATATTTAATAAATCTGTTGGCTGCATGCTAGATCCATCAGATAAAATAGCGCAATAATCATCAGTTGCATAAGTGCCTGTTACACTTAAAGATTCCCAAGATTCGTAAACTGGTAATAAATTATTTCCATGTCCTAAACGATTCCTGTTATCGTAACTTCCATCACCAAAAAGCAAACAATACCTAGGAATCTGCATTGGATCTCCTCCTTCTCTAACATAAAACATTCTTAAAAACTGTTTAATAGCAGTAACATCTCTAGAACCAGATGAAAATTCATTATATATTTCTTGATCTGTAACGCAATGAACATCTAATCCCTCATTCTCATGTAATTCTTTAATTTCTAATGCTGATGTGAAAAAAGAATTTGGTGAAATAATTATCATATCAGGAGTTGTTAGCCCATGCAAGTTTTGGTTAGGAATTTTACTTACAAAAGTTGGGCTTGGAAAATTATTTCCTGATAATGCTACAAAAGTTTTTGTAGAATCATATTCTATTGAAAAACTTTTTGATGAGCCAAAAGAGGTATAAGGAATAATGTTCACGTTTTGTAGATCTGAAATATCCCAAATCATATCAACGTTTTGAGCATTAGACAAATTAAATTTAGGTATACTTCCTGAAAAAGTTGAAGATGGGTCAGAGAATATAAAAGAATTATCATTCACATACAATTCCCTTTTACAATTCACTTCAATATAATCTAAATAACCTTTAGAAGATGGCGATCCATTTTTATTATATGAAACCGACAAAATAAAATCATTTGAAAGTCCATTAACAAAATCAAACTCTCCAATTACTGCTTTCCCAGCAGGAGAATAATACCCTCCACCTGAAGATAAAACCGAGACTGAATTTTGTTGATTAAATAAATCAATATTAAAAGAGGTTGAATTAAAGGAAGATTTACTAACTAGTCTTAATTTGACGTGTGAAGAATCCCCAATTTCTGGAAAAGAAAAAGGATAATCATATGTAGTTTGCATATCATAAACATCTCCTAACCATTGAGAACCAGACTTCAATAGATTTATTTCATCATTTTCAATATATTTAAAATCTAAATAAGAATTTACTTCGTGAGTAAAAGGTTGAGTTGGAATTAAATTACTATCAATAAAATTTGAAGGATAGTTTTCATCAATAAGTAAGAAACAAAATGAACTGTCTGAATATAAGTGATTAACATGAGAGAAATAATTCCCATCAAATTCAATTCTATGAGGACCTTTTGAATAAAACAATATATAATCTCCTTCTGAAAAAACACCATCTTCTCCATCTACAACATGAATAGAAACTTGTTTTAAATCATCGGGTCTAAATGATCCATTCAAAGGATTTAGCATCCCATTATTATTAGCATAAAGATGAAAAGAGTTTGATGGAACATCATTTGATATAATATTATTATTCAATAAATATTGATAATCTATTTTATATATTCCATCTTTTGAAAAACCTAATTTAAACCAATCGCTTCCCAATGAAAGAACGGATTGATTAACAAAACTGGATTTTTGAATAAAATTTTGAATTTGTTTTTTGACTTTTGCTTTAAAAGAAACCAACTTGAAATAGTCTCCATTTATGTCTTTTCTTACGCAATTTAACATCAATAATTGATAAATATCATTTGCATTTTGTTCATTTTGAACAATTCTATATGAATAGGTATCAATTATATTTTCCTTATCAAACAAATGAATTTCATCATTTGTTAATTCTATCTCATCAAAAACAAAATCAGTCAAATAATAAGATCCAATATTATTTGATACTACTTTTTGAAAAACAGGAACATTGTTTTTTAAATCCCAAAACCCATTGCTAGGATAAAAAAGAATCTTTTTTTCATCTGCATCATCCTTTATTTTTAAATATTCCAGATTTACATTTAATTCATTATTAATTTGAGAATTAGAAACAAAATGAAATGAAAAAAACAAAACAAAAAGTATTGAAATTTTACAAAATTTATTTAAAATATTATTTGTCATCATGAATTAAACTCAAATTTAGAATGTTTTATTGTAGATTAAGAAATTAATTGAATAATGAATAATTGATTTTTCGTATAATTGAACTTTAATTTTAACAATCTTGTGAATAAACGAATAATTTTATATTTATTAAACTATAAAAAAAGTAATCTAACTGCAATTTTATTTTTTTGCTTGTTTTCTATTAATATATCTTCACAAGATGCTGAATTTACTCAGTTTTATTCTAATCCTATTTATTTAAATCCAGCACTTACAGGAACACACATGTGTCCAAGAGTTTCTGTGAATTATAGAAATCAATGGCCTGGAATTTCTGGAACATTTGTAACCTCTGCATTTTCATATGACCAAAATGTTAGCAGTTTACACGGTGGACTTGGACTTATGTTTGTTAATGACCAAGCATCTAACTCACTAGTTAATAATCGAATTAGTGGTATATATTCATATCAAATGAAAGTTTCAAGAAAGTTTTCAATTCGTACAGGTTTTGAAGCAACTTTTTGGCAAAAAACATTGGATTGGAACCAATTAACTTTTGGAGACATGATTGACCCGATTAGAGGATTTGTTTACCAAACACAAGATATTCCAAGAGGTGGCACGGTTGGTGGTTTAGATTTATCTGCTGGGATTGTGGGTTTTAGCGATCAATTTTATATTGGGTTTGCTGCACATCATTTAACGGAACCTGACGAATCAATGTTATCTAACAATACTAGTCCTCTTCCAAGAAAATATACAGGTCATATTGGAGCTAAAATCCCTCTTGCTGGACCCGCATCTAAATATGAAACAGAAGAATCATTTATATCTCCAAATATTCTCTACAGAAAGCAAGGGAGTTTTCAGCAAATAAATATGGGCATCTACCTTTCTAAAGGCCCTATTGTAGGTGGAATATGGTATAGGAATCAAGACGCATTTATTTTATTAGTTGGATTAGAAATGGGGCAAGTGAAATTTGGGTATAGTTATGATGTAACTGTATCTAAATTATCAATGGCTTCATCTGGCTCACACGAACTTTCACTTCAGTTAAACTTTGTTTGCAAACCTAAAAAAAGAACATATCGAACAATAAGTTGTCCTTCATTCTAAGAAAATCAGTTAATTTTGTAACTTTGTAGCAATGGTCTACGTTTAGAGCCATTCAGATTAATATAATATTATGAGAAAGAATAATTTTTGGATTATTAATATTTTAGCAATAAGCTTGCTTTTTATTGTTGGTTGTTCAACTGAATATGAAACTTCAAACATCACTGGATGGGATTATAATAACCCACGAAATGGTGGATTTCAAAAAGTTCCTTATGGGGAGCAAGAAACTGGGCCTGGTTTAATTCTTATTGAAGGTGGTACTTTCACCATGGGTCAAGTTGAACAAGATGTAACCTTTGAAAATCATAATGTTCCAAGAAGAGTCACCGTTTCCTCTTTCTATATGGATGAAACTGAAATTACGAACTATAATTGGTGTGAGTATCTATATTGGATAAATAGAACATATATTTCATATCCAATGATTTACAAAAAAGCTCTTCCTGACACCTTATCATGGAGAGAAAAAATGGGAAATAATGAAACTTATGTTGAATATTACTTAAGACACCCTGCTTACAGAGATTATCCAGTAGTTGGGGTATCATGGAATCAAGCAAATGATTTTGCTGCTTGGAGAACTGATCGTGTTAATGAATATATTTTAATTCGTGAAGGGGTTTTAGTTATGAATCCTGTTCAACATGATAATCCTTTTACAACTGATTCTTACCTTGCAGGGCAATATCAAGAAGGGTTAAACCCTCAAGGCCAAATTGCTAATTTAGACCCTAACATGGGGGCTGCTCTAGACCCAAATACTGGAAAATTTAAAGCTCGTAATTTAGCAACTAGAAATGTGAGAATGGAAGATGGTATATTACTTCCAAGATACAGGTTACCAACTGAAGCCGAATGGGAATTTGCAGCATATGGCCTAATTGGAAACACTCTTGATGAAAGAATTATAGAAAGAAGATTATACCCTTGGGATGGTCATTGGGTAAGAAATCCTCAGGAAAATTATCAAGGTGACATGCTGGCTAACTTTGTTAGAGGTAGAGGAGATTACATGGGTGTTTCTGGGCATTTAAATGACAATGCTGACGTTACTGCTCCTGCTTATTCTTATTGGCCTAATGACTATGGTCTTTATAATATGGCTGGGAATGTAAGTGAATGGGTTTTAGATGTTTACAGGCCTCTTACTTCTGAAGATGCGGATGAATTCAGACCTTTTAGAGGTAACGTATTTAAAACTAAAGTTTTAGATGCTTCTGGATCAGTTGCTGAAAAATATGATGCAGCTATATATGATATTTATGGTATTGAACAATACATAGAAGAGTTTAAATCTGAAAGAAAAGGAAAAGCAGATAGAAATTATGGTTATGTACCAAACAAAAAGAAAATAGATTCTACTGAAGCACAACTTTTAAGACGTATTGATCAATTAATAGTTGAAGCTAAAAAGTTTATGGAAACTAAACAAGAACGAAAAGCGTCTGAACAAATTCAAATTCTACTTGAAGATGTATTTGATGAATTTGTCTCTAAAGTTGAAAACGACCCTGATCTTGAAGGGTATTTAATTCAAATATGCCCAATGCTAAGAAAAGGCATCTCCGATTATATTATAAATACACCTGGAAATGTTCAAATGAGAGAAGTAACTGCTGAAGAAAACCTTAAAAGGAGCAATTACAGGATAGCTGATAACATTGACTATTTAGATGGGGATTTGAAATCATCAATTTTTTATCCAGCTGAAGGTAATGAAGAGTTTTTTAAACTAGCTGAGCAAGGCCAAAGAAATGAAGACTGGGCAATGTATCAAAGAGGAAAAGAGAAATATGTACCAGGTCCTGGTGGAACTGCTTCATCACTAATTTCAGATAATTCTAGAGTTTATAAAGGCGCTTCTTGGAAAGATAGAGCATATTATTTAAGTCCTGGAACTAGAAGATTCCTAGAACAAGATAGATCAACTGCCACAATTGGCTTCAGATGTGCTATGGATAGAATTGGAAGCCCAACTGGACTAGGTATTTTTAGATAAACAATACTTTTAATCAAAAAAAAGGGAAGCATGCTTCCCTTTTTTTATTAATCAACATTTCTTTCAATTAATCCTTAAGAATGTTTCTTGCTATTACAATACGTTGTATTTCAGAAGTTCCTTCATAAATCTGCGTGATTTTAGCATCCCTCATTAAACGTTCTACATGATACTCTTTAACATAACCATATCCGCCATGTATTTGTACTGCTTCAACTGTTGTTTTCATAGCAACTTCAGAAGCATTTAACTTAGCCATTGCTCCAGATACTGAATAATCCATACCATTATCTTTATGCCATGCTGCCCTATGAACCAATAATCTTGCAGCATCAATTTCTAAAGCCATATCAGCAAGTTTAAACTGAATAGCTTGATGTTCTGAAATAGGTTTGCCAAAAGTTTCTCTTTCTTTTGAATAAGCTAATGACAATTCATAAGCACCAGCAGCAATTCCTAAAGCTTGAGCAGCAATTCCTATTCTTCCACCAGAGAGTGTTTTCATTGCAAATTTAAACCCAAAACCATCTTCACCTATTCTGTTTTCTTTAGGAACTTTAACATCAGTAAAAACTAAAGTATGAGTATCGCTTCCTCTAATTCCAAGTTTATCTTCCTTTGCACTTATCTCAAAACCCGGCCAACCTTTTTCAACTATAAAAGCATTAATTCCCCTATGACCTTTATCAGCATCTGTTTGAGCAATTACTAAATATGTTGATGCAGTGCTTCCGTTAGTGATCCAATTTTTAGTTCCATTAAGCAAGTAATGATCTCCCTTATCAATTGCTGTTGTTCTTTGAGAAGTTGCATCTGAACCAGCTTCAGGCTCAGACAAACAAAAAGCTCCAATTTTTTTACCAGTAGCCAAGGGCAATAAATACTTTTGTTTTTGACCCTCAGAACCAAATGATTCTAAACCCCAACAAACAAGACTGTTATTAACTGACATAGCTACAGAAATAGAAGCATCAATCTTAGAAATTTCCTCCATAGCAAGTACGTAACTTAATGTATCCATTCCGCTACCTCCATACTTTGGATCAACCATCATTCCCATAAAACCAAGCTCACCTAATTTTTTTAGCTGCTCATGTCCTACAACTTGATCACGATCGCGATCAATTACACCTTCCTTGCATTCATTGATTGCAAAATCTCTAGCAGCATCTCTTACTGCTATTTGTTCTTCAGTTAATTCAAAATTCATAATAGGTTAAATTTAGTATGCAAAGCTATAAATTTAATCATATATTAGGGTTCACTGAATTTGTTAATTCTTTTTTGTGAAAAAATACAACATTATTGGCCTTATGTCTGGAACCTCTTTAGATGGAGTAGACATTGTTCATGTTTCATTTAATAAAGATGCTAATTGGAAATATAAAATACATAATTACTCCTGCGTTAAATATTCAAAAAAATGGCTTAATATTTTAAATAAAAGTCAGGAACTAAGTGCAAATGAAATACTCATTAAACATAAAGAATATGGGGATTATTTAGGAATATTAATAACCAAATTTATTGAACACAAAAAGATAGATTTATTAAAAATTGACGCAATTGCCTCTCATGGCCATACTATTTTTCATCAACCTGATAAAAAACTTACTTTTCAACTTGGGTGTGGAGCAAGTATAGCAAGCAAAACTAACATTAAAGTAGTTAATGACTTTCGAACACTAGATATTGCGTTTGGGGGCCAAGGCGCTCCATTAGTACCAGTTGGAGATGAATTATTATTTAAAGAATATGATTATTGTTTAAATTTAGGAGGAATAGCTAACATCTCTTTTAACAATCAATCTGAAAGAATTGCAGGAGACATTGGGTTTGCAAATATGATTAGTAATTATCTTATGCAGAAAAAAGGTGCAAACTATGATGAAAATGGAAAATTAGCTCAATCAGGAAAATTAAACATGAAATTATTTAATGAAATCGAAAGCTTACCGTTTTTTTCTAAAAAATTCCCAAAATCTATTGCAAAAGAAGATTTTAACAATTGGTATTATCCAATTATTGATCAATTTAAAATCAAAACAGAAGACAAATTACACACAGCTGGATATCATTTATGTTATTCAATTAACAAAATTGTAAAAAATAATAAAAAAACACTTATTACTGGTGGTGGAGCATACAATTCATTTTGGATAAATACATTAAAAAACACATTTAACATTGATGTTAAACTACCAAATGATGTGCTTATTGACTATAAAGAAGCATTAATATTTGCATTTCTTGGTCTACTTCGAATATTGGAAATAGAAAATACATATTCATCAGTAACTGGAGCCTCAAAAAACTTAAAATCAGGAATAATTCATTACCCTTAAAAAATTTGACTTTGTTAATATCAACAAACTGCAAAATAAGATGTATATTTTTTTACATTTGCCATTGAAAATTTGACTTTTAACTATGAAAGAATTACTAAATAAATTTGAAAATAAAACACCAGAAATTGTTTTCAATTGGCAAGATTCAGAAACTGAAGCAAAAGGGTGGGTTGTTATAAACTCATTGAGAGGGGGTGCTGCTGGTGGCGGCACAAGGATGAGAGTTGGATTAGATCAGCACGAAGTAACTTCATTAGCTAAAACAATGGAAGTTAAATTCACTGTTTCTGGCCCCCCTATTGGCGGAGCTAAATCAGGAATAAATTTTGACCCAAACGACCCAAGAAAAGATGGAGTATTAAGAAGATGGTACCAAGCTGTAACTCCTTTACTTAAACATTATTATGGAACTGGAGGAGATTTAAATGTTGATGAAATTCACGAAGTTATACCAATAACTGAAGATTGTGGAGTTTGGCATCCTCAGGAAGGTGTATTTAATGGGCATTACCAACCAAGAGAAGCACAAAAAATTAACAGAATAGGCCAATTAAGACAAGGTGTTTTAAAGGCTATTGAAGACACAAAGTATTCACCAGACATTGACAGAAAATATGTTGTAGCTGATATGATTACAGGATATGGTGTTGCTGAATCTGTAAAACATTATTATGACATATATGGTGGGAATTTAAATGGTAAAAAAGTAATTGTCCAGGGTTGGGGAAATGTTGGATCAGCTGGAGCATATTATTTAGCTCAAGAAGGAGCTAAAATTGTTGGAATAATTGATAAGGCCGGAGGTTTAATTAATCAAGATGGTTTTAGTTTTGAAGAAATAAGAAATCTGTTTCTCAACAAAAATGGAAATGCATTACATGCTGAAAACATGCTATCTTTTGATGAAGTAAATGAAAAAATATGGGATCTTGAAGCAGAAGTATTTATCCCTTGTGCAGCTTCAAGACTAATCACAAAAGATCAAATTGACCGGATGATTAAAACTGGAATAGAAGTTGTTGCCGCTGGTGCAAACGTTCCATTTGCTGATCCAGAAATATTTTTTGGGCCTATTGCGGATTATACTGACGAAAAAATTAGTGTCATTCCTGATTTTATATCAAATTGTGGTATGGCTAGAGTTTTTGCATATTTGATGGGGAACGATTTAAACAAAATTGAAGATGAAAGTATTTTTATTGACACTTCAAACACCATAAAGAAAGCTCTTGAAAATTCACACAAAACAAACAATTCAAAAACTAAAATTTCTAAAACTGCTTTTGAAATTGCATTAACCCAATTAATTTAAACTCAAATGGAAACAATAATAGTTGTCATTTTTATTCTCGGTTATTTAGCTATTACTCTTGAACACAGTTTAAAAGTTGATAAACTTGTTCCTGCTTTACTAATGATGGCTTTGGCTTGGGCTTGTGTAGCCATTGGTATTGATGGTTTTGAAACTTGGTTCGATTCTGCCAAGCATAGCTTAATGAACGGAACTCATGGCACAGAGAACTTTGCTGATTTATTACATGATAATAAAATGGGAGTTATGGAATCTACATTACTTCATCATTTTGGAAAAACTTGTGAAATATTAATTTTCCTTGTTGGAGCAATGACAATTGTTGAAATTATAGATCATTTTAACGGATTCTCTACTATTAAAAGGTTCATAAAAACAAATAAAAAGTCAACTTTACTATGGATAATGTGCATATTGGCTTTTATTTTATCAGCAATAATTGACAACCTAACTGCAACCATTGTTCTTATTACCATTCTAAGAAAATTAGTTCCTGATAATAAAGACAGAATTTGGTTTGCTGGTTTAATAATAATAGCAGCTAACGCTGGTGGTGCATGGTCTCCAATAGGAGATGTTACCACTACCATGCTTTGGATGGGAGAAAAAGTTTCAACTTTAGAATTAATCAAGTATTTAATTCTCCCCTCATTCTTATGTATGCTAGTCCCTACTTTAATAGCCAGTTTAATGAAACCATTTAGAGGGAATTTTGAAGCTCCAAGTAACGAAGGAGAAGAAAACAGCAAAGGGCCACTAATGCTTTATTTAGGCTTAACGTTAATTGTTTTTGTACCTATTTTTAAAACTCTTACTCATTTACCTCCTTATATTGGCATGATGCTTTCTTTATCAATTGTAGCATTAATAGCCGAAGTTATCAGCTCAAGACAATTTAGCATGTCTAGCATTAAAAATGAAGTAAGCAGTAATGAAAACGGACATCATCAAAGCCCTACTTTTGGGGCCCTATCCAAAATTGAAATGCCTTCAATTTTATTTTTTCTAGGTATTTTAATGACTGTAGCAGCTCTAGAATCCTTAGGGTTAATTTTCACATTTGGAAAAGATGTACAAAACGCAATGCCTTTGAATGTTTTTGTAATGCTTTTAGGAGGCGGATCTGCTGTAATAGACAATGTTCCTTTAGTTGCTGCAAGCATGGGAATGTTTGAATTTATTAAAGATGATCCATCTTGGCACTTTATAGCTTATGCTGCAGGAACTGGAGGAAGCATGTTAATTATAGGTTCAGCAGCTGGTGTAGTTGCCATGGGAATGGAAAAAATATCATTTTTCTGGTATTTGAGAAAAATAGGGTGGCTAGCATTAATTGGGTATTTAACAGGTGCCGGTTCATTTCTATTTTTACAACAATACATTTTCTAAGCACCAAATAATTATTTTCACTAAAAATCTTTAAACAATGAATTTAAACTTATTTAATTTCTTGTATAAAATACAAGATGCAGGCGCTGAAATAAGCGACACTTTACAATCCGCAACTCCTACTGAACAAATATCATTATGGCAATTAGTATGGGGTTATGATTCAGCTAGTCAAGAATATAGCTTAACAAGTTTAATAGTAATGTCCTTACTATTTATTTTTTCAATAGTAGCAATTTATGTCTTTATTGAAAGGTTTATGGCTGTTCAAAGAGCTTTAAAAGGGAAAAAAGATTTCATGCAAAAAATTAATGAACTTGTTAGTAAAGGAAATCTTTCAGAAGCTAAACAATTGTGTCAAACATCTGAAAACCCAATTGCTAGAATGGTTGAAAAAGGAATTAGTCGAGTTGGAAAACCCATGAAAGACATTACTACTTCAATTGAAAATGTTGGAAAACTACAAATCAGCAAACTAGAAAGAAGACTATCAATGCTAGCTACAATTTCTGGAGTAGCCCCAATGCTTGGCTTTTTAGGAACTGTTCTAGGTATGGTAAAAGTTTTTCAAAATATGTCCAAAGAAGAAACTTTTGAGATTGCAAGCTTATCAGGAGGTATAATGGAAGCTATGATTACTACTGTTGGTGGATTAATTGTAGGAATTATTGCCTATGTTGCTTATAATTATTTAGTAAGTAAAGTAGAAAAAGTCATTCACAATATGGAGGGTGCTTCTATTGAGTTTATTGATATTCTTGAAGCTCCTGGAAAATAAATGAATTTTCGTTCTGAAAATAAAATAAAAATGGAAGGTGGAATGTCCACCATGACCGACCTTGTTTTTTTACTGTTAATCTTTTTCATTGTGATTTCAACAATGATAACGGCTGGTGTAAATATTGATGTTCCCCAAAATGGAGGTGCAAAATCAGACAAAAAAATTCTAACCATTAACATCAATGACAATAACGAATTTTTGGTCGATAAGAAAAAAACACCTATTTCAAGTCAAGAAATAAAAAAAGTAATTCTAAAAGAAATTGGTAAGGATAGCATTATTTCTCTTTATGGGAGCGATAAAAGTTCATGGGAAGCTTCAGTTTTTATAATAGATATTGCCAAACAAAATAATTTTAAAATTTCTATAAACGGAGCTAAAAAATAATGAAATCGTCAAATAAAATAAAAATAGAAGGAGGAATGTCATCTATGACCGACTTGGTTTTTCTATTGCTTATTTTCTTCATTATCATTTCAACACTAGTAAACACATCTCATGAAATAAAATTACCTGAAGGAAGCGGAGACCCATCTTTAACTTCACCAGTAAAAATATATATAAATGCCAATAATGAATTCTTTTTGAATAGCAATTCAAATCCTTATAATTCAAATCAAATTGGAGCCGAATTAAATAAAATAATAGGTGAAAATAAGGCTATAGAATTACTTGCTGATAAGGAAACAGATAGGTCATCTGCATATGAAATTATACGTATTGCAAAACAAAACAAGCTAAAAGTCGTTATTAAAACAAGAGGAAGTAAATAAATGGAGTTTATTAAAAAAAATGACAATAGAATTGGGTGGATTATTAGCATATTAATGCATAGTGGTCTATTTGCTATTATTGTTTTTAATAAATCATGTGAAGGAATTCAAAATCCACCTCAATTTACTTTAGAAGAAGTTGTTACTTTAGACTTTAGTGAACAAGGGGGAGGAAGACAAGGAAGCAGCAGTTCTTCGACCAAACAAACTGTTGCTGAAAATCCTGCACCTAAGGAAATAACTCAGGAAGAATCTCCTGTAAGCACAACAACTAGCACATCAAACACCCCTAGTAAAACACCCGATGAAGAAGTATCGGAACCTGTAGAACAAGCTAAATACAATTTAACTGGAGCATTTGGACAAGGTGGTGGGAATAACAGTTCAGGAAACGGGCAAGGTGAAGGATCAGGAATAGGTACTGGGAAAGGACCAAATACAGGAGGAGGTCTTGGAGATGGTAAAGGAAGACAAGTTGTTGGCACCCCAGAATTAGCTAATCCAAAAAACTGGGTGGGTTATGTAATGGTTCAATTTACTATTGATGCTGACGGAAATGTAATAAGCACAAAAGCTTTATACCCCCATTCTAAAACAACAGTTACATTGACAAGTGGAGATAAAAGATTTATAGAAAACGACTGTAAAAATAAATTTAAATTCACCCCTTCATCTAAAGGATCTGAAAAAGACATTTTATCTAAAAGAATCCAATATCTTCAGATATAATGAACGCCTATCTTGAGGTAACTCGATATCTTTTTTCAAAATTTCCTCAATATCAAAAAATTGGAAATAAAGCATACAAAGCTGACTTAACCAATATCAAAATATTATCTACCCTTTTAAACCGTCCTGAAGAAAAGTTAAAATGTGTACATATTGCTGGCACAAATGGGAAGGGCTCAGTAAGCCATATTATGGCTTCAATATTACAAGAAGCTGGTTACAAAGTTGGTATTTTTACCTCACCGCACTTGATTGATTTTAAAGAACGAATCAAAATAAATGGAAAAACTATTGAAGAAAAATTCATACTTGATTTTGTAAATAACAATAAAATAAAATTTGAAAAGCTAGGCATTTCTTTTTTTGAGTGGACCACCGCCCTAGCCTTTTCCTATTTTGAAAATGAAAAAACAGACATATGCATAATTGAAACTGGCTTAGGAGGAAGATTAGACTCCACCAACATAATAAAGCCGATGCTTTCTGTTATCACCACCATTGGGTTGGATCATCAAAATATACTTGGAGATTCTGTTGAAAAAATAGCTTTTGAAAAAGGAGGAATTATCAAAGAAAACACCCCGGTGATTTTAGGTCCACAGATCCATTCAACTATTAAGGTTTTTTCTGAAATTGCAGA
>PBNK01000029.1 GCA_002723085.1 Crocinitomicaceae bacterium | reverse complement strand
TTTACACATATACCGATGCTAACGGCTGTGTAAACTCTGATACCATGACCATTACCGTTATTGATCCTACTAATGCAAACGCTGGCCTAGATTTTGAAGTCTGCGTAGATACTGGTGCTATTTTTCTGACTGGATTACCCTTTGGTGGAACTTGGTCTGGAAATGGAATTTTACCTGGTGGATATTATAATGTTATTCATGATAGTTCATTTCAATTTATATACTCATTTGGGTCTGGTAATTGTGAAACTAACGATTCAGTTACGCTCTTAGTTAACCCACTACCTGTTGTTAACGCTGGTATTGATACAAATTTTTGCATTGACGATGTCATTCAAAACCTTTCTGGTAATCCTGCTAATGGATACTGGTTCGGTAATAATATTAATACTAACGGTGATTTTGACCCAGCTAATGCTGGTGCAGGTGATCACACTGTTTTTTACTCATTTACAGACACTAATTCTTGTGAAAATATTGACTCTCTTGTTATTACTGTTAATCCTCTTCCTATTGTTAATGCTGGCAATGACACTACACTTTGTAATCAACCAGGTGCGGTATATTTCACAGGTCAACCTTCTGGATCTGGTGGAACTTGGTCATGGTCAGGCATTCACATGGATACGTTAGGCGGTTTTGACCCTGATGGCATTGGAACATTCGATAACATTTACACATATACCGATGCAAACGGCTGTGTAAATTCTGATACTATGTCCATTACAGTCATTGACCCTATTAATGCAAACGCTGGCCTAGATTTTGAAGTCTGCGTAGATACTGGTGCTATTTTTCTAACTGGATTGCCCTTTGGTGGAACTTGGTCTGGCAATGGAATTTTACCTGGCGGATATTATGGCGTAAATATTGATGGTTCTTTTGATTTTATATATAATTTCGGTATCGGAAACTGTTTAACTACAGATACTGTTGAAGTAATCATTCATCCCCTTCCAATTGTTAATTGCGGAAATGACTTTTCATTATGTATTTCCAACTCAGATACAGTTTTGTCTGCTTCTCCAATTGGAGGATTTTGGTATAATTCAAATTTCATTGACTCTTTAACTGGAAATTTCAGTCCTTCAAATGCTGGGGTTGGAATTCACGAACTAATATATCAATATATTAACCCTATTACACATTGTTTAAATTCAGATACTATTTCAATAACTATAAACCCATTACCAATACCTAGTTTTTCTTTTGACTCGATAATATGTATTAATAATCAATCTATATTCAATAATCAAAGTGTAAATAGTTTTAATAATTATTGGGAAATCTCAAATGGCTTTAACTCAAATAATCAAAATCTTACTTACACATTTTCTGACACGGGCTTTTTTGATATTAAATTAATTAACGAATCATCTTATGGTTGTTATGATTCAATTACAGAATCAGTTCAAGTAATAAAACCACCATCAGCAATTATATCTCTGATTGATTCGGGATGTGGACCACTTTTAGTTGATTTTAATAATAGTTCACAGGGAAATTATTTAAACTTCCAATGGGACCTTGGAAATGGACAATCCTCAATTGATTCACTACCTGACCCTGTTTTATATTTATCTAGTGTATATCATGACACCACATATTACATAACTTTAATAGTTAATAACTTATGTGGAATTGATACTGCTTTTGACAGTGTTTTAGTTAATCCTTCTCCTAGCTCAATATTTGCAACAGATTTAGACATAAAGTGTTCACCTGATCCATTTTTATTTATTCAAACAAGTTATGGAAACCCTGATAATTTTTATTGGGATTTCGGGGACAGTAGTTTTGCTATTTATACCGACTCTTCATCTTCTTCGGGATTTCAACATGTATATTATTACAACGGTCAATATGATACTACATACACCATTTCACTAATTACAGAAAATGAATGTGGATCTGACACATCATATCATACTATTACAGTTTTACCTAATCAAGTATATGCATTTTTCAATACTAATTTAACATCTGGTTGTGTTCCTCTTGATGTTGATTTTACTCAATATACAACTCCCAATGTTTCATTCTCATGGGATTTTGGGGATGGCAACTTTTCAACACAATATAGTCCTACACATACATTTTATAATCCAGGAACTTTTCAAGTTTCATTTGCAGTAAATGATGGATGTAGTTATGACACTACATATCAAACCATTTTAGTGAACCCTTTACCAAATGTTAATTTTGGTGTATCAGACTCTATTCTTTGTGAAGATGAAACATTTTATTTTAACAACAATTCAATCAATGTTTCTTCAGATTGGAGTTTTGGTGATGGTAACACATCTAGCCTAACCAATCCAAATCACTCATATCAAGATTCTGGATCATATATGGTATTACTTCAAGTAACATCACTAATAAATGGATGTAAAAATGCTGATAGCATGGAATTAATATCCTTAATAAAACCCATTCCCAATATAACAGCAACTCCAAGTTTTGGATGCATGCCATTAAATGTTGTTTTTAATAATAATTCAAATAATGCTGCTTATTTCAATTGGGACTTTGGAGATGGTAATAATGACAATTTTATTAATGGTTCCCACACTTATTTAAATGCTGGAAATTTCACAACTTCAATTATAGCAACTGGCTTAAATGGATGTCAGGATTCAACTTCAATTAATATAAATGTTTATCCATTGCCCTTATCCAATTTTGATATTGCTCATACAGATTTATGCTATCCACCAGCAACTGTAAACTTTTACAACAACTCATCTGGAGCTAATGCATATAATTGGTACTTTGGAAATGGTGATTCATCAGTTTTGGTAAATCCTACTATTAACTATAATGCTGGCACATATAATGTAATTTTAAATGCTCAAAACATTTATGGGTGCGAAAGCAACTATGATACCACAATAATTGTCTACAATACTCCAATTGCCAATTTTATTGTTTCTGAAGACACCATTTGCTTAAGAGATTCCGTTTCATTCGAATCTATTAGCTTATTTTCTGATTCTTTGTCATGGAATTTAAGTAATGGAATAACATATAGTGATATTTATTTTAACTATCAATTTCAAGATAGTGGATACTATCCAATAACATTATACGCTTACAATACAACTGGAAATTGTTCCGACACTTCAAATAATAATTTATATGTGTATGTAAAAAATTCTCCAATTGCTGACTTTAATTTCATTAATAATATAAGTCCAATAGAACCAAGAGCAGGAGTTATAGAATTTTTTAACCAATCAGTATTTGCTGATTACTATGAATGGTATTTTGATATTAATGATACATCAACTTTAGAAAATCCTGTTTATTCTTACTCTTATAATCAAGATGGATATTATAGTTTTAAGCTAATTGCTATTGCAGATAATGAATGTAAAGACAGTCTCATCAAACAAATTTATGTTTCTTTTGAAAAGGGATTGTTTGTCCCTAATGCTTTCTGTCCAGAACACACTAATCCTGAATTAAGAAAATTTATGCCAAAAGCAATAGGTTTAAGAGGTGGTTTAGATGATTATCACTTAGAAATTTTCGATACATACGGAAATAAAATTTGGGAAAGCAGATTAGTCCAAGATGGTCAACCTGTTGAATGGTGGGATGGAACATTCAATGGTGAATTACTAATGCAAGATGCATATGTCTGGAAAATTAAAGCCGTATTTAAAGATGGCTCCATTTGGGATGGTAAAGAATACTCCGATCAAGAAAAAGTACGAAAAACAGGAACAGTTACTTTAATAAGATGAAAATTAAAAAACTACATATCTATTTAGCTTTTTTGTTATCAGTTTTATTTGGAAATCAAAAAATTAATTGTCAAGAGCCTGTTTTTAGTCAATTTAATTTGAATCCAATATATATGAATCCAGCGTTATCTGGGATAAATAACGTTTGGTCATTAGGGCTTAATCTTAGACAACAATGGCCAACAGTAACAAGTAAGTTTTTAACTCAATCTATTTCATTTGACTCTCCATTAGCTCCATTTGCAAGAAGATCATCTTTTTCAATTTGTTATTTAAGAAATATTGAAGGAGAAGGTTTTTTAAATTCAAATTATATAAGATCAGGGATAAGCTACATGATTCCACTAATAAAAAATCAAAGAAATAAAAATAACATGTCTTTAAAACTAGCTATGGAGTATCAAAACTATTCCAGGTCTATTGACTGGTCAAGATTAATTTTTCTTGATGAACTACACCCTCTTCATGGAGACATTTATAATTCTTCTTTTATCGCCCCTACAAATTTCTCAAACAATTCAAATAATTTTCATTTTGGAACTCTTATTACAATGAATAAAAATGAAGGTTCTGAAAAAAGAAAAAGAAATGTAAAATTTAGTCGTTATATCTTGTTAGGTTTTGCAGCACATAATATGGTAAAATCAGAAGACAACTTTATGTACTCAAATTATTTTATTCCTAAAAAATATACTTTTCATGGAGAAATATGGTGGAATGATAGAGAATTTGAACAGTTTTCTGGAATTAGGATAATGAAACATTCCTTTTTTTATCAACAACAAAGTGTTTTTAGAACACTTCAGATTGGGTTATTTGAAACTGATTTTTTACCATTTAATTTTGGTGTATTTTATAGACAGCAATCAACAAGAATTAAAACAGATAGCGACCCATATGAATCTATTTATTTAAAATTAGGTTTTAAAATGCCCTTAGCAAATAATTTATCGATGACATTTGCATTCAGTAAGGATTTTACAATTTCTAATTTAAAAACTCATACAAATGGAATTAATGAATTTTCAATAATAATTAAATCTATGAAATATGGCATTTTAACAAATGCTGAAAAGGAGAAAACTTATAAATTAAAAAATCAAACCTCTTGTCAATTTTATAAAGAATATGATGGAAATTTATACAGTGGAGGCTTGAATCCGCTAATTAATTCAAATAGAAAGAAAAATAAAAAAGGAATGTTCAATATATCTAATTAAAACTCAGAACCCTCTTCTGTTTTAATTTTATCTGTATTGCTAAAATTATTTAATCTGAAAGAAACCGATAATGCCACTACTAACCATCTTGGAGTAGCCATTCTGTATGAATAAAGAGTCTCTGTGTCGACCCAAGTTTCTCTTCTTTCTGTAGCAAGTATGTTTCTCATTTGTAAAGTTGAAGATATTTTTCCCTCACTAAAATCTTTTTTTAATGCTAAATCAAAAGAAATAAATCCTTTATCAATACCTTGAACACTAACCACATCTGCTATGTAATTGGAAATAAACTGAATTTTAAAATCTTTAGGAAGCAAAAAGCTGTTGGACCACCTTCCTCTGTAGGTAAAAGTCTCTTGATCTAAACTTGATCCAGAAATTTGTCCGGTAATTTTATAATAAAACAAATTGGCTCCAGCGTTAAAACTCCACCATTTGTTTACCCTTTTGTTGAACGAAAACTCAGCACCTAAAGCTTGTGAGACACCTGCGTTTACAGGACGTTTTACAATGACATTCGTATCGTATACTTCTTGAATCCTTGCTCGAATGTTGTTTACGTTTCTGAAATAAATTTCTGTAGAAAAACTTCCTTTCTCTAAATCTTTAATGTAACCCAACTCATAAGATTGGATATATTCTGGAAGTAAGTCAGGGTTTCCTTGTCGTACTGTATATGGGTCTTCCCAAGCGATAAAAGGTTCTAAGTGCCAAGTTTTAGGCCTGTTTATTCTTCTTGAGGCACTAGCTTTTAACTGGTTTTTATCATCAATTTTATAAGAAAAGTGAGCAGAAGGAAACCAATTAAGTCTTTGAATGGTGGCATTTAAATTGCTGTTGGTCATTTCTATAAAACGATCTGTATACTCAGCTCTAATTCCAAATTGATAACCTAATTTTTCTTTGAATTCCCCATTTAAAATTCCATAGCCAGCATATACGTTTTGAACATAGGTAACATCAGTAGAAAAAGAATCTAATCGAACGTATTCTCCTACATCAAACCTATACTCAAAAGCATCTTGATCGTCTCTACTAAACCCAAAATCAGATCTGGCTCCTAGTTGAATTTTCATACTATTTTTAAGAGGTTTTTGGTAATCTAAACTTACTCTAATGGCATTTGATGGACCAAATTCAGTATTTCTATTACCACCTTGAAAATCGTTTTCTAAACTAAAAAATTCCGTTTGAGCATCTTCTTTTCCATCATATAAATTATAGGTAGAAGTGATTGAAAAATAATGATCTTTATCTTTATTGAACAAATGCTGATAACCCATACTACCAGATAAAACAAAAAAGTCTCTTAAAGTTCGTTCTCTATTTTCATAATCATACAAAAGGGAATCATTAGAATATTCATCAAAAAAGTAATTGGCTGCTGCATTCCATTGTCGCTTTCTAACATTCAAGCCAATATTTAAAAAATTACTTTCATTTGGCGAATATTCCATGGCTGCATTTCCACCATAATTTTTTCCAAAATACCTATGTATACCATCACTCTCAATTCTGAAAGTATCAACACCAAGTACAGTTTGTCTTATTTGTTGAATATCCCTAAACCTGTTTGGATCTACAAATTGCCCACCTATATTAAATTTAACTTTTCCTTTGTTAATGCTTGTAAGAAAGTCTCCTCCATAATTCCAATAATCAGTTCCATTTGCAGCATTGCTGCCGTTTATGTTAATCAATGTAGAAACCCCTTCTAATTTATTTTTCTTTAAAATAACATTAATAATGCCTGAAGTTCCTTCAGCATCGTATTTAGCTGATGGGTTGGTAATAATTTCAATATCCTTTATGTTAGAAGCTTGTATTAATTGTAAAGCATCAGATGGAGGCATTGCAGATGGACGTCCATTAATCAATAAAGTAAATCCTTGAGACCCTCTTAAAGAAACATTTCCATCCATATCTACAGATATGCTTGGAATGTTGGCAAGAACTTCAACAGCAGTTTGAGAAACAACATTGCTCATGGCTTCTACATTAACTACTTTTTTGTCTATTTCATAGGTCACGAAAGGTTTGTCTGCCAATACCTCTACCCCATCTAAAACTTCATTTGATACAGAAAGCATAACATTTTCCAAGTTAATGGATTTGCTTTTTGAAAAATCTAATTTTTTAAAAATGGATTGATAACCAATAAAAGAACATTTGAATAGATATATATTTCCTAGTTCAATATCCTTAATATTAAATTCACCTTCGGAGTTAGTAATACCACCTGTAATTAATAGGGAATCATTTTGGTTATGTAAACTTACCGTTACATAGGACATCGGATTATTAGATTTTTCATCAATTACTTTTCCAATAAGTTGGCCCTTTTGAGTAAAGGAAATAATTGTAATCAAACAAAATATTAAACTATAAATTAGTCTCATAAGTATTTTAAAAAATCAAAAAAGCAATGATAGTTAAAATTTAGGAGGTTTTATAAATCGTTAATTTGATTATTATTAAATTAGCCAATATGAAAAACTATTTTTTATTAGTTTTATTTAATCTGTCTGTTTTAGTAAATTTATCTCAGGGAGTTCGTTTTGATAAAGAAAGATATACTGATGAAGAACCTTTGGAAATGGATCAACTTGGTTTTACGGATAATCTTCCAGAAAAATATTCACTAAGAAAGTTTTGCCCACCAGTTTTAACACAAAAAGGATTAACATGTGTTGGTTGGGCTTCAGCTTATGGAGCAATGTCTACAATTTTTAACTCAAAATTTGATATTACTAAAGAAAATGAAAAATTTCTTTACTCTTTTGATCCTAATTTTATTTACTCATTAATTTCAGAAAATAATAAAAATGATTGCATGGAAGGCACATCAATTGTTGATGCCATGGAAGTTTTGAAGAACAACGGTTGTAAAAAAATGTTATTGCCTGAAAAAACTAAATGTAACAGCGCAATTAGTTCAGTATCTAAAGGATATGCAATTCCATTTATTATTAAAATGTCAAATACACCACCTGAAAACTGGTATGAGAATACAAATAGTGAAAAAATAAATATGCTTAAAAAGTCTTTATATGACGACTTACCTATAATTCTTGGAATGAATACTACAAAATCGCTCAGAAATATAGCAAGTAACGGACTTTGGGCTCCTTCAAAAGATGATAGTTTAGCAAGCGGCCATGCCGTTTGCATTATTGGTTATGATGATAATAAATATGGTGGTTCTTTTGAAATCATGAACAGTTGGGGGAAGAATTATGGAGATAATGGGTATAACTGGGTAAGATACAGCGACATATTGAATTACATTGTAGAGTTACATTTTATTTCAGTATATGATTTCAAAAAAAGTGTTCATTCGAATTACACTTGTTATTACGGAGATTGCTTAAATGGCTATGGTCATAAAAAAAACAATGATGGTTCAAGAATTGAAGGAAATTTTAAAGATGGGCAAATAAACGGTTATGGATTAAAACATTATAAAAATGGTGCTAGTTATACTGGAACATGGAAAAATGGAAAAGAAGATGGATCCGGTTATTATTTTAATCCCTATGAGAATAAATGGTTTAAAGCTGAATTTTCAAATGGGGAACTAATTAATAAAGATGCCTTAGGTTTTATTGAAGAAACTAAAAAAACGAACCAAAATAAATTGGATGATGTAATGAATTATTTCAATGAATTAGATCTACTAAAAGTTGGTGAATCAACTGATATTGAAATTCTTGATAATGATTAAATTATATCGTTTTTTAATACTTATTTTTCTTTTATCAGCAATCGGTCATGAAATAATTTGTCAATCTCAAAAAGAAAAATATCAAAATGAAATTGATTCTTTAAGTTCGTCTTATAAAACAGCCAAATCTGATATTGAAAAGATTGAGATATTACAAGAATTAGTAAACTTAAGGATTTTAAAAGATAAAACTGATTTGGAAATTTTTTATACAAATATCCAGATAGAAACAATATGTAATTATAATTTAAATAATAAAAATCTAGCCAAAAATAAGCGTAAAATATTTAAAAAAGCTCTATCTCAAAGTTATAGAGACAGAGCGATTTATCAAGAGGATCATGGACAAAATGATAAAGCATATGAAAACTATGATAAGGGATTTAAAATAGATAAAGAAATTGATGATTCATCAAGTTTGGCAAAATCTTATTTAAACCTTGGTAGGATATTTTATTATGATGGATCTAAATCCAAAGCTATTCAATTCAATAACAAAAGTTTAGAACTAAAAAAACATTTGAATGATAGTTCAGGAATGGCAAATGTTTTAAATAACTTAGGTTCAATATATAGTGCTCAAAAAGATTATGAAACAGCCAAAGATTTTTTTTACAAAAGTTTACGAATTAGAGAGGCGATTAATGATACAAATGGCTTATCATCATCATACAGTAATATTGCTGATGTTTTCTTTCAAAAAAAAGAATTTAAAAAATCTTTAGAATATCATACAAAAAGTCTTCTTATAAGTAAAAAAAGTAATGATTTAGTCAATATAGCCAATTCAAAAATATACATTGGAGAGGTTTATTTTAAAATGGGAGACATAAAAAAAGCCATCTCAAGTTCAACTTATGCATTAAAAATAGCTAAAGAAAAATCGTTGCTTGATTTAATTAAAAATTGCAGCAAAAATTTACATAAATACTACAAAATTAATGGGGATATTTTAAATGCATTGAAAATGCACGAACTATTTTCAAAAACGAAAGACACTCTATCTAAAATGTCTGCAAAAGACAAAATTCTTTCTAATGATATCAAATTAAAAATTCAAGAATATGAAAACAAACAACGACTTTCTGCACTTGAAAATGAAAAAAATTTATTGCTTGAAAAAGAGAAAACACGAAGAGAAAAAACATTAAACATCGCCCTATTTATAATAACTTCATCAATAAGTATATTTCTTATTATAGTATTTATTAACTACAAAAAAACTAAAAAACAAAAATCAATAATTAGTTTACAACACGTTGAATTAGATGAATCTCACAAAGAGCTAAACCTTATTCATAAAGAAATTAAAGACAGCATCAACTATGCAAAAAAAATTCAAGATGCTTTGCTTATTTCAAAATCGTATATAAATAAAATTTTGCCGAATAGTTTTGTTTTTTACAAACCAAAAGATGTTGTTTCAGGAGATTTTTATTGGGCTCACGAAACCAATTGTGGGAAAATATTTTTTACTGTTGCTGATTGTACTGGTCATGGTGTTCCTGGAGCAATGGTTAGCATGATAGGAAATGCACTTTTAAATGAAAATATTGTAGAAAAAAAGGTTTATGATACAGATGTTATCTTGGAAAATATGAGAAATAAAATCACTACATTATTAAATGAAGAAGGTGTTGAAAATGAGAACAAAGATGGCATGCATATGGCGCTTTGTTGTTTTGATAAACAAACCATGAAATTAGATTATTCTGGAGCTTTTAACCCTCTAATACACATCACTAATAATGAAATAAATGAAATAAAAGCCAATTCACAACCGATAGCTTTGTATTCAGGAGAAAACAAACCATTTGATAAGCATACCATTAAAATTAAACCAAATGATTCTATTTTCTTATATTCGGATGGGTTTCAAGATCAATTTGGTGGCGAAAAAGGAAAAAAATACATGTCGAAACGTTTTAAACAATTTTTATTGAACATATACAACCGATCTTTAGAAGATCAATATTTTTCAATAAAATCAGAATTTACAAACTGGA
Source organism: Crocinitomicaceae bacterium (assembly GCA_002723085.1). GTDB lineage: Bacteria > Bacteroidota > Bacteroidia > Flavobacteriales_D > Parvicellaceae. The sequence goes on along the minus strand of PBNK01000029.1, from coordinate 17,014 downwards.
AAGGCAATGAAGAACAAGTTGACGATGTCTGTATAATGGGTCTTAAATTTTAATTATTAATTTTAAATAAACTTAAAAATGAAAAATCTTATAATTTTATTAGCAATAGGTGTTTTAGGTTCATGTTCAAATGAAAAAAATGATGAAAACAAAAATGAACTTTCTAAAGAAAAAATAGAGGAAATTAAACATGTTGAAGTACTTATTGGGGAGCCTATTCAAATTAGTAGGGACAGCTTTGAAATTTTAAAAAACAATATTGAACCCATGAAGTATGGGATGTCAATTAGTGAAGATAATAAGGATGATAATATTCTAGATAATAATGAATTGCTACTAAATGAATCTAACAATAATTCAAATCCAGCGAAATACAGTGCTTTTGGGAAACCTAGCGGTCAGGAAAATGTGCCTTCTTCAAACATAAATGAAGAAATGAAATTTGTTGAAATCCTTAATCAAGAAAGAAAAAGAAAAGGACTTTCTATTCTTGAAATAGATGAAAATTTATGCAGAGCCGCAAGATACCACTCATACGATATGGGTGTTCAAGAATATTTTGAGCATGCAAGTTACGATAGAAATAATAATGGTAATCTTGTAAAAGTTTGTGGAACATTTGACAGAATAAGAGTTTTTGGATCTTGTAATGCTGAAAACATTGCTGCTGGCAGAGATAATGCTGAAAGTACATACACTCAATGGTTTAATAGTCCTGGGCATAACAGAAATATGTTTGATGAAAATTGGACTAGAATTGGTGTTGGTTATGTAAAAGTTGATGATAGTCCTTATACACATTATTGGACTACTGATTTTGGGTATTAAGTTCCGTTGAATTATTTATTACAATTGACTCTTATTAGTTCCTGAATCTTTTCCTTTTCGTCTAAGTCATCTTCATTTGCTTTTAAGGCTTTTTGATATTCTCAACATTATAAATTATTTAAATAAAGTTTAATCACTTTTTAAGATAGTATTAATTAATTCTTCATTGCCATCAATTTCAAAAGAAATTGTATCGTCTTCCATTTTTTTATTATTCATTTTTTTATCATTTATACCATCGCCCATTACAGGATTAACATTATGATTATTGCTTTTGGTAGTTGAGTTAAAATTATAGAAAAAATACCCACCAAATATTAATAAAGCGAATCCTGCAGCAATAGAAAAGCTTCTATTTTTATATAACAAAAAATTAATTATTGAATTTTGACTGTTTTCTATGTTGTATGGATTTTCATTATTTAATTGCTGTTCTATTTGATCAAGTTCTTTTTTTAAGTCAACCTTTTGAAATGCATCGCCAATAGAAGAAATAATATCAAATTCTTTTTTGAAATCAACATCTTTAATCAGTCTTTTTTCAAATGCTTCAATTTCAACACTTGAAAGTTTGCCTTCCAAATAATTATCAATTAATTCTATATCGTTTTCATTTATCATATCAAATTAATTTTTTTTTAAGCTGTTGAATACATTTGTATTTTTTGGTTTTAGCTGCATTTTTATTTGATAAACCTAGTTCAAAAGCAAGCTTTTCCATGGATAAATCTTTAAAGTATTTTAACTTTAATAAATCCTTGCATGTTTTTCCCAAACCTTCCATTCCTTTTTCAACCAATTTGATCATTTTTTCTTTTGCCATTAAAGCATCAATTTCATCTTGATCTGGAGTTTTTTCAACAATAGATTCATTTAATAATTTTAGTTCTGATTTATTTCGTTTTCTTAATTCATTAAGCCATATATTTCTACAAACCGAATACAAATAAGTACTTAAAGAACATGTTAATTCTATTGGGTTTATGCCCTTAAACTTTTTCCAAACCACAATTACTCCATCTTGCAATACATCACATGCATCATCATAAGTGCCGCTATTGTTCATTACCATTTTCATTATTTTTGATCTATTATCTTTATACAAATCTTGAAGTCCTAAATCAATGCTCATTTTTTAATTTTAAACTTCAAATTAATTAATTATTTAAAGATATACACTGACTTAGGTTATATTTAATTTTTACTTTTTGTTCTATAGGATCTTTTTTAATGGTGGTTGGTTTTTTAGTTTTTTTGTATTTGAAAGAATAGTAATTGAACTTTTCCAATTGTGATTCAATTTGATTTAATGAATATTTTTCTTCTGAAAATGAATGTCCATCAATTTCAAACAAATCATTGGTTAAAAATATCCAATATGTTTGCCATTTTTTGTTCTTTCTTGAACTGTTTGACTCTAATCTATTTTTGTTTTTTAATGCTTCATCATAATTAGCATCTATTGATAATGATTGACAGTATTTTATGTATGCTTCATCTTTATTGCCAATTTTTTCTAAATAAATCCCAGTATTGTTAATTGTAACTCTATTTGTATCAATTGAAAGCAACTCTAGGCTTTTTTCAAGGTTCCCCATTTCCATGTGTACTAAAGCTAAATTATTATTATAATGAGTACTTATTTCAGTTGAATCAATGTTCATAGCAAGCTTTATATTTTCTAAAGCATCTTCAAGAAGTTCTGATTTTATATTTTCACTAACTTCATGCAAAGCTAAGGCTGATAAAAGATATGACTTATTCATGTAGTTAAATGGTTCTGTCGGATCCAACTTGATAGCTTCATCGATTTCAATCGATGCTTTATCATATTTATCAATTTTCAATAAACACATTGCTTTAGCTGAGTGAGCTTTGGCATAATTTGGGTCAGATTTTATTAGATTATTAAATACTAATATTGCTGTTCTATAATTTCCTGTTTGTGCATAACAATTCGCTAAACAAACCCTGTATGGAGACTTATCTTCAGCAAACTTTATAGCATTATTGTAATAATCTTGAGCAGCATGATAATCAAATTCATCGTAACTAAATTTCCCAAGGTATCCATAAGCTTCAGGTCTTTTAGAATTTTTATTTTTAGCTGTTATAACATACTCTTTTGCCTTATTTACATTTCCTAAATTATACTCATTTAAAGAAAAAACAACCAAATCATCATAGGAAAGAAAATTTTGTTCTTTAATAGTTAATGAATCGTAAATAAGTTTAGATTCTAGAAAATTTCCTTTTTTATGATTCAATACTGCTAATCCAATTTTTGCCTCTTTAGTTAAACCTAATTTAAATGCTTTATTAAAATAAACTTCAGCGTTCTCATAATCTTTTTGATTTAAAAAGGCTTGTGCCTTAACTAAGTATGCTGAAGCATTTCTAGGGCTGTTTTCAATTACAATCTCTATGTTATTCATGCAATCTGAAAAGTTATCATAAATTAAATTTATCTTACTTAATCCAATCAATGCTTCATAATAAAAAGGATTTGAAGCCTTTTTTTGAACAATTTTTTTAAATGTTTTTTTTGCATTTGAATAGTCCGCATTCAAAACATATAATTTTGCAAGATCATATTTTAACTTCATTGAACTTTTATCAATATCTATTGTTTTTTTAACGATGTTTATTGCAGGTTTTATATCATCATTTAAGAACAGTAAATTTGCATAATTTGATAGTACTAAAACTTTATCTTTTTTGTTTTTAGATAATTCTACAGCTCTTTTAGCTTGAAAAAGAGCCTTTTGATATTCTCCATTTTTTCTAAGAACTACTGAAGCATTAAAAGCTGCTTCAAAAAGCTGAATATTTCCATACAGTTCTAAGGCTTTTTCAATTTGATTATCTTGTTGGAATGCATTAGCTAAATTTAATAACACTAAAGATTGATCAACTTTTTCATTCCCAATTAAAGACTTATAAATATCAATTGCATTATTATTTTGGCTATCCATCATAAATGCATTGGCAAGATTGTATTGTATAAATACATTTTCTGGTTCAAGTAGTAAACTTTTTTGGAAATTTTTAATGGCCTTAGATATGTCAGATACTCTAGATAGTTTTACAGCTACATTATTAATAATGTGATATCTCTCTGAATATTTACCAACTTTAATTTCTAAATCTGAATTAGGATTATTGTTTCCAAAAAAAGGATGAGAAATAAAAATTAAAGCAGCAAGTGCAAGGCTTGTAATGTTGAATTTAAATTGAGTTTTCATGATAAATGTTTTTGTTATTTATCAGTTGATATAAATTCAACAAAAAGGTAACCCCCCTATTTTAAAAATAATTGATGATATTATAATAATTTGAATAAAAAACATGTTCGAAATCAATAACAATCAAAAGACAATTTTCTTTTAGTCAATAATTAACATATCAATAAATTTAAAACCCAATTCTTATATTGATTTATTCAAAATCAAAAAGAAATATTTTTTATATATTAGGTAATATGAAACTTATTCAATTTTTACTAATTATTGCAATTAATTTCACTTTCGGACAAACTCAAACTAAAAACAATGCTATTAATCAAGTTTTTAATGATATTGTTACTGCATGGGGGTCAAATCTTGAAGAACCAGATATTGAAATCAATGAAGATGCTGATAAACAAAGACAAATGGGGATTTACTTACCATCTTCCAACAAAATTATAATAGATCAAAAGGCAATTGACATTTGTAATTCTTTTGGAGATGACTCTTTAAACAATTTAGCATTCATTTTAGCTCATGAACTTACTCACAGATACAAAGAACACATTTGGATAACTAATGAAGACAGAAATAGCTTCAAAAGCTTTTCATTTATGAATAACATAAAAAATTTCAATCAAAACCAAACTAGAAGGCTGGAAATTGAAAGTGAAGCCGATTTAAAAGGCGGGTTTTATGCTTACATAGCAGGCTATGATGCTTTAAATTCTGCACCCTTGCTTTTAGATAGTCTTTATAAAAAGTACAACCAAAAAAATGAAAATTTAATATATCCTAGTTTGGAAGAAAGAAAAGATATGTGTAAAGAACAAATTAAAAAACTTGAAAGGCTTAAAGTAATTTTTGATGCATCTAACTATGCACTTGTTTCTGGCTACTACAAAGGAGCTCAAAAAGGATTTTCTAAAATATTAAATGAAAAATTTTTTAGTAAAGAAATTTGGAATAATCTTGGCTTATCCTATGTACTTGAAGCCATAGAAAAAATGGATGATACAACAATATTTGCATATCCATTTGAATTAGATTCAAAAAGTAGGCTAAATAATATCAACCCAAAGTTTAGAGCAATTGGTGGAATAAACAAATCTGAAATTGAATCGTTAATTAATGAAGCTATAAAAAGATTTAAAAAAGCCAATTATAAAATTAGTCAACTTAATATATCTTGCTGCTATTCTTTATTAACTAAACTGTACAATGAAGATTCCAAAAAAAGAGATGAATATTTTTACGAAGCTGAAAATGCATACAATAAATATAAAACAACATTAGCAAAAGAATATTTTAAAAATAACATGGAGATGCAAGAAAAATTCAAGGATAATCCTGTTAAATTTTTGGTAAAAACTAAAGATACATCTGACCTTGCAACGATTTATGTTATGAATGGAATTTTAAGCTATCAAAAAAGTACTGATTTAAAAAATAAAAGCATTAAATTATTTAAAATGGCCCAAAAATTAGGTATTAATAATGCATCAATAAATTTATCCATTATTAATTCTAATTTTAGGAAAGATCCAACCCAAAAAACTCAACCATATTTAGAAAAAATAGAAGATTATGATTTTAATCAAATTCTATTAACAAAAAATTTCCAAGAACCCTATGAAAGCTATGATCTTGATAATACTCATAATTATAAATTGAATGTAAAAAGATTTGAAAACTCAACTGCTTACTTATTTACATACAACAGAAGAGATCCTTTTTTTATACATGTTACAAGACATCAAGCATCAAAATCCGGAATTATGATTGATGATAACATTGAAAAATTAGAAAATAAATATTCTGAAAAACCAATTAAAATAAATGGAAATAAGGAAAACTTCTTACACTTTCCTAAAAACAAAACCATATTCTTAGAAAATAAAAACAAAATTACTGGTTGGTTGTTCTACAAAAAAATAGATAGTCAGTAAAATATTAATTCGGCTTAACATATGCCATATCAAGCAATTTGAAATCAGGAAAATTTGACTCAATATTTCCTATTTCATCCAAATTATTTAACTCATATATTGAAACTATGGGATATGATTCTATAGTTTTATTTGTACCAATTTTTTTTGATGTTAATATAACTCGATCGAAATTTTCAGATGAACTGTTTTTGTAAACTTTTACTAAGTAATATGAATTTTCGTTGCTGTCTATAATTTTTTGTTCAAGAAAAGCTTTCCTAGAAAATCTAAGAAAACCTGCATTTTGATAAACTGGATGCAAATCAAAAAACTCATTGTGGTATGAACATATAATCATTTCTTGATTAGAATCTCCTTTTATTCGCATAAAGTAATTTTCTTTAAATAAATAAAATGGCAATTCTAACTTAAGTTTCTTCCACCTGCCTTTCAAAAATTTGAGTCTGCTTATCCGCATTAAAATCACCACAATTGTAAATGCAAATAAAAAAACTTTAAAAGATGTTTTTATGAAATCTAATTGAGCACTTTGGGATATAGATTCATTAACATGAACCATAAAATCATAATGATTTATTATGTATATAATTAGTTGCGAAACAAATAAAACCCCATAACCAATAATCATTTTCAACAATACTTTATCAGGTGAAATTGATTTTTTATAGCTGAATTTACTGTCATTATTTAAAGTATTATTAATAATTGTAATCACAATAGATGAAATAAAAAGAAAATATAAAGAGACAATAATTAAAGCCCATTCAATATGAAATTTACTAGCATCATAATTAAAGTTAGAACCTAGATTCTTTAACGTTAAACCTACATCTAAAAAACTTTGAGTAGGTTCATAAACTAAATAATTATAAAAGACATGGCAACATAATGCAATAAAGAAGTACCTTAAAATAACAATTGGATGAGTTTTATTTGAATTAAATTTAAATTGAATCCAACCATAAACGGCTATTATTGCATACGATAAATGGCCAATTGGACCAAAAATTATTCTTGTAATGATATAAGTATCAAAAAAAGCTGGGTTATCAGAGTGAGAAAAACTGTATTTTATTACATTCTCTAAACCACTAAAGCCCAAAGCAATCATAGATATATAAACGATATAATCAAAAGGTTCTTTAAAATGCTCTTTAAATGCTAAATAGAATAATAAAAAAAATAAAGTCTTAATTATTTCTTCATTAAACACCTTTAGTAAAATATAGCTAGAATCAATTTGTGTGTTTATAAGCCATACCACCGGAACAGACAACAACCCAAACATGAAGGAAATTGCCATCATTGAAAAATTATTTTTTTGAAAAATATTAATTAAACTAAAGTAGATTAACCAAGTAATTGTAACTATTATAGAAATTAATATGTATAAGGAAACCATTTGATTAATTAATAAATTAAAATTAAAGTATTAATTTTGAATTAACAACAATATTTTAGTTATGAAAAATCCTCTTTTAAAAATAACAATTTTAGCATTTTTTTCGTTTATTTATGTAAGTTGTGAGCATTATGAAGAAGGTCATTTTAATGACCTTTCAAATGATGTGGTAAATGATAAATCAACTAATGCAAACAAGAAAGTTGACAATTCAAATGATAAAAGCATTAAACCAGTAAATGCTTCAAATAAAACATCTGAAAATCCAATATCTTTAGAACTAGAAGATAAATATGCTAATGTGAAAACTGTAGAAACTGAAGTTCCAAATGACTAACAATTATTTTTTTATTTAAGAAAAAACCTCGCCCTTCCACTATTATCAGAACTTCCGCCAATGCTAATTAAATAGTGATTTTTATCTTTTATTAAAATCTCATCAAATAACTCGTGGTTAGAATAAACTTTTAATTCATTATTATTTAAAACTTTAGAAATATTTTTACAAAAGGGGCTAATGACTTTTCCATCAGGAGATTTATTATTCCCTGAAGATGATGAAATCACAATGTTAACTTCATCTCGCATATAATCATTTATTTCTTTAAAAGAATATTCTTCTTTACTATTTGTTTCAATTTCTTTAGTGTTGGTTTGGGTAATGTTTGCTCCCTGATTACAAGCATCTATAATGAACAGTTTTTTAGTTAATACTTCACTTTTATTTTTTATGATAGCATTGATTAATTTAATGATGGCTTCCAATTCCATAGCATTTTCCCATATTCCATTACTACCTTGTTCAGAATCCTTGAAAAGAATAGCTGGATTATCAAACTTTTTTTCACCATGACCTGCAAAATAAAATAAAAACTGGCTTCCCTCTTTAAATTGATATTGATTTAAAATATTGGTTAATGTGTCCTCAAACTCTTTATTTTCTAAATCTTTAAACTTAAATATTTTCTTGAATTTGTATTTAGTAAGTGAACTTTCAATACTATTAACATCATTAATTGGAGTATTTAATGAACCGTTTATTATTTTAGGATAATTAGCAATACCCAGGAGAACACATATTGTTTCTTTAGATTTAACTTTTTTGCTGTTATCTATATTGGGTTCATTTGAAAAGTCAAAATACTTTTCGAACCCATCTTTCTCAAAATAAGTCTTTAGCATGTATTTGTTAGACTGGTGGCTATTGTATGTAGAACCAATAGCATTGTAAAATCTATTAATTTCTTTGACCCTTATTTTGTGATTATTTTCAAATAAATTCAAAAGGTTTAATTTATCCGAACTTAAATATGTTTTTGAAAGAAAATGACCTTCTTGTTCAGAAATTATAACTCTGTTTTGTTTTTGAAAATATCTATTTTGATCAATCTCATCAGTTATTCTTCGTTTTATTTTATTAGGTAAATTTCCAATGCTGTTTACAAAATACATTTTATTATGAGAAGATGGTTTTTCAGAAAGTTCCAATACTTCTTCTATTGTTAGTCTAGTACTGTCGTCAAACTCAACTTTTTCTTTATTATCAAACCCATAAAAAGTATATATTATGTAATCTTTTTCATGGACTTTAATTTCTAAACTATTAAAAAAATTAATTACGGAATCTTTATTTGTTTTTCTATTAATATTAAAACTAATGATTACAGAATCAATAGAATTATTTTTATGTAATAATACTTCATTTTTTAATTTATTGTAAAAAGGTATTGATTCTTCATTTATGGTTGAAACAAAATTAAATGACACAAAATAAAGTTTAGGCTTTGTTCTAACGTCAATTGAATCATATTTAGTTAGTTTACTGTCATATAAATTCACTTTACCATTAACATTGGCTGTATAAACAAATAGATCACCAACTTCATTTGCAACGATATCTAAATCATTAATTTTTGAAAGGATTTTAATACTGTCATTTTGATTGTTAAGATTATCTATTGATTTTAAAAACTTGTTGTTTTTTACAACAAAATAATATTGTTCAATATCAGAATATTCATATTTTGATTTTTTAAATTCTTTATCATATTTATTATAATCAAAGCCTTTATGAATGTAATTTTCAGGGATGAACTTTCTGTTTTTTATTTGAATAGAATCCAATTTTTTAATGCTGTTATTAATTTTAAAATCAAAATAATCAACATGTAGATTATTTAATTCAGATTGATAAAGAATTGAAAAACTGTTGTTATCATTATTATTACAATCTTTATGAAAAGCTATGGACTTAATATTATCACAATTTATGTCATGACATTTGATAGAACTTAAATCATCTCCATTTTTATTCCATAACTTTAATTCATGAGATCCAACTGTTAAAATGTAGTGACCAGTTTTGTTAATTGTTAAATGTTTAATGTCATCTCCTTTAAGATGAGCCCATTTTGTTTCTTTCCATCGTTTGTTTAATTTTTCGTACTTATATATCCAACCATTTGATGTAGATAAAGCTATATAATCAGCTGTAAAACCATTTTTTTTATAATTTACTACATCAATATTTTTTATTTGAAAATCGAGTGGATGTTTCTTTTCATTTTCAATGGCAAGCAATGATTTATTCCACTTATCAATTGCTTCAAAATCTCCTATCTTTTCACAAACTGTTTTAATGTTTCGGATTTGTTTAATATACCTGTGATGAAATTCTCCAAATTGAAATTTTATTTTATCTGAACCTAACTCCCAGTCTTTAATACACAATTTATAATATTTATTTTTCAGGTTTTGATTATCTGTATTTTGTGCAATTACATAAAATTGCAAGCCTTTATTTGTATACATTTCTATAACTTTCTCGACATTACCTAAAACTTCATATTTTTCTAATGCCTTTTGATAATATTGAATTGATGAGACATCAGTACTGTATTCATTATTCTTTCTTGAGCGATGATAGTAAAAGACACATAAATCTTTATAAGTATTAGCCAAAAGAGAATCTTCATCATAGTATTCTACGCTTTTTTCTAGGTATTTTTTATAAAATTTTTCAGAAAGTTGCCAATTTTCACTTTTTGTTCTAAGATTATAAGCCAACATTACTAGCTTATAGGGAATTAATGACACTCCATCTTTTTTCTTAGAATCTTCTTCTTCATAATCAACTTTATTTGAAAGAATTAAAGTATCATTAAAAATCCGTTCAGCTTTTTCTGTGTACTTCTTTAATTTTGGGTCATTAAAATCATAATTAATAAGGAAAAATTTTGCACAATCGTATTCATAATTTATTTTGTAATATGGATTTATAGAGTTATCTGAAAGAATTCGTTTAAAATGTTTAATGTCGATATCACTCATTATAACTTTTGCAAATTCTTGTCTTTCCTTTTTTAAAGAATTAAAATTATAATTATTAAATGCTTTAATTGTAAGTATCCTAGACTGCAAAAGCTTTATGATTTTGGTATTATCATCGCGATAATCAAAAACCACCTCCTTGTATAATTCATTTGCCTCAAGAAGAATTAGTATTGATTCTTTAAGTTTGTTAGTTTCTTTTAAGGCCTTACCTTTTTGGTGTTTTGCATATGCATAATCATAAGAGGAAGTATCTCCATTTTTTTCTAAACATTTAATGTATTCACTTGAAATTGAAATTATTGATTCTGTATTTTTAGTTTTTCTTGCTTGATCAAAAGCTTGTTTCAACTCGCCACAAGATTTATTGGATAAATTATTTTTTTGAGATGAAATTTCAATTGAGAAAACTGTAAAGGATATAAATAATAATATGCTAATTATTGATTTCATTTCTTAGTTTTTAAAATATTACACATATTATAATTTAAAATCTAAATTATTTAATTTACTGAACATTATAATTTTATATAAGTTAATTTATGTAACATAATTATAATATTATTCAAAACCTTAACTCAAAATATGAAAAAAATTCTGCTTTTGCTTGCCGATGGATTTGAAATACTGGAATCTAGTGCTTTTATTGACGTAATGGGTTGGAATCTTGAAGAAGGAAACGGCTCAACACAATTATTCAGTTGTGGATTAAAAAAAGAAATTAAAAGTTCATTTAATCAAAATTTTACTGTAGATTTTTTAATAAAAGATATTGAAGTTGGTTCATATGACGCATTGGCAATACCTGGAGGATTTGAATCTTATGGGTATTATAAAGACGCTTACAATGAAAAATTCTTAAGTATAATTAGAGAATTTAATCAAGAAAATAAAATTATTGCTAGTGTATGTGTAGGAGCATTACCAGTAGCTAAAAGTGGAATATTAATTGATAAAAATGCAACAACATACAATAGTGAACTAAGAAGAAATAAATTGAAAGAATTTGGAGTAAACGTCTTAAATAAAAACATTATAGTTGATGGTAAAATAATAACTTCCAAAGGACCGTCCACTGCTATTGAAGTTGCCTTTTTATTATTGGAAAAGCTTAGCTCAATTGATAATGCAAAAAAGGTTAAAAAACTAATGGGTTATTAATACATCCATTTATGGCTTTCATTTCATTACATAAGAACTTCTTTTCTTATAAATGTCTTCAATATCAAAATAAGGACTTCCCACATAAGATATGCTATAACTTTTAGAACAAGGAACTTGTTTTTTTATTTCAATTCCATTTTCAGTAGTAATTACTGTACAATTTCCACCTCCACTACTCCCAGAAATAGCAATTTTTAAATTAGGTTGATACATATAAGTTTTATTTACATGCAAATTAACTCCCCAACTTAATGCATTATCATAAGATTCTTTAGTGCTTTGGCCCTCAAAAAAGTTTTTCAAAAAAGATATGCAACCCTCACTATAATTATTAGCATAATAAGTAGATGCACCAAGTTTAAGAAAAGGTTCAGCATAATCAGAAACTCTAAGTTCAGCTTCCTTACAACCTATATCTCCATTATCTCCAGCAGATGAACCAGCACCTCCACAAACGGATTTAAACAACACCAAGGCATTTTCTTTTAATTTTAATTCATTTTGAATTTGATCATTAGTAATCCAATCTTCCAACACTAAACCTCCAGTTCCGTTCTTACCCATATTGCTTCCATGACCAGAGTAAATGAAAAAATGTGCATTTTTAGATGCTTCTTTTATTTTTTCCCAATCTGAATTATTATTATAAAACTTATGAACTTTAACTCCCCTACTTTCAAGAAAATCTCCAATCTTATTCATTGAAATAATGTTTTCATTAACCGATCTTAAATGTGTTCCAACTACTAAAACAGCATGTGTATTTAGTTCATATAATATTTTTTCTTCTTTTTCAGTATTATTCTAAATCTATGATTTCTATAATTTTTTTTGGAGTTTCAACTATAACAGGTTGTTCAATATCTATGTCTTTATACATATAATCGAGCTGTTTTAATAAGTATTTCATATTAGCGTTTTCTGAATCTTTTATGGACTTCCTATATGCCATATAGTTTTTATGACGTTGTTTTTCAAGAGTCATGTCTTTTTTAAACGATTTATGAGCTGAATTCAATTTTCTATTACTTTTTTTCAATAGAAAAGATACTCTTTTAGATATTTCACAAAGTTCTTTATAAGACTCCGAATACTGTACCATTCTTAATTTATAATCAGCAATAATTTGGTTAGCCATTAATTGCTCATTTAAATTTTCATAAGATTTCTTTTTTGCATGTTTTATGGCTATAAGAGCTGATGATGTTTGATTTTGGTCCGATTTTATGTTTTCTTTTAAAATTGGAAGGAAAAAGCGCAATTCATTGATAAATGCATCTAAATCAGATAAATTAATTTCATTAGCGTTAGAAAACTTAGTTAAAAACCATGGCTTATCTATTAAATCAAAGTTGGTATAAATAAATGCATAATCTCGCATTTTATTAAGATTGTGTTTACGCATTAAACGTGCATTAACTTTATGATTATTTGATGCCCAAGCTTCAGAGGATACAATAAAGTTTTGATCCGCTTTATCATAGACAGAAAACAATGAGTCAGTTAAATAGCTATAATTGAATAAATCACATATTAAACTGTCTTTTTTAAATAAATAATTATTTGCCAAAATTGGATTTGATTTTTCATAACTAGGTCGATTTATCTTGTGTATATTGTAATGCTTAAATTTATTAAGAGACTTTTTTGTTGTTTTTGCATAAGTTTTAGATTTTTTATCTATTCTATTGATAGATATCGATTGCTTTTTATTGAGTCTAACTCTTGATTTTACATATTTAGAATATTTTTTATCGAAAAAATTTAAAGTGTCTTTCCAACTTATACTTCTATTATAATAATATTCATATTCAGAATTATTGTTGTTAATGCTCTGTAATAAATTATTCTGAGCTTTGTTATACACTGATTCCATTTTTTTTAATTCTGAATCTGAAGCAACCACTTCTTTTAAATAATCATCATATTTATCTCTATATAAATCTTCAAAAATCAAGTAATTGTTAAATCCAATCAATCGGTTATTGACAGGGTTAATCCTTTTTGACTGAGTTATCTCAAGATCTAATTTTCTTCGATCTCCCATGTTTAAGTATGCTTTTAAAGAAGGGCTCGTATGATTTATGGGTGTTGCATTAGTATAATGATTAAGAGTGTTGAAGCTTTCAATTGAGGATGGAACATCTAAAAATTGAAAAAAATCTAATGTTGGAAAATGAGAGGAAATCATTTGATTTGGCCTAACATAAAACCATTTTGGATTATAAGCATGTACATAACGCCATTCCACTTCATAGGGTTTTTGAAAAAGAATCCACATTAAATTCTTCACCAACTGTTTTTTAGGCTTTAAATGCCCTGAACCCATAGTTATGTCCATCAACTGCCAACTTTGGTTAATGCTTACCGTTGACCAAGCATGCTCAGCTCTATAAAGTGTATCTCCAGCGAAAAAATCAAAATTGTGCACATATCCGCTTATAGTTTGTGACTTAACTCCTACTGATTCACACATATCGTTAAAAAGCATAGCGTATTCTCCACAAAGTGCTTTTCTACTTTTTAATACCTCTCTTGAGTTTTTTCTATCTAAAGTATTAGAAAGATAAGCTTGATAATCGTATTTAATGTTTTTAGCAATCCAATAAGTTATAGCTATAACTTTACTAGCATCATCATCCATATCCTTAGTTAATTTTGCAGCAAGTACTTTAGGATATTTAGTGAATTTTTTACTAATAAACCTAGATTTTTTTTGAATTTTATTGGTATCAATTTCTGACCAGTTTAATGCAGATGCATCAGTGTGAATAAATAAAAATAATACGATTAAGGCTTTTATAAAATGTTTGTGTTTTGCATTCATGATAAAAAGTTTTAAAGGTTAATATCTGTTGAAAACATTACACCACTTAGCGTTAGCTCACACCTTATAACTCTTCAACTTATTATAAATAACTAGTAACTATTTAATCATACGCTAACGCTTTGAATTGTGGCGATAATACTCATATAATCCAATATCATTAAAATGGTACATTAATACCAGTAATTCAAAAAGAGAAATACTCTCTTTATATGTAGAAACAAACCTCTCCATTGATTTCTTTTTGGCCTAGATATTACCTGTTTATTGAGGGAAGTTTTTTTAAATGATTTTCCAATATTAACAATGAAAATATTGAGTATTTTCATATTGTTACTTTTAAAATATAAACTGACTTAATATATTATTAATGTTCCTTTTATAAAAAGAATGATTATAATAAATAGATACTAATTAAACTATTTGTTATGAAATCAAAATTTAAATTAATCATCATATGTTTTTTCTTTTTAAACAGTTGTGGTGTTAAAGTACCGTTTAATAAAAAGAAAAATATTAATGGAGTTGTTGAAAATATACAAGTATTAAAAGAGTGGATAGAGAAAGATGTAAATAGCAAATATGTGGATGAAGCAATAGCTAATGATTATAGGTTACTTTTAAATCTAACAGAAGCTCAATTAAATTGTATAAAAAATAAAAAAAGATACGAATAAGTTGATTTAACCAATAAAGACTTATTTTGAGGACTAAGTTGTGGATGAAGCGAATGATAAACTTGTTACTTAACAGTAATCATTAAAGGATTTAAATTAGGATGATTTTCTATTTTCAACCAATATATACCAGTAGATAAATTTTGGTTACTTATAATAAATTGATTTTCTAATTCTAATCTATTTCCAATAACAATTCTTCCATACATATCATAAATTAATACTTCAAAAGGTCCTTCTAAGTTTTCAATTACAATTTTTGTGTAATCAATAAATGGATTAGGATATGCATTTATTTTAGCATTAGATAAATTTTCTTCTACAGAAGTTTGAATTGAATTATCGATAAAAAATTCAACTGATTCTTCATAACCAAAATTACCAGACCCATAAGACAAAATATTATTATTAAAATCACTTAAAACCCAACTCCCATCATTTTCACCCCAAATTGAAGCTCCAAGACCATCGCCATAAGCGTCAAATAATGTAAATGTGTAACATATATTTGAATCTAAAATTAAATTAACTAAAATTGTGTCCTCAGATTGATTACCTCCGCCTGAAGGATTACAATCATAAGGCCCCTCATTATACCAAGTATTTCCAAATTCATCAACAATAGACCAAGATGTTTCTAGGCAATAGTAATCTAAAACTAATTCTAACTTTACTGGGCTTACATTATTAGAATTTATATTTAAATCAATAGTTACTACACTATCACATCCTGAAATTGTTTGTAACGTATCCGTATATAAACCACTTGAATTATAAGAAATACCATTCCATAAATAATTATCACAAGATGATGCAGAATCTAAAACATATACGCTATTGTTTATAGTGATATCCATTCTTAATATACTATCACATCCAGTTGTTGTTTGCATAGAATCAGTATAAACACCTGTTTGAGTATATACAACTCCATTCCAAACATAATCATCACATGAAACTACAGTATCAGTAGATATAAATGAATTATTTATTGTTAAATCTAAGTTGACTATGCTATCACATCCTGATGTTGTTTGTAACGTGTCAATGTAGCTGCCTGTTTGATTATATACAACTCCATTCCAAACATAATCGTCACACGACACTATAGAGTCCATTGATGTAACTGTATTATTTATTGTTAAATCTAAGACTACTACACTATCACATCCTGATGTTGTTTGTAAAGTATCAATATAGCTGCCTGTTTGACTATATAAAGTGCCATTCCAAACATAATTATCACATGAAACTATTGTTTCTGATACTGAAAATGAATTATTTATTGTTAAATCCAAGGTGACTATACTATCGCATCCAGATATTGTTTGTAACGTGTCGATGTAGCTACCAGTCTGGGTATATATTGTGCCATTCCAGTTATAATTATCACAAGACACTATCGTGTCCGTGGATGAAGCTGAATTATTTATTGTTAAATCTAAGGTGACTATGCTATCGCATCCAGCAGACGTTTGTAACGTATCAATATAACTGCCTGTTTGAGTATATATAACACCATTCCAAGTATAATCATCACATGAAACTATTGTTTCTGATGTTGAAACTGAATTATTTATTGTTAAATCTAAGGTGACTATGCTATC
>PBNK01000028.1 GCA_002723085.1 Crocinitomicaceae bacterium | reverse complement strand
TTACAAATCTGGCAAATCAATCAACCCATTATTACTTGGGAAGAACTCTATAATGTACTATGATATTTACAAAGAAATGATAGCTAGAGAATTAGCTAAGCCACCTGAATTTATCACTTCTATATTAAAAAACCCTGTTAAAAGCAAACCAGAAGTTGAATATGTTATTTCAGGATTACTTGTTTAAGCTTTGATTAAGTAATTTTTTTCTCTGATAGGTACAACATTAGTTTGGTTTGGAGTCAAACAATACTTAATATCTTCATTTAGATTTAAATCCCTTAATCTTCTTCGATGAGAAGAAGCTTTAAGAAAACCAAAATAATTTTCACTAGCAGATAAATAAAGATATTTTGCTGCTATTGAAGAATCATTTTCACTATGAAAATTACCAGTTTTAAGTAAGTTTTCTGCTATAGCTCCAGCACAAATAGTATCCTCCAAACAAAATTTATTTTTCCAACCTGAACCTAGTAACAAAACACTTTTATTTAAGTCTGATAAATATTTACATACTGCATCCAAATTAACCAACGATCCAATAATAAGATCATTAACATGTTTTGCGGTATTGATAGCTCTGGTTCCATTGGTTGTTGTCAAGACTATGGTTTTTCCTTTATATTTTGGGTCCATATATGAATATGGGGAATTCCCTAAATCAAATCCACTAACAATTTGGCCTTTACGTTCAGCAGCAACTATATAACCATTATCACGGTATTCAATAGCCTCATCAAGAGTAGATACAGGTATAATTTTAGATACCCCATGCTCAAAAGCAGCACAAATAGCTGATGTTGCTCTAAGTACATCAATAGCTACAACAATTTCATACTCATCTTCAATATGTAATGGATATAAATTGGGTGTAAAACAAACTTCTACTCTAGGTCTAGACATTATTATCTTTTGTAAAAAGGCAATTTAACAACTTCTGCTGAAATAGACTTATTTCTAATAGATAAATAAATTTTAGAGCCAGGTTTTGCTAAGTCTGCTTCAACATACCCCAAACCAATTGATTTTTTTACAGAAGGGCCCATAGTCCCAGATGTAACCACTCCAATTGTATTGCCATTTTCATCTATAATATTGTATCCTTTTCTTGGTATTCCTCTTTCCAATAATTCAAATCCAATTAATTTCCTAGAAACTCCATTTTCTTTTTCTAATTTTATATCATCATCATTAATGAAGGATTTAGTAAACTTAGTCACCCAACCTAATCCTGCTTGTATAGGTGATGTTGATTCATCAATATCATTTCCATATAAACAATAACCCATTTCCAATCTTAATGTATCTCTTGCAGCTAAACCAATAGGCTCTAAACCATATTTAGGCCCAATTTCCATAATTTTATCCCAAACTTCTGCAGCACTAGCATTCGGAACATACAATTCAAAACCTCCTGAGCCAGTATATCCAGTTGCAGAAACAATTATATCATCTAAACCAGCAAAATTCATTGTTTTGAAATGATAAAAAGATATTTCATTAAGGTTTTCATTGGTCAACTCTTGAAGCAGTGAAATTGCTTTTGGCCCTTGAATAGCTAATAATGACATATCATCAGAAATATTCTTCATTTCAGCATTATCATTATGTTTAGATATCCAATTCCAATCTTTTTCAATATTTGATGCATTAACCACTAGCATGTACTTTTCTTCTTCAATCATATAAATGATTAAGTCATCAACTACCCCTCCATTTTCATTTGGTAAATAAGCATATTGTGCTCTTCCAGGGAAAAGTTTAGCAGCATCATTACTTGAAACTTTCTGTATTAAATCTAACGCATTAGGTCCACTTAAAATAAACTCACCCATATGAGACACATCAAACATGCCTACATGATCTCGTACAGTCTGATGTTCTATGTTTACACCTTTATACTGTACAGGCATCTCATAACCTGCAAAAGGGACCATTTTAGCACCTAATTCTTGATGCTTTTTAAATAATGCTGTTTTTTTCATAGCAACTTAATACTTTAATTCATTAATGATTCATACAAATTTAGATAAAGATCCTTAGCAGAATCTTTAGAATATTTTTTAATTACTTTTTCTCTTCCTTTAGCTCCAATTTTAATTCTCAGTTCAGAATCCTCTATAAGTTTTGATAATACTTCATACCATTGATTCTCACCATCTGCTAAAAAGCCATCAACACCATGATTAATTATGTCTTTATTCATACCCACTGCTGATATTACTGCAGGAACTCCTACCGACATGTATAATAAACCTTTCATTCCACATTTACCTTTAGTCCATTCATTATCAGGCAATGGCATAACCCCAATATCAAAAGAATTAAACAACTCTACTTCTTTTGAATTATCCCACTTTAAAACCTTAATATCTAATTGTGAGTTGACATAATTTTCATCTCCAATTACAATAAACTCTATAGAATTTTCATATCTATCTTTAAGTTTTTTAAAAACATTTAATACTTTTTCAAAATGTTTTATTGTGGTATGGCTTCCAACCCATCCAATTCTTACTAAATTTCCATTTTTTCTTTTATTTGGTATATAATGTGCAGTATCTACTGTTGATGGGATAATTGAAACATTATTGTTAAATTTTATAGCGTAATCATACAAATATTTATTTCCACATGTTACGTGAGCACATAAAGGAAGAATTTTTTCTATTTTCTTTTCATTCTTAAACCAAGATAATTTTTTATTTACTTGAGAAACGTCTTTAATCCATATGGCATCGTCAAAATCTAAAACTATTGGAACATTTTTTTTAGAAATCATTTTCTCAAAAAAAACAGATCTAGTAGGAATGGCTTCTCTATATATTACTACAAGATTATATTTATCAATTTCTTTCAAGTTAAGATATCTAGTTTTATATGCATTTATTGCAACTAAAGCCTTTTTAAAGTAGTTTTTAGATTGATACATTATACGATCATCTTCTTCAGAAATTATATTTGCTAAATCACACTCAATATTGTGTTTTCTGAAATAATCAAAATATTGCTCAAAACGATAACGTTGTCCAGGACTTCTATCTAATCTATGATGTGCTAAAAAAAGAATTTTTTTCACTTAATTGATATGGTTGAAAAACATTTGTTAAATGTATAAATGATTTCTTATTTGATATAATAAGATTTGAATAATTGCTAACAATTATTATTTAATTATAAGAAAATGATTAGATAAATTATATTTGCAAATGCTTCTTCCAGAACGTTATTTATCCAAAGGTTTCATATTTACTATTGACCTTTTTTTAACATTTTTCTCTTTAATTATGGCCTACTTAATTAGGTTTGATTTTATAGATTTCTATGAACTTTTCTGGATAAAAGAATATGAAAGTATTATTTGGGGTGTTCCTATATTGCTTTCTATAAGAACATTATCTTATATTATAACTAAAACCCACATGGGAGTAGTTAGACATTTTTCTTCAGAAGATGTTGAGAAAATATTTCTTTCGATAAGTTATGGGACAATAATCATTACTATAATTTCATTTTGCAGATATTATTTCTTTGATGGCATATCTCTTCTTCCAAAATCCGTCATAATAATAGAATACTTAGGCACCTTATTTCTTCTTCTTTCAATGAGATTTATTGTTAAAATCATCTATTTAGAAAGAAATAAAATAAAAGGAGAAAAGGAACGTGTGCTAATTTATGGTGCAGGTAAAATGGGAATTATTACAAAAAATACACTTGAAAAAGACACTGATAAAAAATATAAAGTATGTGGATTTATTGATGATAACTTAAAAAAAGACGGAATGATGATTGAAAGGGTGATGATAATTCATCCTGAAAATTTAATTACTCAAATTGAAAAATTAAAAATAGAGACCGTTATCATAGCTATTAAAGACCCAAAAATTAACAACAAAAGAAATTTAATCAATTTATGTTTAGAGAAAGAAGTCAATATCTCAACTGTCCCATCTTTAGACCAATGGATTAATGGAGACTTTAACACAAAACAAATACAGAAAATTAAAATTGATGATCTATTAGGGAGAAAAGCAATTGAACTTGATATAAAACACATAAAAAATCAATTAGAAAACAAATGTGTTTTAATCACGGGTGCAGCTGGGTCTATTGGTTCAGAAATTTCAAGACAAGTAATTCAATATAAAGCAAAAAAAATCATTCTACTAGATCAAGCTGAAAGCCCTATATATGAGTTAAATCAAGAATTAATAAGCATACATAAAAACATAAATTGGGAAGTTGTCATTGGAGACGTTACTAGAGAAGATAGAATGAAAAAGGTTTTTGACTTACTAAAGCCAGATTTAGTTTTTCATGCTGCTGCATATAAACACGTACCATTAATGGAAGACAATCCTGCAGAAGCCATTAGAACAAACGTTCTTGGAACAAAAATTCTTGCAACACTAGCCGATAAAAATAAAGTTGAAAAATTTGTTTTCATTTCTACTGATAAAGCAGTTAACCCAACTAATGTTATGGGTGCTTCAAAGAGGATATCAGAAATGTTTTGTCAATCACTAAACAACTTATCTAGTACTAAATTTATTACTACAAGATTTGGCAATGTTTTAGGCAGTAATGGATCTGTTATCCCCTTATTTAAAAAACAAATTGAAAAAGGTGGTCCAATAACAGTAACACATGAAAAAGTAACAAGATATTTCATGACTATTCCTGAAGCTTGCCAACTTGTTTTAGAAGCCTCAGTAATGGGTGATGGAGGAGAAATATTTGTTTTTGACATGGGTAAAAGCATTAAAATAATTGATCTAGCAAAAAAAATGATTAAACTCTCAGGGCTAGAACTCAACAAAGACATTGAAATTAGTGTTACCGGGTTAAGACCAGGTGAAAAAATGTACGAAGAATTACTTAGCAATGATGAAAATACTATGCCAACTCATCACCCGAAAATTTTAATTGGAAAAATAAAAGAAGTTAAATTTAAAGCTGTAGAATCACTAATTCAAGAATTAATAAATCATACTATAAATCAAAACAATGAATTAATAGTAAAAAAAATGAAACATATTGTTCCAGAATTTCTGAGTAATAATTCTGATTTTAGTAAATTTGACAACGTTTAATTAATTTATGATTTTATGATTAACAACATTACCACAAGAGTTGAAGAAATTCAAGGAAAAATCAGCCAATCTTTAGGCTTAAGTAATAACCAAGTAGTTTTTGAATTCAATAAAATGCCAAATTATGTTGACTTAGATTTATTCACAATAAATGCGATTCACAAACAACAGTTTTTTTTCCACTCAACTGAAGGTAGAGATGAAATTGAAGCTCTAGAATTGATGCTTAAATATGTAAAAAATCAACTAATCATTGATGACTCTTTCACTATTCAATGGAAACTAAAAGGAAGTACCGAAATTCATCAATCACATTTTAGAGCAAAAAACATGATGGATGCTTTAGATAAATTCTATTTTGGAAGAAGCGTAAGTTCAATAACAATATATAGCATTGTTTTAAATCCTTTAGCATGAGTACTAAAAACACAAAAATAACTATAAGATTTTCTGATATTGACATTGCTGGCCATGTTCATAACAGCAGGTATTTATGTTATTTTGAACAAGCAAGAATTGATTTCTTAACAGATATAGCTGGAATTGACTGGGATTGGAGAAAAAAAGGATTAGTTCTTGGAAGAAATGAAGTTGATTATTTAAAACCATTATACCTTAGAGATGAAGTTGTTGTTAAAACCAATTGTGATCATATAGGAACAAAAAGTTTTACTTTATCATATGATTTATATAAAATTGAAGGAGAAAAAGAGACATTATGTACCAAAGGAAGAAGCATAATGATCTGTAAAGATTTTGAAGCTAATGAATCAGTTGAAATCTTTGAATCTTGGAAAGATCAATTAATGGCTTCAATTTAATTGATTAAAATAATTTTCTATTAAACAATTGTTTGAGGAAAATCATTTTTTTAATTTGTACGTTATTATTATAAATGTACCAAGCTCAGTTTAGAAAATACCTTCTTAAATTCAAAAACCCTAGTGGAACAAGCAGAGGAATACTTTTGAATAAAACATCTTGGTTTATCAAAATATCCTCAATTATAAATCCATCAATTTATGGAATTGGTGAGTGTGGCCCAATTAAAGGATTAAGTATTGATAATCCTAAAAATATTGAAGACAAACTTAATGAAGTAATCAACTCGATTAACAATCTAAAAAATGTAGATTTAGAAGACTTTCCAAGTATTAATTTCGGCATTGAAATGGCATTGAAAAACTTAGAATACTCTGATAAAATGCAATTTTTTGAAAATGATTTTAGCAAAGGAAAATCATCAATTCATATTAATGGATTAATATGGATGGGAAACAAAGAAGAGATGATTTCTCAGGTTAAAAATAAAATTGATTTGGGATTTAGATGCTTAAAATTAAAAATAGGAGCTATTTCATTTTCAGAAGAAATTGAAATCTTAAAAAAAATAAGAAAAGAATTTAATTCTAATATTTTAGAATTAAGAGTTGATGCAAATGGTGCTTTTTCTAGTAAAAACGCTATGGATATTTTAAATGAACTTTACAAATATGAAATTCATTCAATTGAACAACCAATTAAAGCAGGTCAAATTAATGAAATGAAAACATTATGTGAAGAATCTCCAGTTGATATTGCTTTAGATGAAGAATTAATAGGATTGAAAAAATATAGCGATAAAGAAAGTTTGATTAAAACTATTAAGCCAAAATACATCATTTTAAAACCTAGTTTACTGGGGGGATTTAAAAAAACTAACGAATGGATAAGCTTAGCTAAAAAATATAATACTAAATGGTGGATTACATCTGCACTAGAATCTAATATAGGCTTAAATGCAATTGCTCAATATACAGCAGAATTTAAAAACAATTTACCTCAAGGTCTTGGTACAGGACAAATATATTCTAATAATATACCTTCATATTTAGAGCTGAAAGGAGAAAAATTAAAAATAAACAAGAATAAAAATTGGGATTTTGATAAAATTGGATTCAATTGATGATAAAAACAGATTTTAAAAACATATTTAAACTTTCAAAAAATCAATTGGATAATATTGATGAAGATTTACATTCTTTTCTATATGAATGGAAAAACAATTCAACTTTTATTTCAACATATACATCTGGATCAACAGGAAATCCAAAAAAAATCAAAATAGAAAAGAAACACATGATAGCGAGTGGTAACGCTACGATAAATTATTTTAATTTAAAAAAAGAAAATAGCTTCTTGATATGTCTTCCAATAAAAACAATTGGAGGCAAAATGATGCTTGTAAGGTCTATACTATGTGAAGGAACTATTTTTTTAACTAAACCTAAAAGAAATCCATTTTTTGATTTAAAAGAAAAAATAAACTTTTGTGCATTAACACCAATGCAATTAGAATATAGCCTAAGAGAAAATTCAAACATCAATTTAATTGATAAATTAATCATTGGAGGTGGCTCAATATCAAACTTATTAATTAGTAAAACACAACAACTTAAAACCAAATGTTATCATACTTTTGGAATGACAGAAACAATATCACATATTGCTATAAAAACATTAAATAATAACGATAATAATGATGATTTCATTTGCTTAGACCATGTTGATATTAGCACAAATAAAAAAGGAAATTTAATTGTTAAATCGAAAACACTTGGAATAAGAAGTATAACTTCAAACGATATAGTTAAAATAACTGGAAATAAGTCATTTAAATGGATTGGAAGAAGTGACAACATCATCAACTCAGGCGGAGTTAAAATATCTCCTGAAACTTTAGAAAACACCCTATCTATGACCCTTGATTTAAATACATTTTTCACTACATCAATTAGCGATAGTAAACTTGGAGAGAAACTTATTTTGATATCAAATTCCAAAAATAATACATCACTAATATTGGAGGCAATTAAATTAATTAAAAACCCTATTCTAAAACCAAAAAGTATCTATATTGTAAATGATTTTGAATACACTAACTCTAATAAAATAAATAGAAAACTTAACAAGATAAAGGCTTTAAAACAAAAACCTGTATATCAAAAACAGCATGATTAATTCATTTCTAAGCATATACCTTCTATTTAATTTTGCAATTCATGAGCATTATACAACAATAACCAACATCAACTTTTCACCTGAAAAAAACATTGAAATTGTAATGGAGTTTACAGCCCATGATTTAGAATACTATTTTGAAAAGGAATACCACAAAGAATTAAAACTTGGAAGTATTAATGAATTAAAAGACAGCGATTCACTGATATTTGAATACATTTCAAATCATTTTTACATAAAATTGAATAATTCTAAAATTACTTTAAGTTATCTTGGCAAAGAAGTAAATAATGATGAATCGCTTTTAATATACTTAGAAAAAAAATCTTTTAAAAACTTAAAAAGTTTAGAAATACTTAATGACCTACTTTGCAAACACTTTCCCAATCAACAAAACATCGTACATTTAGAAGGCAATTTAAAAAACAGCTTTATTTTTAACAGTAAAGAAACCATTCATAAATTCAAATAATATGAAGCTATATTTATTTAAAATTACATTACTATTTATTCCAATTGGATTGTTGGGACAAAACCCTAACCTTAACTATAACAAATTCAAACAACTTAAAGAAGAAATTGCAACACCAAATAATTACAGAACTGCTTCTGGTGCACCTGGTCATGAATACTATCAAAATGAAGCAAATTATGTTATGAATTTAATGTCAAATGACCAAGAACAAAAAATAACAGGAGAGGAAACGATTACATACGTAAACAATAGCCCAGATCAACTTGAATATTTATGGCTTCAATTAGATCAAAATAAAAGAGCTCAAAATTCAGAAAGTTTTATTATTAGAACTGGTGGAATAAAATCTATGAATACTCGTTCAATTAAACAACTTGACCCTGATTTTGAAGGAGGATTTAACATAACAGAAGTGAAAAACAAAGGGGGTGAATTAGATTATGTCATTAACCATACAATGATGAGAATTAACTTAAAAAAACCGCTTCAACCTGGTGGTGAATTTGAGTTTTCAATTAAATGGTGGTATAATATAAATAACAGAATGGAAATTGGCGGAAGATCTGGATATGAATACTTTGAAAAAGACGATAATTATCTATATACCATTGCTCAATTTTTTCCAAGAATGTGTGTATACAACGATGTTGAAGGCTGGCAAAATAAACAATTTTTAGGTCAAGGTGAATTCACCCTTCCATTTGGGGATTACGAAGTAAACATAACAGTTCCTACAGATCATGTTGTATCAGCAACAGGTGAATTGGTTAATGCTAGTGAAATTCTCAACTCAAAACAACTTGAAAGATTTGAAGCAGCTAAAAAAAGCGAAAATGAACCTGTTTTTATTATCAATGAAAAAGAAGCTACAAAAAATGAAAAAAACAGAAAGAAAGGAATGAAAACATGGCAATTTAAAGCTGAGAATGTGAGAGATTTTGGCTGGGCTTCTTCGAGAAAATTCATTTGGGATGCCATGGTAGTAAAACAAGAAACAGGTGATGTTTTAGCTATGTCTTTTTACCCAAAAGAAGGAAACCCATTATGGGAACAGTACAGTACTAAAGCCGTAGCACAAACATTAAAAACCTATTCTAGACACACTTTTGACTACCCATATCCAGTTGCCATTTCTGTTCATTCAAAATGGATAGGTATGGAATATCCAATGATATGCTTTAACGGAGGAAGACCTGAAAGCGATGGGACTTACTCAGAAAGAACAAAATACGGAATGATAAGCGTAATTATCCATGAAGTAGGCCATAATTATTTTCCAATGATTATAAATTCTGATGAAAGACAATGGACTTGGATGGATGAAGGTTTAAATACATTTCTTCAATTCATAACTGAGCAAGAATTTCAAGACGATTACCCAAGCAGAAGAGGGCCTGCTTATAAAATTGTTAATTACATGAAAGGAAATAAAGAAAACATATCTCCAATAATGACAAATAGCGAATCAATACACCAATTTGGAAACAACGCTTACGGAAAACCTGCTACTGCAATGAATATACTAAGAGAAACCATTATGGGTAGAGAACTATTTGACTATGCATTTAAATGTTATGCAAATAGATGGATGTTTAAACACCCATCTCCAGAGGATTTATTTAGAACTATGGAAGACGCAAGTGCAATTGACTTAGACTGGTTTTGGAGAGGTTGGTTTTACACAACTGACCATGTTGACATAAGCATCGATGAAATAAAACATTATAAAATCAATAATCAAAATCCGGAATTAAACAAAAAAGATTTAGAAGAAAAGTTTATTGAAATCAAAAAGAAAGACATTTCAAATCAAAAAAATAGCAACAATGAAACCTACATGGATAAAGATGAAAAATTAAAAGATTTTTATACTGAATACAATCCTTTTAAAGTAACGAAAAACGAAGAAAAAAAATATAAAAAATTCAAAGAAAATTTAAGTGAAGAAGAAAGTGAAATATTAGAAGAGAATTTAAACTTTTATGAAATTAAATTTTCAAATAAAGGTGGTTTAGTAATGCCTATAATACTAGATTTTGAATTTACTGACGAAACACATGAAGTTTTAAGAATTCCAGCAGAAATTTGGCAAACAAATAATTTTAAAATAACTAAAGTTTTTGCCTTTAAAAAAGAATTAAAACAAGTTGAATTAGACCCCTATTTAGAAACTGCAGATACAGAAAGAAAAAATAATTATTGGCCAAATAAAATTGAACCAACAAAATTTGAATTATACAAATACAAAGATAGACATAGCAAACCCAGCTCAAATCCTATGCAGAAGAAAAGTAAAAAATGAACCAAACTTTTCAAATCTTAGGAATGACTTGTGAAGGCTGCTCTCACAAAGTTAAATTCTTATTAGAAGCTTCTCCAGAAATAAATAAAGTCAATGTGAACTTAAGTACTGGAATAATTAAGGTTAATAGTAAAAGATTTATTGAAGAAAGAGTCATTACTGAACTAATTATTGAACATCCGAAATATAAGTTAATCACCTCTTCATCAAAAAATAAATTAAATCCAGGAATTTTAACAGACTATTTTCCATTAGTGTTAATATTTCTATTTTTAATTAGTATTGCAATTTGGTCATGCAATTATAAAACTCAACTATTCATGAATTACTTTATGGGTGGTTTTTTCTTAACCTTTTCTTTTTTCAAAATGCTCGATATTAAAGGGTTTCAAAAAAGCTTTTCTAATTATGATATCATAGCTGAAAAAGTTAAATTATATGGATATATATACCCTTTTATAGAACTCTCATTAGGATGGCTTTATTTAATTCAATTCGATACAATTTTCATCAACTCTGCAACTATAATTATTCTTGGTATTGGGACTATTGGTGTAGTTAAAAGCGTGCTTAAAAAAGAAACAATTAATTGCGCTTGTCTTGGAACAGTTTTTAATTTACCTATGAGTAAAGTAACAATAATAGAAAATTCCATAATGTTACTTATGGCTTCATTTTCGTTAATTAATGAACTTTTTTAAATGGACACAAAGGTAATAGGGTTAGGATTTCAAAAAACAGGAACATCTAGCTTAAGAGAAGCTCTAAAAATTTTAGGATACAAAGTTAAAGACACCTCCCAAAGAGCTTTAATACCTATTTTAAAAGGCAACGATAAAAAAATTAAAAGAATTCTAAAAAACTACAATGCTTTGGAGGACACTCCGTGGTACATGATATATGAAAAACTAGATGTATGGTACCCAAATAGTAAGTTTATTCTAACTATCAGAGATGAAGAAGATTGGTATAAAAGCGTAAGTAGACATATTGGGGATTTAAAAAACCCTATGCATGAATGGATTTATGGCTTAGGAAAAGGGTTGCCAAAAGACAACAAAAAAAACACTATTGAAGTTTACAAAAATCACAACAAAAATGTTATTGAATATTTTAAAGATAGACCTATCGATCTGTTGATTATAGACTTTTCTAAAAATCAAGGATGGGATGAAATATGTAAGTTTTTAAACAAAAGCATTCCAGATGCTACTTTCCCACATGCAAATAAAACAATTAAAAGAAACAGAAACTTAATTCAAAAGAGCCTAAGAAAATTCAAATTATATAGAAAAAAAACAAAATATATTATCAAGATTGCATATATAAATAAATTCATTGGTTGGAATAAAAAATAATTAAACCAAAATTTAATCATCAAAAAACATAATGATTTAAATCCTTTATTTCTTTCATCACAAAAGAACTTTGGACATTGGCAATGTTTTTAATATTGGCTAACTTATTGGCAATAAACTTTTGATATTCATCCATATTTTTTACACATATTTTCAAAAGATAATCGTACATTCCCCCTAAATGGTAACATCCCATAACCTCATCAAGCGGTTGTACATCCTTTTCAAATTGAGTTAAAAATTTAGCTTGATGTTCTTTTAAAGAAATATTACAAAAAACCATCAAACTTAAACCAATACTAAACCTATCAATCTGAGCCTTATACCCTTTTACGTAACCGTTATCTTCTAGTTTTTTAATTCTCTCATAAACAGGAGTTGGTGTCAAATTCATTTTATCAGATAATTCTTTAATTGTTTGTTTACAATCAAACTGAAGTTCGGTCAATATTTTTTTATCAATTTCATCCATCTTAGATAATTTATCTTTTATATATAGCTAAAATACCATTTTAAAGTTAAAAAAACTATAAAATATATTTTAAAAGAATAATTTACTAAATTATATATAACATAAAGAATATTAATCTTTATTAATAAATTTGCAGTATGGAAAATAAATTCAAAAACCCCGAGAGTCACATGATGACACACGGCTACAAACCAGAACTTTCTGAAGGAGCTGTAAAATGCCCTATTTTTCAAACTTCAACATTTGTTTTTAAAACAGCTGAAGAAGGAAAATCATTTTTTGAAATTGCATACGGACTAAGAGAGAAAGAACCAACAGAAGAGCTAGGATTAATATACAGTAGAATTAACAATCCTAACTTAGAAATTTTAGAAAACAGACTAAGCCTTTGGGATAAAGCGGATGATTGTGCGGTTTTTGAGAGCGGAATGTCCGCCATTAGCACTGTTCTTTTAGAGTTTTTAAAACCAGGTGACTTGCTAGTATACAGCAACCCAACTTATGGAGGAACTGATCATTTCATCAATCATTTCCTTCCTGAAATAGGCATTCACACTTTAGGTATTCTTCCAAACCAAAGTATTGAAGAAGTTAAAACAGAAATTGAAAAAACTGGTCATGCTAATAAATTAGCTATGATTTATTTAGAAACTCCTGCCAACCCTAACAATGCTCTTTTTGACATGAGTGGACTTAGTGAACAAATTGGAAAATACTATGAAAAAAGAAATGATAAACAAGTCATTGTTGCAGTTGACAACACCTACATGGGACCTATTTGGCAACACCCATTAGAACATGGTGCTGATTTAACTCTTTATTCAGCAACTAAATATATTGGCGGTCACAGCGATTTAATTGCTGGAGCTGTCATGGGAAGACAAGAATTAATGACTAGAGTTAAAACACTTAGAACTTTCTTAGGTAACATGATTAGCCCAAACACAGCATGGCTCCTTCTTAGAAGCTTAGAAACGCTTAAACTAAGAATGGATAAACAATGTGACAATGCTCAAAAAGTGGCAGAATATTTATTAGAAAATGATAAAGTTGAAAAAGTATATTATCTAGGATTACTTCACCCTGAAGAACAAGGATATGACATTTACCAAAAACAATGTACAGGACCTGGAGCAATGATATCTTTTGATATTGTTGGAGGAGAAAAAGAAGCTTTTGAATTTTTAAATGCATTAAAACTAATAAAACTAGCTGTTAGTTTAGGAAGTACTGAAAGCTTAGTACAACACCCTATGACTATGACCCATGCAGGCGTAGATCCTGAGCACAGAAAGAAGATCAATATTACAGAAAAGATGATTCGTATTTCTGTTGGAGTAGAAAATACAGAAGATATCATTAAAGATATCAAACAAGCTTTTAAAGCTGTAGATAAAAAAGAGTTGAGTCATAGCTAAGACCCAAGTCTAATTTTATTTAAATTTTTTAACTAGAACCTTAACTTTAAACCAACAAAGAAGTTAATTCCTGCTTGGTTGTAAGCACCAATCATGTTATACCTTCCAGCACTTTCATTTTCAGTATTTACATAAGGATCAGAAGTTGCATAAGAACCAGCTTGAAATCTGTATATCCATGCATTAGAAATATAATTTTGATTCAATAAGTTTCTAACCCAAGAACTTAGTACCACTTCTTTAAATAATTTAGTTTTAAAAGAGTAGTTTATTCTAAAATCATGAACAAAATAATCTTCTAGCTTCCCATATTCACTTGAAGTATTGTCTAAGTATTGTTCGCCAACATACTTACTAACTAAAGCTAAATCTAACTTTCCTTTATCAACAGAATTAAAAGGGGTAAAAATCAATTGTCCACCTCCTATAACCGATGGAGAAAAGGCAATATCTGTGTTTTCATGGTATTCATTAACTTGAACCTCTAAATCCCAATCGTCTATTGCTTCAGTAAATTCCACAATTTTATTTTGACTTAAAGTGGTATTAAATCTTAAATTAAATTTCTCGTTAAGTTTAATAGCTGCTGTCAATTCTAATCCTCTTCTAAAACTATTAGGAACATTTATTCTAATTGGTGAACCTACATCATTTACATCCCCAGTTAGAATCAATTGGTTTTTATATTTCATGTTATAAAGGTTGGCAATTAAACTCAGTTTACTTGAACTATATCTATAACCAAATTCTATATCTAACATATTTTCATGAGTAGGTGTATTCACAGACTCCGTAATATCTGTTCTATTTGGTTCTTTATTACCAATTCCCGCAAAACCGTACAAACTTGAATTTTTATTTGCTATATAATTAAATCCAAACTTTGGATTGAAAAAACTCATATTTATGGTATCATCTACAACAACATTCCCTTCTTCTAAACCATAAAGTTTGTAATCAATAAAACGATATTGTAAATCTAAATAGGCACTAAGGTTAGTGTTTAAATTATAATTTAACTTACTATAAAAATTAATGTCATTCTTTACAGCGTCATTATCATAATACCTATGTCTTATTTGACCGTTACTAGCATGTTGCGCCCAAATTACCTCACCATAATGACCTCCTAAATACTGATTGGCTCCTCCTCCAACAATCAACTGAAATTTATCTGCATTATACTCTGCAGAATACACAATTCCGTAGAAATGATTATCTAACCATTTTCTATTAATTATATCTGAATTAGAAATTTGAAGAGTATCTTGATCAGTAATATAAATTATACTATCAATTTGATTTGGACTAACTGAATCAACATGAAAAACTGTATCTACTGGAAAAATATTTACGATATTATTCAAATTATAGTCGGAAAGCAACTCACTTTCTTTGTAGCTTTCATAATATCCAAAACCTCTTGTATAGTGTAAAGAAGCATTCAATTTTAATTTATCAGTTGGTTTGTTAGTTAAGTGTAGTTGATAATGTGTTTGAGTATAGTTATCAATCTGATTTCCATAGGCATAAGGATTATAAGTTTGATTTGTATCTAAAACTCTTAACGGTGCTCCTCCCCAAGATTGATAAGTTTTTTCGTGACCAGAAAATATTAATGCCTGAATGGATGTTCTTTCACCAAGGTAACTTCCAGATAAATAATAGGAATTTAAATCAGATGAAGCTCTGTATATAAAACCATCTGATACTACCTTAGACAACCTTCCTTCAAAATTCCATTTACCGTCAATTAATCCTGTTCCTAGCCTTATTGTGTTTTTAAGTGTATTAAAAGAACCAAAACTATTGGAAATTTCACCATATGGTTTATTGGAATTAATTGTACTAAGTGTACTTAAATTGATACTCGCTCCAAATGCTGATGCTCCTGTGGTAGATGCTCCTACTCCTCTTTGAATTTGAATATCATCAGTTGAAGATGAAAGATCAGGCATATTTACCCAATAAACTCCTTGGCCTTCCGCATCATTGAAGGGAATTCCATTAATAGTAACATTGACTCTTGTTGCGTCAGAACCTCTTACGCGAATTCCAGTGTAACCAACACCTGCTCCTGCATCTGATGTAGTAACCACTGAAGTTGCTTGGTCTAACAGTATGGGTAAATCTACTCCATGATTATTGACTTCTATTTCTTCTTTAGAAATGTTCTCGTGAGCAACGGGACTTTTTTCTCCTACTTTATAGGTAGTCACTTCAAATTCATCTAAAGTATATTTGGATGAATCAGATTGGGATTTGACATTAAAAAAGGCAATAAAGCCAATGATTAAAAATATAAATTTGAGTTTCATGATTTTAAGTTAAATGTGCTTACAGGGAGTAAGAAAACACAGGTTTATAAACATTTAACATCCTTTCGCCAGCATTACCTGGATCAAGTTACCTCTTGCCAATCAAAACAAAAGTTGGGTATAATCTCAGCCTATTAAAGCACCCCCTATTGAGTTACAATGCAAAACTAAAAAATTTTAGGAATTGAAAGTTTTGTTGATTAATCTTTTTGAGTTTTCTAATCTATTTAACATATCTCCTTTTAAAACTAAATACTTAACCCCAAGAGAAAGTATTTTAGTTTTATAAATATTAAACAATTCTAATCTATCATTAGGATTTTCTCTGAGTGGATCGTATTCCCAGGGCATATCTGGACAACATAACAAATAAAGATCAGGTAAATGATTTCTAAGATTGTCAGTAATGAATTTATGGGATTTTCCGTACTTAAACTCACACCAAATTTCAAGAGTTAATAAATCAGTATCAGTAATTAAAAATTGTTGATTGGAATTAAAAGCATTTTCCTCTTTTTCAAATTGAACTTTTGCAATTTCAAGAATATCTTGATAATTATATTCTCTTTTTAAATCACAAATATATTCCCTAGCATACTCATTAACTCCAAAAACTTTATAAGCTTTGGTTAGTTGCTCAAACAAAGTAGTTTTTCCCGATGATTCAGGGCCTGTAATAACTATTTTTTTCATTCCTGAATAGCTTTTAATTTCCATTCTTTATAACCCATGTAGGCAATAGCAATAAACACCATAAACTGAAAAACCCCAAGTGGATAATCTTTATGAATATAAAGAGGAATACACATTATATCTCCAATAATCCAAAGGATCCAATGTTCTAATCTTTTCCAAGCCATTAGCCACATAGCAACAAAATTTAGAGCTGTAATAACAGCTTCTAAAACCACATAAATAAATAAAACATTATCTTCTTGAAAAGGCAACAATAAATAGTATATGATAATAGAAAGAAAAAATGAAATTAAAAGAACTAAGCCATTTTCTTTATTGTTATTTCTTTTAATTATCACGTTAGGCTGATTGTTTTTATCAGTTCTTAACCAATTGTACAATCCGTAAACATTCATTAGAAAAAAGAAAAAATTTATCAGCGACTGACCTAACATATTTTCTATCCAACAAAGATAAATCCATAAACAAACACTTATAATACCTATAGGGTACAACCAAACGTTTTCTTTTTTAGCCAACCAAACGCTTATGATACCTGTTAAAACAGCTAACAATTCAATAGGATTTATTTCTATATAGGATTGCATAAATATTTTGTCAAATGAAATAATTAATAAAAACAATAACTAACTTAAACAATTAATTAATATTTTTTTATCAGGAAAATTCATTTTTTCTATAATTTGTTTAAATATTTAGTATAAATGTTAAACAAATTTGTTTAACTTTGAACATACAAAAATTAAACAAAATGTCAAACATAATTTCAGTAACAAGAAAAGAACATTTTAATTGTGCACATCGTTTACACAACCCTAACTGGAGTGATAAAAAAAATAAATCTTTCTTCGGCAAGTGTAACAATCCTAATTATCATGGACACAATTACAACCTTGAAGTAACCATAACTGGTGAATTAGATCAAGAAAGTGGTTATTTAATAGACATGAAATTTTTGTCAGACATAATTAAAGAAGAAATCTTAAATCCATTTGACCACAAAAATCTCAATCTGGATGTTGAAGATTTTAAAAATTTAAATCCAACGGCCGAAAACATGGCTATAGTTATGTACAACAAATTAGTCAAAAGACTAAATAACAATTTTGACATTAAAATTAAACTATATGAAACTGAAAGAAATTCCGTTATATACCCCGCATGATATCGAATCTGATGTGATGATTGAAGAAATTGGTGACAACCACATTTCCAACTCAATAGAAACCCCGTTAAGGTCAGATGCTTTTGATATTTCTGATAAAAGAAAGAAAAAGATAATAGCTAAACACTTTAAGACAATTATGGAAACCTTAGGTCTAGATTTAAATGACGACTCTCTAATGGGAACACCAAGCAGAGTGGCTAAAATGTATGTTGATGAAATATTTTATGGCCTTAATCCAGAAAATAAACCCAAAATAGCCCTATTTGAAAACAAGTATCAATACAACGAAATGCTTGTAGAGAAAAATATTTCATTTCATTCAAACTGCGAGCATCATTTTGTTCCTATTTACGGTAAGGCACACGTTGCATACATTTCATCTGGAAAAGTAATTGGACTTTCTAAAATTAACAGGATTGTTGATTACTTTGCAAGAAGACCACAAGTTCAAGAAAGGTTAACCAATCAAATTGGAAATGATCTCAAAGAGATTTTAGAAACTGAACATGTAGCGGTAGTCATTGATGCCAAGCACATGTGTGTATCTTCAAGAGGAATAAAAGATGAATCATCTTCAACAATAACCACTTTTTATTCTGGTGATTTTGGAAATGAGTCAACTAAAAATGAATTTCTTAATCACATCAACAAATGATTGAAATTTATAGAAACTCAGGTA
Source organism: Crocinitomicaceae bacterium (assembly GCA_002723085.1). Lineage (GTDB taxonomy): Bacteria > Bacteroidota > Bacteroidia > Flavobacteriales_D > Parvicellaceae. Next base: position 2,680 of record PBNK01000028.1, on the reverse strand, counting down.
TTTACACTTTAAAGACTGTTAAGAATATTAATACAGAAATAGATAATGCATGGGAGTTTTTTTCATCTCCCAAAAACCTAAGTAAAATTACTCCAAACAATATGGGTTTTCAAATCACCTCTGATTCAGGTGATAAAATGTATACAGGCCAAATCATTTCGTACAAAGTATCTCCATTTCCCGGCATTAGAATGAACTGGGTTACAGAAATTACTCATGTAAATGATAAACTATTTTTTGTTGATGAGCAGCGTTTCGGTCCATATAAAATGTGGCATCATGAACATCTTTTTTTACAAAAAGATAATTATGTAGAAATGACTGATAAAGTGTCTTTCAAATTACCCCTCGGATTCATTGGTATAGCTTTTGCCCCTTTACTAGTAATACCAAAACTTAAAAATATTTTTAATTATAGAAACCAAAAAATCGAAGAAATCTTTAACAATGAGTAAAATATTAATCATAGGAGCTTCAAAAGGAATAGGTCAATCTATTTCAAACAACTTAATAAACAACGAATGTATTCTTATAAGTAGAGAATATTATGAGGTCAAATCTTCAAACCATAAACATCACGCATTAGATGTCATAAATGATAATCTTCCTGAAATTGATGAAATATCATCTATAATTTACTGCCTAGGAACCATTAACCTAAAACCTTTTAGATCATTAAAAAACCAAGACTTTGAAAATGATTATAGAGTTAATGTATTGGGAGCTGTTAAAGTTATACAACATTATCAAAAAGCATTATCAAAATCAGAAAATGCATCGATTGTTTTATTTAGTACCGTTGCCGTTTCTCAAGGAATGCCTTTTCATTCTTCAATAGCAGCTGCAAAAGGAGCTATTGAAGGTCTTACAAAATCACTAGCTGCAGAATTTGCAGGAAAAATTAGAGTAAATTGTATTGCACCAACAATAACCAACACTCCACTTGCTTCAGGAATACTAAGAAATGATGATGCTATCGAAAGAGCAAACCAAAGACACCCATCAAAAAAGATAAACCAACCTGAAGATGTTGCTGCCATGGCTTCCTTTTTAATAAACAAATCAGCAAAAAATATTACAGGACAAATAATTCATATTGATGGTGGAATGTCCACCCTTAAAGTTTAAAAAGATATGGTAGAAACATTAATAATAACATACGTAACTTTTATGATTACAGCTTTATTTAGCGTTAATCTAAAAAAAAGCAAACTGATTAAATAATTGCATTTAACGTGCACTTATGTCAAATTTTAAACTAAATTGATAGTGAAATGAACATTTTTTGGCTTAGAAGAGATTTAAGACTTGCAGATAATACTGCTTTAAACGCAGCATTAAATTCTGGTGAAAAAGTTCAACCTATATTTATATTTGACACTAAAATTATAAATGAACTTGATGAAGACGATGCCAGAATATCATTTATCTACAATCAATTAGTCAAGATTCACTTTGAATTGCTAACCTACGGTTCCTCATTAAAAGTGTTTTTTGGAAATCCTGAAATGATTTGGAATGAAATCACCCAAAAAGTAACTGTTAATGCCGTTTATGTTAACAGAGATTACGAACCTTATGGTATTAATCGTGATGCATCCATCAAAAAGGAACTTAACAAAAAAAATATTCCTTTTTTCTCCTTCAAAGATCAAGTGATTTTCGAGAAAGATGAAGTGATAAAAAAAGACGGTACTCCCTACACAGTTTTCACCCCATACAAAAACAAGTGGCTAGAAAGATTTAATTCAACCAATATTGAATCATCTAAAATTTTAAATGTTGAACATTTCCAAAAGTCAAATTATGTATTTCCTAGTTTGGAAGATATGGGTTTTGTTGAATCTAACATCAAAGTACCAGAATTCAATCTTTCAACAGTTCCCGATTACGAAGCCACAAGAAACTTTCCACATTTAGACAAAACATCCAAAATAGGACCACATTTAAGGTTTGGAACAGTAAGTATTCGAACAATTGTAAACAAGGTTAAAAGTAAAAGTGATACATATTTAAGTGAACTTATTTGGAGAGAATTTTTTATGCAAATTTTATGGCATTTTCCAAATGTGGTTCACAACAATTTTAGAGCCAAATATAACGGTATTGAATGGAGAAATAATCAAGAAGAATTTCAAAAATGGTGCAAAGGCAAAACAGGTTTCCCAATTGTTGATGCTGGAATGCGTGAGCTAAATGAAACTGGTTTTATGCACAACAGAGTTAGGATGATAACTGCCAGTTTTTTATGTAAGCATCTGCTTATAGACTGGAGATGGGGAGAAGCTTATTTTGCCAAAAAACTTTTAGATTATGAATTATCATCTAACAATGGAAACTGGCAATGGAGTGCTGGAACAGGTTGTGATGCTGCCCCTTATTTTAGAGTTTTTAATCCATACGAACAGACCAAAAAATTTGATCCTTCATATACTTACATTAAAAAATGGGTGAAAGATATAAATGAAATTACCTACCCACACCCAATGGTGGATCATGCTGAAGCTAGAAAAAGAGCAATTGCAACTTATAAAGAAGGTTTATTAAATCTAGCTTACTAATTTTAACTCACCTTCACCCCCATTACACAAACGTCATCTATTTGTTCGTTTTCTCCCATCCAGTTGGTGAATTCTACTTTAACTAAGTTTTCTTGTTCTTCTGGTTTCATTTCACTTAT
>PBNK01000027.1 GCA_002723085.1 Crocinitomicaceae bacterium | reverse complement strand
GTGAAAAAATACCTTTCATTTGCTTTTTTTGATGGGCAACTTTCAAATCAGCACATTGAATTTCAGGAAGTGGAACATCATGAAAACGTTCTGTTAACATAATATGATCAATTTTCTTTTCTTTTACCAATTGTATCATTTCTAAACTTGGAGTAGCCGAACCAAGAAGTAAATTACATTCATGAATTTGACTCATCTTAAAAGCAACATCTCTAGCATGATACCTTGGAGCAGGATCAAATTGTTTATAAGAAGGTTCATGTTCTTCATCCACCACAATTAAACCTAAGTTTTTATAAGGCAAAAATATAGCCGAACGAGCACCCAAAATGATGTCGTATTGATGTTGCTTATTATCCAATAAAGATTGCCACACTTCTACCCTTTCGTTTGATGAAAATTTAGAGTGATATACGCCCACTTTAGCCCCAAAATAACTTTTAAGTCGTTGAATAATCTGTGTGGTTATCGCTATTTCTGGCAACAAGTAAAGCACTTGTTTTCCTTTATCGAGTTGAGCTTGAATTTGATGGATGTAAATTTCAGTTTTACCGCTTCCAGTTACTCCGTGTAACAATACCGTTTTATTAGCCGAAAAACTTTTATTTATCAATTGATTTGCATCAGATTGATGAATCGATAAATTCGGTATTTTTACTTCATCACCTATTGAAAAATCTTTAATACGACTACTGCTTTGCTGCTCAATTAGAAGTATGTTTTTTTCTACCAATCCCTTTAAGACAGCAGCAGATGAATTTGCTTTTTTAAGTAAAGAAGCTCTTTTAATAGGTTGATATTCTTTGTCTTTTAAAGAAGATTGCAAATAATACAACAACAATTCTTCTTGCTTTGGTGCTCTTGAAAGTTGATTAAAAACATCTTTTAATCCTTCATCATTATTTTGTAAATTTTCATGAAGAACTACAAAAGCTGAAACCTTAGGTTTATATTTTTGATGAAGTTCTTCATATAAAGTAACTAATTTTAAATCCATCAATTTTTTAACCAAAGGATAAATAGTACTTAATTGAACAACGTCAGCTGCATCTTTTAATGAAAGAACTTCATTGTTTTGCAAAGCCTCTAACAATTTAAATTCTTGATTTGAAAGCTTTTGCATGTCAAACTCTAAGTGAGTTGGTATTACTCGTGTTTCACTTTGAAGTTTCAAAGAGTTAGGCATTGCAGATAACATTACTTCTCCTTTATAACACATGTAATAAGAACTCATCCAGTTCCATAATTTCAATTGACTATCAACTACAATAGGTTCATCGTCCAAAATATCTATTAATTGTTTTACCTCATAATTCGGCTTTTCTTGATGAATAGAAACAACAATGGCGGTATATTGTTTGGCCTTTCCTAAATTGACTACCACTCTGTGTCCTATTTTAATAGAATTTAATTGAAATTCACTTATACCATAGGTATATGAATTTGGGACAGCAAGAGGAAGAATAACATCTGCAAAATGATTAAATACAGGTATATTTTTTTTGTGGTTCAATTGTTTTTTGATAGTGTTAATGTAAACCTATTAAATTATGCTTTTCTAATGTTATATAAGTAAAAAATAATCTATATATGTTGAAAAATTTAGTTGTAAAAAAACCTAGTACCCTATTTAAGTTTTTACATTTGTACTCAATTTTTCTTATTTAAAAGATTTAATTTAACAATACCTAAAATGACCAAAGCATATCATTACATTCTTGTTACATCACTTTTAATATTATTTTCATCCTGTGGTGAATTTAACAAAGACAACCAATCAAATATATCTGATGATATAACTCATATTTTAGATTCAACAGAAAGCATTAATCTTGAAATGGGTAACACCATTTTTAGCATGCCTTCACCAATACAATTAGTTCTTGAGCTACAAAAAAACAATGATGGTTTTCACCCTGAACTATTGCATGAAGTAAGCATGAACAATTCTTATTCAAGTGATTTTAAAAGAGCTTTAAATTTAGGAGTCTATGGTACAGATTTGGCTTATTGCTCTGTATTTGAAATGACAAATGAAGCCATAACCTATTTTTCTGCCATGAAACACATGTCAGAGGATTTACATATAAATTATGCTTTTGACAATAAATTAGCTCAACGATTTACTGACAATATTGGAAACAACGATTCTTTGCTAATTTTATCTTCAGCAGCATATCAATCCATTGATAATTATTTAAAAGAAAATGATGATTTTGGATTATCTTCTTTAGTACTTGCAGGCGGTTGGATTGAAAACATGTATTTACTTAGTCACAAATATAATTTCAATAAATCTGATCATGCCATCCAAGAAATTGCTCAACAACAATATGTTCTTGAAAATTTCATTCAGCTTCTTCAGAAAACCGGTGAATCTGACGACTACTGGGAGCTAATACAAAACCTTGAAAATATAGATTATCTATATAAAGAAATAGATAAAAAATATGAGTTTATAACGCCATACACTGACGCTAAAATTAAACAAACTACTATTAAAAGTAAAACCACCTCTATTGTAGATTTTTCTCTTGCAGACCAAATAGCAGAACAATTTATTGAACTTAGAAATACCATTATAGAATGAAAAAACATATAAATTCAGTTGTTGCTTTAACAATAATTTTATTCAGCACTTTAAACTTTATTAGTCAAACTCATTGTGATTCGTTACAAGGTATTGTAAGTAATCTTCTTTCTGAAAATGTAAATGAAAACAGCGTTTATATTCATGATGGTCAAGTATACAAATCACTTTTAAATGAAGAAGAAGTTTCTGAAGTAAAAACAACATTATTTGAAGGTACTACTTACCGAATTGCTACTAGTGCAGGAATAGATGATAATTTCATGATATTTGAAATATATGATCAAGAAAGAAATTTACTTTTTACAAATAGCAAATACAATAATTCACCATATTGGGATTTTAAAATTGAAAATACAATTGATTGTACAATTGAAACTCACTTGGATTTGAATAAAAAACTTGGCGGTTGTACATTAATGATGATTGCTTTTAAAAAAGCAAAATAACACATTGATTTTTTATTTATCTTCATAACCAAATCATCGATAAATGAGCGAAAGAATTCTTCAGGCACTTATGCAATTATTTGCAATTGTAGCTAAAGTTGACATTAATGAAGAAACTGATGAAATCAAAGCTCATGATTCTTCAAAAAACATTGTCGAATTATTTCTTAATCAAGAACTTAATCATGAACTCGTTGAAAAATACCTTTCTTCATTTGATGAATTCATAAGAATTAGACATAGCTCTAACCGAAAAAAAGACGGAAAAAGAAAAAGAACTTCTGTAAACTCTGTTAAAGTTTTAAGAATTTGTACTCATATTAATGAGGAACTTGAACAACGCCAAAAGGTGATTGTTCTTATAAGAATTCTTGAATTTATTTTTGCCAATAAAAGTGAATCTCAGGATGAGTTGGAATTTGCTGAAACTGTTGCTGACACTTTTAACATTTCTAATGAAGAGTATCAAAATATATTTAAATACATAAAGGCATCCAGCAAGGACTATATTGACAACAGCTCATATTTATACATTAACGACACTTCTCAAAACTCATATAAAGAAGCTAAGCATATTTTTGCTCAAGGTATAAAGGGCCATGTTTCGATATTGCAAGTTCCTTCTGTAAAAACATATTTTATTCGATATTTTGGGAGTCAACAACTTTATTTAAACGGTCAACTTCTTCCTCCAAATTCAATTAAAATACTTCGCCAAGGTTCATCAATAAGAAACTCAAAAATAACACCTGTATATTACAGTGATATTATTTCACAATTTTTATCCAAAGACAATCTTGAAAAAATTGAATTTGTTGCTAACAATATTGAATATGAATTTCAAGCTGGAAACAAAGGAGTTCATTCTTTTTCATTTAAAGAAGATTCTGGTCGATTAATAGGAATTATGGGGGGTTCTGGTTCTGGAAAATCAACCTTACTTAATGTACTAAATGGAAACTACCCTCCCTCCAGTGGAGAGGTTATAATAAATGGAATTGACCTTTATAAAGAGAAAACAAAACTAGAGGGTGTTATTGGTTTTGTTCCTCAAGATGACCTGTTAATTGAAGAATTAACGGTGTATCAAAACTTATTTTACAACGCTAAACTATGTTTTGGAAATTATGAAAATAATGAAATCGATGATTTAGTAAATAAAGTACTTTATTCCATTGGTCTTCACCAAGCAAAAGATTTAAAAGTAGGATCACCATTAGCTAAAACAATATCTGGTGGACAAAGAAAAAGACTTAACATAGCTCTTGAGCTTGTTAGAGAACCTGCTGTATTGTTTGTGGATGAACCCACTTCTGGTCTTTCTTCAAAAGATTCAGAAATTATAATGGATCTATTAAAAGTTTTAGCTCTTAAGGGTAAATTAATTTTTGTAGTCATTCATCAACCTTCTTCAGACATATATAAAATGTTTGACAAACTCATCATTTTTGATGTAGGTGGATATCCAATATATAATGGAGATCCGGTTGATGCAGTAGTTTATTTTAAAAAACTAATTAATCATGTCAATGCAGAAGAGAGTGAATGTGAAACTTGCGGAAATGTAAATCCTGAGCAAATTTTCAACATTATTGACATGAAGGTGGTGGATGAATATGGATTACAAACTCAACAACGTAAAACATCTCCTGAAGAATGGAATGAACATTATCATAAAATAATACAACCAGATAATACGACTCCACATAAACAAAAAATTCCTGATAGTATCTTTAAAGTTCCTAATGTTTTCAAGCAACTAGGTATATTTTTTACTAGAGATGTCAAGTCTAAACTGACCAATTTCCAGTACATGATGATTACCTTGTTTGAAGCTCCTGTACTTGCTGCAATACTTGCTTTTTTCATGAAATATATGGAAGTAGATTTGCTATCTGACAACTATGAATATTCATATTTTGCTAGTGAAAATATTCCTCAATATTTATTCATATCAGTTATTGTTGCCCTATTTATTGGATTAACTACAAGTGCTGAAGAAATAATAGGAAATCTTAAAATTTTAAAACGAGAGCAATTTCTTAACTTAAGTAAAGGCAGTTACTTATTTTCAAAGATTTCTATAATGTTTCTTATTTCTGCTATTCAAACCATTTTATATGTTTTGGTAGGCAACAGCATCCTTGAAATCAAAGGCATGTTTATAAGTCACTGGTTTATTTTATTTTCGACATCATGTTTTGCAAATTTATTAGGGCTAAATATTTCATCTAGTTTTAATTCTGTAAAAGTAATTTACATCTTAATCCCAATATGTATTATTCCACAATTATTATTTAGTGGTATTATAGTTCCATTCGATAAATTGCACCCTTATTTCTCTTCTAAAAGTCATGTTCCTGCTATTGGAAATGTAATGGCATCAAGATGGGCATATGAAGCATTAACAGTTTCTCAGTTTAAAGACAATAAATATGAAAAAATATTTTATAAATATGATAAAAAAATGTCTTTTGCCAATTGGAAAAAAGACCAATGGGAAAGCAGTTTAGAAACTAAACTAAACAACTATTCAAGAAACTTTAACAATGAAAAAATAGATAAAGAAAAGAAGCAAAAGATGATTGTTGACAGAGGAATAATCATTAAAGAGGTGAATAAAGAACTTAGAAATTTTAAATCAACATTTCAAGACAAAGAGGTTTTAAAAAATGTTTTAAATGAATTTGAAAAAGGGGAATTATCTAAAAAAAATATATCAATTCTTTTTGCATTTCTAAACGATACAAGACAATATTATAAATCCATATATAAAATAGCTGAAAAACAGAAAGATTCCGTTCTACGTACTCTAATAAAACCAAATGAGAAATTTATTAAAGTAATTTCAGAGGCAAAGGAAAATAAATTAATCACATATAGCGATTACAGCAAGTTTAAAAAATTTATGGGAAAAATTAAAAGTAACCATTTTCAAAAGTTTAAAAAAGAATACAATAACAAAAGCCTTGAAGATTTTGTTACCAATTCAAATACATTAAACTTTATTGATGAAAATGAAAAAAGTTTGATTCAAAAATCTCACCCTGTTTACCTTGACCCCTACGATGAAAACTTTTTAATTTCTCATTTTTACGCTCCAACAAAAAAAATATTTGGATACTATCTTGATACTTATGTAGCTAATTTATTAGTGATTTGGGGAATGACATTATTGCTTATAATAACTCTATATTTTGACGTATTAAGATTCCTAATAGAAAGTTTCAGCAAAATAAATGATATAAAAAGTAAAATTAATTGGTAATTAGTAAACCAAGCGAATAGTTTCTACAAAATTTTCTGCATTTATTTCCAATAAAAAATAACCTTTATATGGTAATTTAATTTGGTCTTTATTGTTAATTTTTGATTTCTGAATTAATCTACCATATAAATCATAAAGTTTATAGCTATTAACCTTTACTGAACCATCAACAGAAATATATCCATCATTTGAAGGGTTTGGATATACCAAAAGCTTGTGTGCATAATTATCATTTAAGCCAACAGGTTCTTTATTGATCGAAAAATTGTCAAAACCGGCTTCCACAATATTATCGCCAAAAATTAACCAATCAGAAGCTTGAATTTCAATTTGAAAACTACTTAAATCAATTGTATTGGGAATTAAAACCGAAGTATCAATCCAATTAAAATTATCTTCTGGAAATGCATAAAAAATCGATTCTTTATTAAGGCCATCATTAACAGAAATAACCAATGAATCATTGGGAAGTACATTACCAGTAAAATTTTTCCACCATAAACTAAAATAAAGTCTATTATCTGAACTAGAATTTAATGAAATGATAGGTGAAGTTAGTAGTGTATATTGCAAATCAACATCATCTATTGATGGATCTCCACCAGAAATACCTGTTATAAAAGCTTTTGAACCACAATCGTAACTATCTCTTGCTGGATTTGCAGTATCTGATGCCACAAAAGTTGCAACAGGTAAACCTCTTTCCCAAACACCATTAGGAGCTGTTCCTGAAATAGTCCATCCTTGATCTGTATTAAACATATCTTGATACCCTAATTCCATTTCAATAATAATTGGAGTTACTAAATTTGATTGAATAGTTACTGTATTACAATATTCTCTATACCCCCAACTACCGGCAAATAGGTTGTAATTACCTGGTAAAACATTATTAAAACTGACTAATCCATTTGAATCAGTATTGCCAATATAGGTATTGCCATTATTTTCTAAAATAACCTCAGACCCAACAATAACATTAGATGAAAGCAATTCATTAGTCTCGAATACAACATTTACTGGGTTCAAAGAGAATAACTGATGGTTTAAAATGGTAATACTGTCATTAATTAATGAAATTCCAAAAACAGTATCTGTTTGATAAAAAGGGTGAGAAAAAACAATATCATATATACCAGAATCACTGCAACCTGATTGATAGTTTCCTAAAATATTTGTTGAATTAATAACATTAGCTGAAATAATTTCGACATCAGCTCCATTTATAGGACTTGAATTGGCAATATCGGTTACATTGCCTTCCAAGTAAGCACCTCTAACATAATTAGGACCTAAAATATATAAACCTTCTTCTATATCAGAGGCAATTATATTACCACTAGGTAACCATGGATATACACCCCAACAACCAAAAAAGCCATCACCTGTATAGGTTGGTGAAGTATCATAATTTGCTATTTCTATAATGTTCCCTTCATTAGATACATCATGGATAACTACGCCATAGGTATAATAAGAAGTTACCAAATAATCATTGATATAATGAGTGTTATGAGGTATTACATCTTGACCAGGGTCAGCTTGAATTTGATCTTTAATGGTAATATTAGTTAAATCGCTAATATTATACTCTGCAATGTATCCATTGCTAATTTCATCTGTAGTCCATATTCTATTTCCATCATCAGAAGTCCAAACGTTATGGCAAAAAGCTCCTGGTGAGGTTTGCTGAGCTAATTGAATAGGGTTAGAAGGATCACTAACATCCCAAAAAGAAAATATACCTGGGTTTACATGAGCTTGAATCAAAGTATCCCCTTTAACCATACCATCATGGGTTCTCCAATTACCAATTACACCTACTTCTATTGGTTGAGTTGGATCTTGATTAATATCTAAAATTATACAACCTTTTACTCCTCTATTAGCCCCAAATATGTAAACATAACCTCTCTCGTCTATGTAAAGATTATGTGCAGACGACCATTGATAACCAGAAGGTCCATTATAATAATAAGTAGTAAGTGCTGTTGAAGAAGGCAAAGGGTTCAAATCAATGATCAATAATCCATTTTGGGCTTCAGTGGTTACATAGGCATAATTACCATATGTTTTAATATCTCGCCAAATTGAATTCATTCCTGGTTCGTGAAAAACCTCAAAAGGGTTTACAGGATCTGTAACATTAAAAATAAATGTTCCAGTCTGAGCTCCAACAATAGCATATTCATTTCCTAAACTGTCTACCCATCCCCAAATATCATTTAAATCGCCTGGTTGAGTTGAAAAACTTGCTTTATCAATGTGATTGAGCAATTGTATGTTTTTTTGAGCACTTAAGGAAAAATGAATAAAAAAAGTAAAAGTTAAAAGAAGAAATAGAGCGGTTTTTTTCATAATTTGATTAAAATCCTTAATTTTTTGTCTTGAAGATACATGATTTTTAAAAGATGTCTTTGATGTTCAACATTTTTTATACTTTTGCCTCCAATTGATATGGTTGCGTAGCTCAGCTGGATAGAGCACCTGCCTTCTAAGCAGGCGGTCCCAGGTTCGAATCCTGGCGCAATCACAAAAATTTAAAAGTTCGACTTTATGTTGGACTTTTTTTTTACCACCACCTTTTATATTTAAAAGAAGCAATCACATAAATAACATAGTAAATAGACACTACAAAGAACTCTAAGTAAAAAAGATAATAAGGCCACTCACCTATTATTAAAGGATTTTCGACTTCTGGAGGAGCATTTAAATACATATAATTTGAACCTAATATAAAATTTAAAGGCATAATTAAAGCCATTAATACATTGAGTATCAAAAAGACCTTAAACCAAGAAAAACGAGACAATTTATTTTCAGAATGAATCAAAAGAAAAACAGGAATAAGAAAAATTAATGCATGAGAAATAAAATATTCCAAATACGCATACATAGAGCCATCATAATGTGTAATTTGAGGAGTTAAAATAGAAACTAAACCTCCAGATATGCCACAAAAAAATAAAAATTCAAAAAGAAGTTTTTTCTTTGGGAAAAACCCAATAAAGCAAGCTACATACTGACTTATTCCACAAAGTTGCAAAGGCAAATGAGTTTCTATATTCCATTTATTATTTACAATACTTTCTACAAGACTAATGATTGTTAAAACAATTAAAACAGTACTTAATATTTTAGCAGTTGAACCGCCTAAAAAATTATTTATGCGTTTACCAAATGATAAAAAGATTATCATTAGTGAAAACGATATAGATATATTCCTTATCCATTCGTTAGTAAGTACATCTATTATATAATCAGACATCTATTGTTAAATCACATTTGAATAATTGAAAGAATTATTTATAATAAAAAAAGCCTCTAAAAATTAGAGGCCTTATTTAATCTTTTGAAGAACTATTCCATTTCAGATAACTCTTCAAATGCTTTCCATCCATCAGGACATTTTTCTTTCATTGCATTTTCTAACTGAAGTTCAGAAACATTGGCATAATCTTCATTTTCTGAAATTTCCATCATTTTCATTGCTGCATCTAAAAGCCCAGAAGGGTCTTCTGCATCAACTCCACTTAATGCATCACACATTTCTTTTGCCAATGCATTTGCTGTTGATTCATCAGCAGAATTACAAGAAGAAATCAATGTAGCTCCAAACAAAATCAGTAAATATTTTTTCATAATTAATGGTTTTAATAATTTATAGTTTGAATATAGTAAAAACTATTCTTTAAATGGTATTTATTGTATTAATCAAATAAAAATTATAATTAGTATAATATTCAAGAAAAATAAGACTTAAAATTGAAGCAATTAATAGCATGGAATAAATCCAGCTATTCAAAGAAAAATATATTGCTAAAGTTAACCCTAAAACAAAATAGAAAACAAGTTTTAGCAATGGGTTTTTACAATTTCTCATAACACCCCGCAAATGAACACAAAAAAAGCCGACTATTGTCGGCTTATTTTAACTTAAACATTTATTTGTCTACTAATCGTATTATGGATAGTTAAACCATATCACGAGCACATTAAATGCTAAAAGATTTTTTTTAAAGATTATACTTTGTCATTAATTTTGTGATTTGTTTTTTTCTATCAAAATCATTTAATGCAACATCAAATAATATTATTTCGGCTACTAGTGTTCTAGAACTTGCTGATGCATTATCAAGAATTTTAGAATTTATCATCAAACCATTATTTGAGGTTAATGGGATGTTCAATGAATTATCTTCAGCAACAGGGTTTTGATGATTATTTATATATGCTTTCATTCCCTCTTGAGTACTAAATTGTAAGGTTAATAACCTAAAGTCGCTGCTTCTGCTTATTGGAACATTTAAATCATTTAAATTGTGACCAAATACAAGATTTGAATTAGAAGAATACCCAACAGTTAATTTTCCATAAGGCAAAGTATCCGAACCTTGAAGAATTGAACCTGCATCTATTGAAGCATTATTTATGTTACTTATGTTATCCCCACTAACATTCATTTTAGTAGGATTAGCAACAACCATAAATAAAGTATAATTTGTATTTGCAAATAAACCACCTGGAATTTCTAATGAAGTAGAAACATTCTGATCATAAAAAGAACCAGAACCAGCACCATTTGCTTCAAAGTTACAGAACTCAATAGCAGGATAACCGTTAATGGCGTCATTTACAAATACTGGACGGTTGTTTGGATCAGATGAAGTTGCAATATTAATTCCATTTCTTCCAGGCCAGCTTTCTACAACACTTCCACCTATATTTTGACCATATGTGTTTCCAACTTGATAAGAATGTTGGTCTATTGTATTGCCTTTTACATAAGAAATAATTCCGTTGTTGCTTAAAACTGCATCATCAGCAGATAATTCTAAGACAGGATTTGCTATTCCGTAATCTCCAACTATTGGGCCAATTGGAGCACAATTTTCAATATCGTATGAAGTAGCTAAATTAACTGAAACAATTTTATTTCCATTTACTGCTCTACAAACATAAGATAATGGAACACCAGTTGTGATGTCACCAGCTGCTCCCAAAACAGAAACTAAATTATTAACATTTGTACTGCTTATAGTATATAATGTAGTAGATGCATCACCTCCTAAAGCAAACAACTTAATGTTTAAATTTTCCAATGAAGAAAGATAAGATGCATTTATGTTTGCTGTTGGAGAATTAGGAATTGATGAAAAAGATGCATTTATACTTGATGTAATGTTGCTAGTACTTGAAGTAGACTCAACTAATAAATAGAATACTCTACCATAAGTAACATCTGAAATATAACAAGCTGGGTTACCAGGACCTACATAAGGTTGCAAATCTTCTGGAGTAACAGTAGGAGCAAATAAATCATCATAACTTGCAGGCAAATCAAAACTCATAGTATAATATGATTGAGACAAACGAACTAACACTCTATTGTAATTGTTGTTAGATGAAAAACCTAAATTAGAAGATAAAGCAACTCCATAAGCAGTAAAATCTAATCCTAATGAAAGAGCCATTTGTTGTTCGGAATGAACTTCTTGCATACTAAAACTAATATTTGAAGGGATAGCACCATAAGATGCATCACTAACAATATCGTTTAGAGCTTGAACCACTTGCGACTTTACAACTTCATTTACGGAAGATGAGATATTCCATGATCCAGAAAGAATATCTATCGAAAAAGTTCCTCCTGCTCTATCAACAACAACAACATCAGGTGTTGCATTTTTTAATGAACCACCTTGCAATAAGTTACCAGGATATATAACGGAAGAATTAGGATTAAATAAAGGAAACTCTTGCATTCCCTGAACTACACTATATGTTTCAGTTGTACATGCCCAAAGACTATCTCCATTAACAACAGTATCAACTGTAACTGATTTTGTTGAAGAGTTCATAGGATCATCAAAAACACCACCTTTTTCAATTACAGATTGAAAAGTTGTATTATTATCATTTTTGTTACATGAACTTATAGAAAAGAATAGAGCAATTAGAGATAAAATTGTTAGAAAATTTGGAACCTTTTTCATTTTAATTTTTTTTAGTTTTTAAATAAATGTTTCGGCAAATATATAAAAAATAAAATAAAGTATGCAAACATACTATAATTAATATGAAAAAATTTTGTATTTAAAATATTATATAGAATATAATTTTAAATTAATTAATTTTTAAGAATTTTCTTTCTATTAAGTGTTTATTTGCATTTAATTTTAAAATATAAATGCCGTTATTAAATTCACTTAAATCAATAAAAACACCTAAAAAGTCATTTGAACTTAAGTTTTTTTGACAAATTAACTTACCAAAAACATCATAAATTGTGATTTCTGCATTAACTAAAAATGCATAATTAACATTACCAAAATCTACATTAAGTAAATCTTTTGCTGGATTTGGAAAAACAGAAAAATATTTATCTAAAGTCTCTTGTATACTTAAAGGTGGTGGTGGTGGTGAACCAGCTTGACAAGGCAAACTATTGTCTAAATGAAAATACCCTGGATCAGCACTACCTTCTCCGCTTCCTCCAAATACATCAACATTTGGTAAAATAATATTGCCTAAGCAATCCGAAGCAAAAATCTTGATTCGGCCACCACCTCCTCCTCCACCTTTTTCTGCATCTTCTCCGAAATCTGTTGATATACTTTGATTACCACCACAACCAAAGGGTGCATTATATGAACAACCAATTCCATAGCCTCCAACTCCACCGTTACCACCATCTCCTCCATTAGAGTTTAAATTACCAGTTATATAATTAATTCTATTGCTGGTCAAAAATATTCCACCTCCAGATCCACCCCCGGAACCTCCTCCACCACCAGCACCACAAGAAAACGTCTTTTCTCCACAATCATTACAAGGATCTGAACAACATCCTGAACTTGAAGACTGACCTGTTCCTCCATCTCCACCATACCCTCCCCAATCGCCATCTTCACCATTTACAATAATAGATCCTGTAACAATTAAACTATCTGACAAAGCATTTAAATAAACCATTCCACCACCAGAACCCCCATTATTTCCATCAACACCTTTAGAATATGACCTTCCTCCTCCACCAGCTCCTCCGCCACCTGAACCTAAATCAATATCCAATCCTGTGTTTGTTCCATACAAGTCACCTGGATCACCTCCACTTTTTCCATAACCAGGATTTATTGCGTATGCGGAAGAAAGTCCCAAATTTGATTTATTGTAGGTACCTACACCATCTCCTGCAAATCCTCCATATTCACCATATCCACCATAGCTTCCACCTCCTCCTCCACTTCCTCCAGAAGCACCAGCAACTAAACCAGCATCATCACTACTTGTACATTCTTGTTTTGGTCCAGACCCAGACCGTCCATCTTTACCACCAAATCCTCCTCCTGAGCCATTTCCATCTGCTCCTCCAAAACCAGCCTCAACCTCAATTTGCCCTGGATTTCCTGAATCACTACAACCAGTAAGTCCGCCAGCATCTCCAGTAGAACTTGAGACCAAATCGCCTTTACCCCCACCTAATCCACCAGAATATCCTGCAAAAGAAGCATCTATAGTTCCATCTATTATAATTTTATCAGCGTATACTTTTAATAAACCACAAGAATTATTTGAATATTTCTTGACATCAACATTAATATTATCTAAAACATGAAAAGAACCCAAAACATAATAACTACCAGACAAAGTAGTATCATTAGTAATGAAAAAATCACCTTGAATAATAGTGCTATCGCACTGTCCAAAGTGATTCTTAATTATAAAAAAAGGAAGTATTAAAAAGAAGGTAGATAATTTCATAAGTATTTTAATTAAACCCTAATTTAATCAAAATACTTAGATTACTTTCTACACCTCTTCAAAATCTACATCAGTAACCTCTTCGTCAGATTTCTTTTGATTTGCATCATCATTCGAAGATCCTTCTTTTGGAGCCCCCTCCTGAGAAGCATTATACATATCTTGACTAGCAGCCTGAAATGCAGTATTTAGCTTTTCCATTGCAGTATCAATAGTTGCTATATCTTTTGATGCATGAGCAGTCTTTAATTCAGCTAAAGCTTCTTCAATAGGAGACTTCTTTTCAGCTGGAATCTTATCTCCATATTCCTTTAATTGCTTTTCCGTTTGAAAAATTAAACTATCAGCAGCATTAACTTTTTCAACTTCTTCTTTAATTTTCTGATCAGCATCTGCATTAGCCTCTGCTTCTTTTCTCATTTTTTCAATTTCTTCATCAGAAAGACCAGAAGATGCCTCAATTCTTATAGATTGTTCTTTATTTGTTGCTTTATCAATGGCTTTAATTTTTATAATTCCATTAGCATCAATATCAAAAGAAACTTCAATTTGAGGAACACCTCTTGGCGAAGGTGGAATACCATCCAAATGAAACCTTCCAATGGTTTTGTTATCATTTGCCATTGAACGTTCTCCTTGTAAAGCATGAATTTCAACTGAAGGCTGATTATCAGCAGCTGTAGAAAAGACCTGAGACTTTTGAGTTGGAATAGTTGTATTTGCTTCAATTAACTTCGTAAAGACACCCCCCATGGTTTCAATACCTAAAGACAAAGGTGTTACATCCAATAAAAGCACATCTTTAACTTCTCCAGTTAAAACACCACCTTGTATTGCCGCACCTAAAGAAACCACCTCATCTGGGTTCACGCCTTTAGACGGAGCTTTACTAAAAAACTTTTCAACAGCTTCTTGAATTGCTGGAATTCTTGTTGAACCACCTACTAATATAATTTCATCAATATCAGAAGTTGAAAGTCCAGCACTTTTTAAAGCCGCTTTACATGGCTCAATAGTTCTTTTAACTAAATCATCAATTAACTGTTCGAATTTTGCTTTTGTTAATGACCTAACCAAATGCTTAGGAACGCCATCAACAGGCATTATATAGGGAAGGTTAATCTCAGTTGATGCTGATGAAGACAATTCAATCTTAGCTTTTTCAGCAGCCTCTTTCAAACGCTGTAAGGCCATTGGATCTTTTGTTAAATCAACACCTTCATCATTTTTAAATTCACTTGCTAACCAATCAATAATTTTTTGATCAACATCATCTCCACCTAAATGCGTATCACCATCAGTTGACAAAACTTCAAAAACACCATCTCCTAATTCAAGGATGGAAACATCATGTGTTCCACCGCCAAAATCGAAAACAACAATTTTCATGTCTTTTCCTGTTTTATCCATTCCATATGCAAGAGCTGCAGCAGTAGGCTCATTTATTATTCTTTCAACTTTTAATCCTGCAATCTCACCTGCTTCTTTTGTCGCTTGCCTTTGAGCATCATTGAAATAAGCTGGAACAGTAATAACAGCCTGAGTAACTTCTTGCCCTATAAAATCTTCAGCAGTTTTTTTCATTTTTTGAAGAATCATAGCTGATATTTCCTGAGGAGAGTATTTTCTATCGTCAATACTTACTCTAGGTGTGTTGTTATCTCCTTTCACAACATTGTAAGGCACTCTAGCCAATTCTTTTGACACCTCATCATAACGATTGCCCATGAATCTTTTAATAGAGTATATAGTTTTTTCAGGGTTAGTTATTGCCTGTCTTTTAGCAGGATCACCCACTTTTCTTTCTCCACCCTCAACAAAACCTACAACAGATGGTGTAGTTCTTTTACCTTCACTATTTGGTATTACAACTGGCTCATTACCTTCCATTACAGAAACGCAAGAATTAGTTGTTCCTAAATCGATACCTATAATTTTTCCCATTTTTTTTATTTTAAAAATTGTATGGTTTGACTATATCAAAGGATATGCCATTAAAATAAATTGATTTTTTTTATCAAAAATGACAGATTATTAAAGAATAAACTGACATGACAACTGACATAAAGACAGAGTTAAGATCTATTTTTTTTCCAGTCGCTGGATTTTGAAGGGATATTATTGTCGCTGATTAAATCCATTTTATTTAAATGAAATAGACCTACTACTGCAGCATGGTTAATTTCATCATTTGGGTTTAAAATCTCTGTTTCATTGAAATAGAGATTAACAAATCTTGTATCAAAATCACCAGATCTAAACGCTTTGTGGTCTATAGCATATTTACAAAAAGGCAAAGTGGTTTTTACACCAACAATATCATAATCATCAATAGCTTTAATCATTTTACTAATTGCCAAATCACGATTTTCAGCATGAACTATCAACTTAGAAATCATTGGATCATAATATATTGGAATGTCCATACCTTCTTCTAAGGCATGATCAACTCTAACATTTTCTCCTTCAGGTATTTTATACACTTCAAGTTTTCCAATATCAGGCAAGAAATCGTTTTGAGGATCTTCTGCATAAACACGAATTTCTAACGAATGACCATTAATAGTTAAATCATCTTGAGTAAAACTTAACTCTTCTCCTCTAGCTACTCTAATTTGTTGCTCAACTAAATCAACCCCACTAATCATTTCTGAAACGGGATGCTCAACTTGTAACCTAGTATTCATTTCAAGAAAATAAAAATTACCATCTTCATAAATAAACTCCACAGTTCCAGCACCATGATAATTACACGCCCTGGCAACATCACAAGCAGCAGCACCCATTTTAGCCCGTAAATCTTCTGTCAAAACAGCTGATGGAGCCTCTTCAATAACTTTTTGATGTCTTCTTTGAATTGAACATTCCCTTTCAAATAAGTGTAAAGTATTTCCATGCTTATCAGCTAACACTTGGATTTCTATATGTCTGGGTTTTGTTATGTACTTTTCAACAAAAACAGCTCCATTTCCAAATGCACTTTCAGCTTCACTTACAGCTCTTTTCATTTGATCTTCGAATTGACTTGGATCTTCAACAATTCTCATTCCTTTTCCACCACCACCAGCTGAAGCTTTTATAAGAACCGGAAATCCAATTTTTTTTGCACTATCCAAAGCATCATCAACATCAGTTACCGCTTCATTTAAACCAGGAACCATTGGTATATCATAAGAAAGAACAGTCTGCTTTGAGGTTAACTTATCACCCATTGTTTGTATAGCTTCAGAAGAAGGGCCTATAAAAATAATTCCACTATTTTCTACTTTATTAGCAAAATCAGCATTTTCACTTAAGAAACCATAACCAGGATGTATTGCATCTACACCATTAGCTTTTGCAATTTCAATTATTTTATCTTGATTTAAATAACTCTTATTGCTTGGAGGAGGACCTACACAAAATGCCTCATCAGCAAATTTAACAAAGGGAGCAGAAGCATCTGCTTCAGAATATATAGCAACTGAATTAATCCCCATAGATCTACAAGATTTCATTACTCTTAAAGCAATTTCTCCTCTGTTTGCTATTAAAATTTTACGTATATCTTTAATCATTTACGGACTGATAAGTATTCATTAATAATGATGCAATAGTCATTGGACCTACACCTCCAGGAACAGGAGTTATAAAACTACATTTTGACGAAACTTCTTCAAATTTAACGTCTCCTTTTAACCTAAAACCTCTTTTGGCAGTAGCATCTTCAACTCTATGAATGCCCACATCAATAACTACAGCACCTTCCTTTACCATATCGGCATTAATAAACTCAGGAATTCCCAAAGCAACAATTAAAATATCAGCTTCTTTAGTAATTTCTGACATATTTTTTGTTCTGCTATGAACTAAAGTTACTGTCGCATTACCAGGATTACCCTTTCTTGACATTAAAATACTCATTGGTGATCCTACAATATTAGAACGACCTACAACAACACAATTTTTTCCTTCTGTTTGTATTTTATACCTTTTTAAAAGTTCAATTACACCATTTGGAGTAGCTGGCAAAAAAGTTGGCAAACCAAGTGCCATTCGACCTACATTTTGAGGATGAAAACCATCTACATCTTTAGTTGGATCAACAGCTAAAGTTATTTTTGTTTCATCTATATGCTTTGGTAAAGGCAGCTGAACAATAAAACCATCTATATCAGAATTATTATTTAATGCCTCTATCTCTTCCAAAAGTTCTTCTTCAGAAATTGACTGAGAAAGCTTAATCAAAGAAGATTTAAACCCTACTCGTTCACAAGCTTTAACCTTAGCATTAACATAAGTTAAACTGGCGCCATCTTCACCAACTAAAACTGCGGCTAAATGAGGAGATTTACCCCCTTTAGCTACTTTAGCTTTTACCAAATCTGCTAATTCAAGTTGAATGTCTTGAGATGTTTTTTTTCCGTCTAATAATTGCATAGTTGTTGAATTTAAAAACAAATTATCACATAGGCATGCGACCACCCATTTTTTTAAACTGTTTCATCATGTTCATCATATTCTGCTTATTGCTCATCATCTTCATCATTTTCTTGGTCTGTTGAAACTGCTTCATCAATTTATTTACTTCCTGAATATCATTACCACTTCCTTTTGCCAAACGCTTTCTTCTAATTGGATTTATAACATCAGGGTTAGACCTTTCATAAGGTGTCATAGAATCAATTATAGCTAATATAGGAACAAAAGCATTCTCATCTACTTCTTCATTTTTCATTGCTTTTTTCATGCCGGGAATCATTCCAACTATATCTTTCATGCTCCCCATCTTTTTGACTTGTTTAATCTGATCTCTAAAATCATTAAAATCAAATTGATTTTTTTTAATTTTTCTTTGCAGTTTTTTCGCCTCTTCTTCATCAAATTGCTCTTGAGCTCTTTCAACAAGTGACACAACATCTCCCATCCCAAGAATTCTATCCGCCATTCTTTCTGGATGAAAAACATCCAAAGCATCCATTTTTTCACCAGTACCAATAAACTTAATTGGCTTATTGACTTCTGACTTTATTGACAAAGCAGCCCCACCTCTAGTATCTCCATCTAATTTTGTAAGCACAACACCATCAAAATCCACCTTTTCATTAAACACTTTAGCAGTATTTACTGCATCTTGACCAGTCATAGAATCTACAACAAACAAAGTTTCAGAAGGATTAATCGATTGTTTAATATCCTGAATCTCTTTCATCATTTGTTCATCTACTGCTAGACGACCAGCAGTATCAATAATAACCAAATTAAAACCATTTGATTTAGCATGTTTAATACCATTTAAAGCAATAGAAACTGGATTTTTATTTTCTTTTTCTGAATATACTTCAACCCCAATTCCATCACCTACTACATGCAATTGATCAATAGCAGCTGGACGATAGACATCACAAGCTACTAAAAGAGGATTCTTACCTTTTTTAGATTTTAAATAATTAGCCAGCTTACCTGAAAATGTGGTTTTACCAGAACCTTGAAGACCAGACATAAGCACAACAGTAGGATTGCCTTTTAAATTAATATCAGCTTTTTCAGAGCCCATTAAATGAGTCAACTCCTCCTGAGTAATTTTAACCATTAATTGACTAGGAGAAATAGAGTTTAAGACATTTGCACCAAGAGCTTTCTCTTTAATTGAATTAGTAAAAGTTTTTGCTGTCTTAAAATTAACATCAGCTTCCAACAACGCTCTTCTAACTTCTTTTAAAGTTTCAGCAACATTAATCTCTGTAATTTGGCCATGTCCTTTAAGAACTTTGAAGGCTCTATCAATCCTGTCAGATAAATTTTCAAACATTTATAAATAATTTTAACGACAAAGATAAAAATCAATGTCTGCAATAAAAGTATATTTAACAGTCAATTGCAAATCAATAGAATTTTAAATGGTAAGTATTATAATTCCATATAAAAATGCAGGTGAATATATTGCAGAATGTATAGAATCTATTATTAAGCAAACATATAAAAACTGGGAAGCAATAATGGTTAATGACAATTCTATTGACAACTCTAATGAAATTGTTATAAAATACTGCAATCAAGACCATAGAGTTAAATACTTTAATTCTAAAGGAAATGGAATAATTGACGCCCTTAAAGAAGGTTTTTCCAATTCTTTAGGGAATTTCATTACTAGAATGGACGCAGATGATATCATGACTATTGATAAGATTAATCTTTTAAGATCAACTCTTTTAAAATCAGGAAAAAACAATGTTTCAGTTGGCCTTGTTAAACATTTTTCAACTAACAAAGATTTAGGTGAAGGATATATAAAATACGCTAATTGGCTTAATCAGTTAACAAAACAACAGGACAATTTTTCTGAAATTTTTAAAGAATGTACAATACCTTCTCCATGTTGGATGATGCATAGAGATGATTTAATTAAAATAGGAGGATTTAATCAAAAAACTTACCCTGAAGATTATGATTTGGCTTTTAGAATGTACATTAATAACATCAAAATATCTAAAGTAAATAAAGTTATACATTATTGGAGAGACCATAATTTAAGAACATCTAGAAATGATTCTAAGTACGATTATAAAAATTTCATTCCACTTAAAATCAAATATTTAAATTATGAAATCAAAAATCATCAACTTATACTATGGGGAAGTGGGAAAAAAGGGAAAAACATTGCTAAAGAATTAATGGAGAGAAAAATCAGTTTCAAATGGATAACTGATAATGCTAATAAACATAATAAAGTCATATATGGGTTAACTATTCAAAATACAGACATATTAGACAAAAAATTTAATAAAAAAATAATTTGTGGAGTAAGCAGCAAAGATTTTTCACCTTCCCCAAAAAACAAATTCAATGATTTTATTTCTTTTTATTAAGATTAAAAAAACTATATTCACAAGCATATTTATTTCTTTGAAACTTACATTTAAAATATTCACATCTTTCACAATCATTTTAATTATGGTTTGTGATTTACCTAGTTGTAAATCTGATTCTAATAAAAAGAAATATGACCAAGGGGAAATAACATATGAAATAACATATCCAAAATACAAAAGAAAAGAAAGTATACTTTTCAAAGTATTACCAAAAAAAATGATAACAACATTTAAAAACAATTGTTATAAAAATGATTTTGTTTTTACTAATGAAGCTTTATCACTAACAATAATTAGCGATTGTAACAAAAAATCAACCACACTATCATACTCTGATGGGGCAAGAAAGAAATTCACTAGAGTAAATTCTGGTAATATTAATCAACTATTAGAAAATTTACCTCACTATAAAATTTCTTCACAAAAAGAAGAAGAATTAAAATTTCTTAATCTAAATTCCAAAAAAACAGAATTAAAATGTCAAGAAGAACAAACTAAATTCAATATAATTTCAAGCTCTTCAATTCTTATAGAAAACATGAACTGGTGTACTCCTTTTTATGAAGTAGAAGATGCTATGCTTCATTATCAAATGACACAATTTGGTTTAAATATGGAGTTCAAAGCAATTGAAATTAACCAAAAGAATATAAATGACAAAGAATTCATTATTGATGAAAGTTTTCAATACGAAAGTTTAGATGAATATATCAATGCTATAAAAATGTTCTTTAGTATCTTTTAAAATGAATAAATTTTACATTTTAATACAATTAATTTTTTATTTAAATATTCATTATTCTTCACAAGAAGAATTTAAAATAAATTTTTCCATTGAATATAATTTAACTAAAGAACTGGAACATAAACGCTCTAAATTACCAATTGAAATGGTGATTTACACAAAAGAAGGCTTTTCAAAAAAAGAAGAAACCACTGAATTAGGTTCACAAACTTTAATTAACAATTTCAATAATAATGAATCCTATTTATTAATGGAAATAAAAAATGAAAAGCTAGCTATTAAATTGCAAACTAAAAATGAATCTAATGCAATTAAAGAAAAAATTTCTTACCTAAATGAAACTAAAAACATTGTTGGATATAAATGTAAAAAAGCGATTTTAAACACTTATGATGCACAAGAAGAGGAGGCGAACACAATAGAGCTATTTTACACAAATGAAATTAAAGGATTTTTTGATGTTAAATTTCAAAATATAAATGGATTTCCTTTACAATACTCACTTGAAACAAATGGAATGAACATTATATACACTGCTTCTAATATTGAAGTTAAAAAAATGAATATTAAAACATTTGAAATCCCTGATAATTATAAAGTATTATCAATGAGTCAATTTCAACAAATGATGTTACATTAACCTTTCTAACATTAACTAGTTGAGAACACATCTAGAATTACAGACACAACTCACTTCTTTATTTTATTTTTGAAAACTAACCATGGTATTTAAAAATCAATACAAGAACTTTCAGAGTAATTCTTCAAAGAAAAAGAAGTCAAAAAAAAATAGGTTTTCCTCTTTTATTAAATTTTTCAAAGATGAAAGACTTCATAAAACCATTGGTTTAATTTTAATTTTATTTGCAGCATATCTATTTATTGCATTTACATCTTATTTATTTACTTGGAAAAACGATCAGAGCTTAATAAATGATAAAAGTTTCAGTTCTGTATTTAGTGTTGGTGAAACTGTATTACAAAACGGTAATGAAACTTTAGTTCAAAATTGGCTAGGAAAACTTGGCGCTTTTACTGCCCATCATTTTATGCAGGTTTGGTTTGGAATTGCTTCATATACATTTTGCTTTATATTTTTTATTTTAGGGTTTAGAGCTCTTTTTAAAATTTCTTTATTACCTATATTAAAATCTTTAAAAACTTCATTTATATTAATTATATGGCTTAGCACAACTATGGCTTTTTTTTCTGGGGGATCTTCTGACTACGATTTCCTAAGTGGTCATTATGGCTCTACTATAAATAATTGGTTAAATGTAGTTGTTGGTCAAGTAGGAACAGGGTTTTTAGTTCTTTTTTCTGGATTAATATTTACCATGATTTTATTCAACCCTTCTCTGTCATGGATGAATAAAATTATTAATAAAATAAGGGAGAAAAAAAACCAAGAAATAGAAACCGAAAAAGATGAAAATGACTTTACAATTGTAAAACAAGATAAAGAAACCTCTAAAAATGATCCAAAAGAATTTACAGAAACTATCGATTTAGATAAAAAAGATGAAGAAATTGAAAAAACGATAGATATTAAACTTGATAATTCAACAAATGACAAAGAGTTAACTAAGGAATCATTAAAACCATCACAAAACAATGATAAAACAGAAAATAATGAAGAATTTTCTGTAGAAGTTGCTGAATCTGATGAAGAATTAACAAAAAAAGAAATCACAGATAAACTTAAAGAGTTTGGAGAATATGACCCTAAACTTGATTTATCTAAGTATCAACTCCCGGAAATAGATCTTCTTGATGATCATGGAAGTGGAAACATTTCTGTTAACAAAGAAGAATTAGAAAATAATAAAGATCGAATAATTGAAACTTTATTAAACTATAAAATTAATATTTCAAAGATTAAAGCTACAATTGGACCTACAGTAACATTGTACGAGATTATACCAGCTGCTGGAGTAAGAATATCAAAAATTAAAAACTTAGAAGACGACATTGCTTTAAGTCTTTCTGCATTAGGCATTAGAATAATAGCTCCTATGCCTGGAAAAGGTACAGTTGGTATTGAAGTTCCTAATTCAAAACCAGATATAGTTTCCATGAAAACACTAATTGCATCAGACAAGTTTCAAAATAGTGAAATGGAATTACCTGTTGCTTTAGGAAAAACCATTTCTAATGAATCTTTGATTGTTGATTTAACTAAAATGCCTCACTTACTAATGGCAGGTGCAACAGGACAAGGAAAATCTGTAGGTTTAAACGCAATATTAGTTTCTATACTTTATAAAAAGCACCCCTCACAAGTAAAATTTGTTTTAATTGATCCTAAAAAAGTTGAATTAACAATTTATAATAAAATTGAAAAACATTTCCTAGCGAAACTTCCTGATGAAGAAGAAGCAATAATAACTGATACAAAAAAGGTTGTAAACACTTTAAATAGTTTGTGTGTAGAAATGGAAAATAGATACGAACTGCTTAAAAATGCAATGGTCAGAACCATTAAAGAATACAATCATAAGTTTATAAATAGAAAATTGAATCCTGAAAAAGGGCATAAATATATGCCATACATAGTGCTAGTTGTAGATGAGTTTGCAGATTTAATTATGACTGCAGGAAAAGAAATTGAAACTCCAGTAGCTAGGATTGCTCAATTAGCAAGAGCAATTGGCATACATTTAATTATCGCGACTCAAAGGCCATCAGTAAATGTAATAACTGGAACTATAAAAGCGAACTTCCCTGCAAGAATAGCTTTTAGAGTAACTTCAAAAATAGATTCAAGAACAATTTTAGATGCTGGTGGAGCTGACCAACTAATAGGAAGAGGAGATATGTTATATTCTTCTGGCAGTGATTTAACTAGACTTCAATGTGGTTTTGTAGACACACCTGAAGTTGATAAAATTGCAGAATCAATTGGGTCTCAAAAAGGATACCCCAATGCTTTTCATCTTCCAGAATATATTGATGAAGCCACAGAGACAAAAGAAATTGACGATGAATTAGATTCTCTATTTGAAGAAGCAGCTGAAGTAATTGTAAATCATCAACAAGGATCTGCGTCATTGCTTCAAAGAAAATTAAAATTGGGATACAATAGAGCTGGAAGATTAGTTGATCAATTAGAGGCAACAGGATTATTAGGACCTCATAGAGGAAGCAAAGCTAGAGAAGTATTAATACCTGACGTTATAGCTTTGGAACAGTTTTTGAGTAATCTTAAAGAACAAGGAAAATTATAAACCATGAAATTAAATCAACTATTGTTTTTTATTGGGATGACTATAATAAGTTTGAACACTGCAACAACACAAACCATGCAAGAGCATGATGATAAATCAAAAAAAATACTTCAAATGGTTAGCGATGAAACTGAAAAAAACATCACTACTAAAATTAAATTTAGTTTAACTATAAAAGGTGAAGACATTAATGAAAGTCAAAACGGATTTGCTTTTTTAAAAGGTGAAAAATTTTACTACAAAACTAAGGGAACTGATGATAGTAGTGAAGTAATTTGCAATGGAAATACTATATGGACTCATATGTTCGAAGACCAAGAATGTTATATTGACAATCTTGAAGATATCGACAATGCAATTAATCCAAAAGAAATATTTACTATTTGGAAAAGTGGATTTAACTATAAATATGTAGATGTTAAAACAATTGAAAATCAAAATATTCACACTATTAAAATGTTCCCATCAGATCCAAGTAAGAGTAAATATCATACTGTACTTTTAAAAGTTAATGAAAATAAAAAGCAAATAAAAAGTGCTATTATAAAAACCAAAAACGGAATTATAATTCAATTTGACATTAAAGGTTTAAAATCTAATCCAACTTTAAATGATAATATCTTTGTTTGGTCTAAAGACAAATACCCTAATGTGGATATAATAGATAATAGATAATTAATTTAATAATTCAGCTGCATTATCAAGTGCTGCTCTCCCTGTTTTTTCACCCCCTAGCATTGTAGCTAAAATTTGTAATCTATTTTCTCTATTTAATTTTTCAATTTCGGTATATGTTGTATCGTTATTTATGCCTTTAGAAACATGATAATGAAAGTCGCCCATAGCTGCAACTTGCGGCAAATGAGTAACACAAATAATTTGTGTTTTTTTCGATATATTTTTTAATAACAAACCAATTTCACTGGCTATTTTTCCACTAACACCAGTATCAATTTCATCAAAAATAAGTACAGGAATAAGTCTTGATTCATTTAATAATGACTTCATAGCTAAAACAATTCTAGAAAGCTCACCACCAGATGAAAATGTAGAAATTGGAGAATAAGCATACCCTTTATTAGCTGATATTAAAAGATCAATAGTATCTATACCATAGGAATGAATAGATTTTGTTTCTTCAATATTAAACTTTATATCAGCATTTTCCATTGATAAACGATGTAAAATGTTATTTAGTTTTAATGAAATTTCCTCTGCTAATGATTTTCTTTTTTGGAAAAGTTTACTTCCCAAATCAAAACAATCTTTTTTGGATTTGTTCATTATATGTTGAGAAGTTTGAATTTTTTCATCAATTAAAGAAAGAGATGATAATTTTTTATCAAGATTAGATTTTTTTAATTTCAAATCTTCCAAATCAACTACATTAAATTTTTTTATTAAAAAATTAATAGTTGAAACTAACTCTTCAAGTTCGGTAACTCGTTTCGGATCAGATTGTTGTCTAGAAACTTTATTGCTTAAGTCATAAAACAAATCAGATAGCTCAATATTAACTGAAGATATTCTATTGTAAAAATCAGAAAATACATCTATATTTTTACTTAATTCATTAAAATAATCTGAAATAGTTTGTAAATTATCCTTTACAGCATTATTCCCATTAAACAAATCATCAATTAAAATAAGTTTTTGATTGACCTCCTCTTGATTAGACATTAGATTATACTCGTTGAGAAGCTCTTGCTCATCCCAACTTTCAAAGGGAAATTCATTTAATTCCTTTATTTGAAATTCTAAAAAATCTTTTTTTTCTTTTAACAACTTCGATTCAGCTATTAAACTATCTAATTCAATAATTGCTTTTTTATAGTTAATATATTTAGAAGAAAAGTTTTTTAATAATTCATCATTATTAATAAACCCATCAATAAAATTATAGTTGAAATCAAAATTACCCACTTTATTAGTAATGTGCTGACCATTAATTTCAATTATTTTAGAAGATAATTCTTTTAATTGGGTAAGTTTTACTGGAGAATCATTAACGAAACTTCTTGATGAGCCATTTGGCTTAATTTCTCTTCTAATGATTAATTCATCATATATATCAAGATCATGAGAAACTAAAAAATCATTAATAAAACTAACGTTTGAGAAAATAGCTTCAACTACGCATTTCTTAGATTTATCTAAAAGATTTTTTGATTCAGATCGTTTACCTAAAATTAAATCAATTGCTCCAAGGATAATAGACTTTCCAGCACCAGTTTCACCTGTAATTACAGTAAAACCAGTATTTAAATCAAGATTTAAATGATCTATCAGTGCAAAATTCTGAATAGATAATTTAGACAGCATATTACTCTATTATCTGAATCTCCACTCTCCTATTAGCTTCTCTACCTACAGGATTATCAGAACCATCAGGATTATAATTTTCTGCTACCGGATTATCTTCACCTTCACCAAAAGCATGAATTCTATGGAAATCCACTCCTCTATTTGTAAGATATGTCTTAACTGCATTTGCTCTTATTATTGACAATTTCTTATTATAGATATCTGCACCCTTACTATCAGTATGACCTATGGCGTTTATCTGTACTTTTGGATTATTATTGAGATATGAAAGAAGTTTATCCAGTTGTGATGTTACATTATTTGATAATTCTGCACTTTCAAACTTAAAATAAATATTATCATAAAAATTGATATGAGTTTCACCTGTTGGTGGTTCAAAAACAACTGGGTCTGGTTTAGTTTCTATAGGGTTTTTAATAGTTTCAGATGAATTATCTACTATTTCTTCATTTGTACTTTCATTGTTATTCAAACTTAAAATAGGGATATCATTTGACTCCTCAAGCATAGCAATTGAAACAATATCACCATCAACTACTACACCTGCAGATAAAGTTATCTCTTCACTGCCTACTGTGACTACCTTAGTATATTCAACAATGCCAACAGGATCAGAAGGAACAACTATAGAATCAGATGTAGAAATATTGTTTAATTCATAAACGATTTCATATTCATGTCCAGGTTGAAGAATAAATAAAAACCTTCCTGTTAATTCGTTAGGTCTATAAATACCATACTTATCATCTCTATTTTCATCAAAAATTGAAATAATTAAATCCTTGACTACATTACCAGATGAATCTTTAACAACCCCTTTATAAACTGCCAAATCACGTTCGCTTTCTTTGACTAAATTAATTCTATATAAATCATAGTTACCTAAACCGTCACCTCTATAAGAAGAAAAATAAGCTCTTTTACCGTTGACAGAAGGAAAAAAGAAAAGGTCATCACCAACTGTATTAATTGAATATCCTAAATTTTCAGGAATGGACCACGTTCCATCTACTCTAAGTTCAGATTTAAAAAAATCAAAACCACCCATCACTTTATGCCCTTTAGAAGAAAAATATAAAGTTTTTCCATCAGGGTGTAAATATGCACCCTCTTCATCATACTCAGTATTAATTGTTTCACCTAAATTTTGTGCCTCTGCCCATTCACCATTAGGTAATTTTTTCATCATCCAAATATCTCTTCCACCAAATCCACCTTCTCTATCACTCGTAAAAAAAGCAATATTCCCATATATATCTAAACTTGCATCAGTTTCTCTATACTTTGAATTAATTGTATTATCTAAATATTCTGGTTCTGTCCATTTTTGACCAACCAATTTTGATTGGAAAATTTTACCTCCAAGAGGGCCTTTAGTTTTGTCAGTATTATACATGTATAAATACATTTTCTGAGCATCTGGAGAAAGATATAAACAAGAAGAATTTTCTTGTGTATTAATAACATCATTAACCAAAACAGGGTCAGTCCATACATCATGATGTTTTTCAGATATATATATATCTTCATAGTATTCACCATTGTCATCTTTCTTTGAATTACTTCCAACAGCTCTTCTTGATGTAAAATACATAACAGTTTCTTCAGCATTTAGTTTAGGCCTATACTCAGCAGAACTAGAGTTAACTTCATTAACTGGGACAATATCAATATCAACTGGATTATCTTTAAGCGACTTAGCGTATTTAGCCATTCTAATTTGTCTGTTAATATACCTTTTATCATCCCAATTGTTTTCAGCTAAAAAATTGCTGTAAAATTCAAATTTATCTACAGCTTTTTCAAACTCATAATTCTGATGATAAGCAATTCCTAGTTGAGCAATAACATCAAGAGGCGCCTTTTTTTCTCTATGATTTCCAATTCTATAGCCAATAGTTAACCCTTCCATAGCTTTTTCATAATAAGGAATTGCTTCAGTTTTTCTGAACTGATCATTAAGAAGACAATTTCCAATAGAAAAATTGGTATTTGCATTTTTAGGTTGTAAATCATGCATTTCTAATAGAAGAGGCAAAGCACTTTTGTAATCATTTGTTTCTAAAAATTTAAAAGATTCTTTATATAATTTTTTAAATGATTGTGCATTAATCACACTTGAAATAACTAAGAAAGAAAAAAGTAAATAAATTTTATTTTTCATAAAAAAATGGTTTTAGTTCGGTCTTTAATTCTTCTGGACATGTAACAGGTTTATTTTTTATCCTACATATAAAAACTAAAGTTGTTTCCCCAAAATTAATGTTTTCGTTGTTTTGATTATACGTTTTATATCTAAATTTAATTCTAAATGCCGGTAATTCAACAATTTGAGACTTAATTTTTAATAAATCATCATAAAAAGCTGGTTTATTATAAGTTATAGAAAAATCCCTTACAGGTAATAATATACCTGAATCTTCTAATTTTTTATACGAAAAACCTAAACTTCTTAAAGATTCTACCCTAGCTACCTCAAAATACTGTGCATAATTTCCATAATAACAGTATCCCATTCTATCAGTTTCTGCATATCTGACTCTTATATCTACTTCAGATTCATACATATTATTATTTTTGTTTTTTAGGATGAATTTTATAAATATAGCAAAACATATAATTCTTATTGTTACAATTGGTTTTCTAACACAATGTAAACAATACAATTTAAGTAAGTACTCTACCAACAACATCAACATTGATGACAACTTGTCTACAAAAGATTTTTCGGAAATTAATTTAAAAGCATATCAAGACAGCATTAACAATGAAATGAATGAGATATTAAACTGGTCTGTAAGAGAGATGGACGTTGGGTCACCAGAAGGAATATTAGGAAACTTCATTACTGACCTTTCACTTTTTACTCTAAATAACTTAAATAGGGACTTAGGCGTTAAAGCAGATTTTTGTGTTCTCAATAATGGAGGCTTAAGAACTCCAATAAACAAAGGGGCAATTACAAGAAGGAAAATATTTGAACTAATGCCTTTTGAAAATGAATTGGTTGTTTTAAAGCTTAACGCCTCTCAATTAAATGAATTATTAGATTTTATAATTAAAAAATCTTATCAAAACCAATCAAGAAAAGCTGGAGTCCCAGTAAGTGGAATAAGATTAAAAATTTCTAATAATAAGATTACCAGATGCTTTGTAAATACTAAAGAATTGGATTTAAATAATAATTATTACGTTCTTACTACAGATTATCTAGCAAATGGAGGGGACCATATGGATTTCTTTAAAAATTGTAAAGAAAAAATACCAACTGGCATTTTACTAAGAGATGCCATTATTCATTATATTGAGATGATAAATAAAAACAACACCAAAGTTGATGCTGCTTTAGATGGAAGAATCGAAATCTCACAATAGAAGAAATTTTTTAAAAAAAACAGCAATTGCAAGCCTAGCAATACCGTTTTTAAGCAGTTTTAGTTTTTCAACTAAGAAAAAATTAAAAAAACTAACGATTCTTCATACAAATGATATGCACAGCCACATTGACCCTTTCCCCTTAAACGATGCTAAATATCCTGGACTTGGGGGAATGACAAGAGTCGCTTCGTTGGTTGATAAAATCAGAACCAATGAAAAAAATGTATTATTATTAGATGCTGGAGATATTTTTCAGGGAACTCCTTACTTTAACAAATATAAAGGTAAATTAGAACTTCAGTTAATGAGTAAGATGGGTTATGCTGGCTCAACCATGGGTAATCATGACTTTGACAATGGTGTTGAAGGCTTTTCAGCAGTTCTTCAACATGCAAAATTCCCCTTCATTTGTTCAAATTATGATTTTAGCAAAACATTATTAAAAGAAAAAACACTTAAATATAAAGTGTTAAATATTGACAATATTAAAATCGGAATTTTAGGAGTGGGAATTCAACTAGATGGTTTAGTTAATGAACAACTTTACGATGGAGTTAAATTTATTGACCCCATAAAAACAGCTAATAATTATGCTGATATTTTAAAAAATGAAAAAAAATGTAATCTTATTATATGTCTAAGTCATTTGGGACATGAGTATTCAGATGATTCAATTTCTGATATTAAATTAGCTCAAAAAACAAAAAACATAGACCTAATTATTGGTGGTCATACACACACCTTTTTAGAAAAAGCAAAAAAAGTTAAAAACATTGAAAACAAAGATGTTTTAGTTAATCAAGCAGGATGGGGTGCATTAGCACTTGGAAGATTAGATTTATTTTTTGATAAAAATAAAAATGAAATCATTAAATTAGTTGATGATAATTTCCATAAAAAAAACTATGCCAAAATTTAATTTTTTTTAGATGTATTTTTTTTTAAAAAAACAATAGCAAAATCGTTTTTTTTTTAACTTTTTTATGTAAATATTTGTTCATGCAATAAATTAATTATTATTGTTCTGGGGGAAAGACCTATTAAAAACTTTAAATTGGATAAATTGATGAGTAAAACTTTTGAAACTACTTGGAAAAACTGCCTGACAGTAATTAAGGATAACGTATCAATACAAGCTTTCAAAACATGGTTCGAACCTATAAAACCAATAAAATTAAAAGGAAACATCCTTACAATTCAAGTTCCATCACAATTTTTTTATGAATGGCTTGAAGAACATTACATTGATTTATTAAAGAAGATTATAAGAAAAGAAATTGGTCCTGATGCCAAATTGGAATATAGTATTGTAATGGAAAACAATGCTGGAAATACTAACCCATATACTATTAAAATACCAACTACAGAAAAAAAATCACTTCGTAATCCTTTGGTTTCAATGCCTTTAGACATTGGAAATAACGCAATTAAAAACCCCTTTGTAATTCCAGGATTAAGGAAAGTAAATGTTGATTCAAACCTTAACCCAAATTACTCATTTGAAAATTTTATTGAAGGAGATTGCAACAGATTAGCGAGATCTGCAGGCTTTGCAGTTGCTGAAAAACCTGGAGGAACAGCCTTTAATCCTCTTTTGATTTATGGTGGAGTTGGACTAGGGAAAACCCACTTAGCTCATGCCATTGGGATTGCAATTAAGAATAGGTACCCTAATAAAACTGTTCTTTATGTTTCTTCTGAAAAATTTACACACCAATTTATTGATTCTGTAAAAAACAACTCAACTAATGACTTTATACATTTTTATCAATTAATTGATGTTTTAATCATAGACGATGTTCAATTCTTTTCAGGGAAAGAAAAAACACAAGATGTGTTTTTCCACATCTTCAATCACTTGCACCAAACAGGCAAACAACTTGTATTAACTTCTGATAAAGCTCCTGTTGAAATGCAAGGAATGGAACAAAGATTATTATCAAGATTTAAATGGGGACTTTCTGCTGATTTACAAATGGCTGATCTTGAAACTAGAATTGCAATTCTTCATAAAAAGATGTATGCGGACGGAATTGAATTACCTTCCGAAGTTGTTGAATATCTGGCATACAGCATTTCAAATAATATTCGTGAATTAGAAGGAGCACTTATTTCACTTATTGCTCAATCATCGCTCAATAAAAAGTCCATAACTTTAGATTTAGCAAAACAGATGATTGATAAATTTGTTAAAAATACTGCAAGAGAAGTTTCTATAGAGTACATTCAAAAAGTAGTTTGTGACTATTTTGATTTACCTATTGAATTGATGAAGTCTAAAACAAGAAAAAGAGAAGTTGTACAAGCTAGACAAATAGCCATGTATTTTTCTAAAAAAATGACAAAATCATCTCTTGCGAATATAGGCATGCATTGTGGTGGCAAAGACCATGCAACAGTACTCCACGCATGCAGAACAGTGAATAATTTAGCCGAAACAGACAAGCATTTTAGAGCATATCTATCAGACTTAGAAAAGAAACTAAGTATACAGTAAAATCAAATAACTCATGAGAAAAATACTGATGGTTTGCCTTGGAAACATTTGCAGATCACCACTTGCTCATGGAATATTAAGCCATAAAGCAAAAGAAAAAAAAATCAATTTAATTGTTGATTCCGCAGGAACTGGAAATTGGCATACCGGTAACAAACCAGATTCAAGAAGTATAAACATTGCTAAAAAATTTGGAATAGACATTTCAAACCAAAAAGCTAGACAAATAACAAAAGACGACTTATTTGAATACGATTTGATTTATGTTATGGACACACAAAACAAAAGGGATGTTTATAAATTATGCACCAATGAATCACAAAAACTTAAAGTGAAATTAATTTTAAATGAAGTTAATGTTGACTCAAACAATTCTGTGCCAGATCCATATTATGATGAAATTGATGGATTTGAAGAAGTCTATAAACTTCTAAATGAAGCATGTCAGAAAATAATTGATAAAATATAAAAAATGCCAAAAAAAGGCGAAATATATCTAATTCCAAGTCCAATAGAACAACTTCAAGAATACAATTTAAATCTAATTTCAAACGAAGTTAAAAACACGATAAAAAATTTAAATTATTTTGCTGTCGAGAACATAAGAACTGCAAGAAGGTATATTAAAAAAATTGCCCCAGAATTTGACATTAACAATGCTGATTTTGTTTTACTAAACAAAAAAACTAACGAAGCAAATCTTAGTGACATTATCAAAAACATAAAAAAAGGCAAGAATATAGGAGTTATTTCAGAAGCAGGATGCCCTGGAATAGCAGATCCTGGACAAAAACTATGTGAAAAAGCACATATGAATAACATAAGGGTAAGACCTTTAATTGGAGCTAGCTCTATAATACTAGCTTTAATGGCAAGTGGATTGAATGGACAAGAATTTAAATTTCACGGATACTTTCCAATAAAAAAAGAAGAAAGAAGAAAGAAAATTAAAGAAATTGCAAAACAAAGTGGATCTCATATTTTTATTGAAACTCCATATAGAAATGATCATTTACTTTCAGATTTAATTAATTTTTTACCAAAAAAAGAAATTAAATTATGTATTGCACATGATATTTGTGGAGCAAATGAAAACATCACAACAAAAACCATATATGATTGGAATAGACTAAAAGTTAGCATTAAAGGGAAACCAACAATTTTTATATTTGAAAATAATAAAATACTAGATTAATATTTTTTAAGGTTATAAAAAACCTATCTAATTCTTAATTTAATTAATAATGGGGTAAACGGTGGAATCTTTGCTACAAATGCTCCTTTTTCATTAAACGCTAAATTTGAAGGCAAAATAGCATGAACAGAGTCACCTGAACTATATTTTTTAAGTAAAAAATTAAAACCTTTTAAAAGCTGACCTTGTTTATTTTTCTGAAAATAATGAGGTTGATTTGGGTCAGTTGAAAAAATAAGCCTACCATCCAGATCCATTAAATTATAATCAATCACATAATAACCCTTAGCACTGTCATTATTTACATAATTATAGGTGTTTTTTGTAATTAACCTAGTGTAAATTGAATTAACAATATCAACATCATCATAATTTAAATCCCAATTCTTTTTTTCATTATTCACTTTGTTTTTTTCTTTTTCAATTGCCTCAATAGTTAACTTTTTATTATAATCATTTTGGCTGTTTTTTTCTAAACAACTAATTAATTTCAAATTAATTTTCACCTGATTATAAATTGATGATTTTGTATAATTATCATATTTAAAAAAACTTTTTAAAAATAAATTAAAATCAGTTGAAAAAACTACGCTGTCCCCTATTTCAATATTGTTAAATATTTCTGAATAAATAGAATTATATAGTAAAGAATCGTACAAAAATGTAGAAACCCCATTCAAACCATGATTATAGGATGAAAAAACAATACTATCATTTAAATCTGAAGCAGAAATAAATAAATTTATATAATGATTTTGTTTTACAACAGCACCAGAATTAGACAACTCTTTAAATTCTATTTCAAATGATTTTGTTTTAATGAAACCATCTTTAATATCATCACAAGAAATGATAAATAAAAAAAATAAAATACAAAAATTAACCCTTGACATCTAAAAGACTCAAATAAAATAAAAGCGGTTGATACATTGGTATTTTTTCATTATCTCCAGCTATACCATAAGCTAAAAACTGTGGCAATACCACAATTGCACTATCTCCTTCAATTAAATATGAAATTGCTGTATGTAAACCTGAAATTACTGGAGATTTTCCTAAAACAACATCAACACCTTTTGAATTATAATCTACTGAAGAATAACAAAGAGTTTGGTCAACATCCAAAAGTCTTACTTCATAATTTAACTTAACAGAATCTCCGATAGATGGGGTTTTATGTCCAATACCATTTTTTAAAACCGAATAAAAAACTCCAGATTTTGTTTCAATCATTTCCCAACCATGTCTTTTACAATATTTAGTTATTCTAAATGATTCATCCATTTGCATCATTTTGTTCATTTTAATAGACTCACCTTGATTTAAGACGTTTAATTTAGGTTGATCATAAAATATATTGTTGGAATTTAAATATTCTTTATCAGCATCATTTTCATGGACATGGCTTGACAGTTGCTCTAACTCATCACTTTGTTCATGACAAGAAAAAAAAAAGAAAAAAACTAACAAATAAAACAATCTTATCACTGCCTAAATTTTTTTAAGTTTTCAATTAATTGAGTGGTGATTAAATGTAAATCTCCTGAAACTGCAGCTCCTGCAGCATTTTTATGTCCTCCACCACCATAATATTTTTCAGCAAACTCATTAACTTTAATATCACCTTTTGATCTAAATGAAATTTTAACAACTTCAATATCCTCTCTCAAAAAAACAGCCATATTAACTCCTTTAATGGATAAGCAATAATTAACCAAACCTTCAGTATCACCCTTTTTATAATTAAATATATTTAAATCGGACCTTGAAAGAGATATATATGCAACAGAAATAGAAGAGAGTAAATTAATTTTTTTTAAAGCATGACCAAGCAAATGCAATTTATCTAAGTTATTTTGATCATGAATATTATTATGAATTTTTGAATGATTTAATCCTAATTCTAAAAAAAAAGCAGCAATTTGATGAGTTTCGGAGTCAACATTTGAAAAACGAAAAGAACCAGTATCAGTTAAAATACCAGTATATAGACATTCAGCTATTGAAAGGTTAATTAATTTTTTATCTTGATTATCACAAATAAATTTATAAACCAATTGACATGTTGAAGATACTGAAGAATCAATTATTTCATGTTCAGAAAAATGTTGTGGATTAGTATGGTGATCTATTACTAAAACAGGAGCTTTAGATTTCATAATTTGATTTTCCAACAATTTTCCAACTCTTGAAATATGATTAAAATCAAGACAAACAATTAAATCTGACTTTTCTATAGCTTGAATACTTAAAGAGGTGTTTTGATTAGCAATTATTATATTATCAATCCCAGGCATCCAATCAAAAAAACTTGGAAACTCATCAGGTACAAGCGGTATAGAATTTACTCCAATTTTATTTAAATAATGATAAAACGCTAATGTAGAACCTAAAGAATCTCCATCAGGCCCTTGGTGAGAAACAATCACCACATTATCTTTTGATGTAAGTAGATTTTTCAAAGCAAAAAAAAACCCTCAATTGAGGGTTTTAAAATTATCTAGTAAAACCAGAGATGATTCCTGGCTGATGTTCAATTAACAAACCAACACATGCATAAGTACTTCCAGATAAACCAGAAGACATATCACCCTCACCACCATCTGGCAAATAAACTTTAATATTTAATTTTCTAGTAGATTTTGACTGAAATATAAACTCCTGACTCATTTCATCATCAGTGTTATCATACCAAACTATTTCTTCTTTCCTGTAAACACGTTTTTTTTTAGTCACTGGCACTTGCTTAACTTCAAATTCACCTGCATCTTCATTTAAGATCTCTTTTTCTACATACTCAACAACATTTTCTTCATATGCTTTTCTAACATATTCAGTAATCTTATATTCAAAACTTCCATTTAATTCAGGATGAGAAGGAGAACAAAGTGAGAACCTATATTCCATACCTTTATAAACAACAATAGTTACAATAGAAGTGTCTCCCATTTCAAATGCACCACTATGACTTTGCATATTATGAGTAAAACCCATTCTTTTACCAACAGGACAAAACTGAACAGTATTGTAACATTCTTTTTGATTTTGAGCTAAAATTGTTTCAGGTGATAGCACAAAAGCTAATCCTAAAATATATATTAATTTTTTCATATAATTTTAATTATTAATTAAAGGCTTCCATCAATAATTTGGCTTCTTAAATCAGAAACCAAACTTTTTAATTGTGAATGCTGTTCTGCATTAATTGTTAGTACATCTCCACCTCCTAAAACATATACATCATCACCTTCTTCTTTTTTAACTGAAGTCGAAAGCTCTTCATCAGTTTCAATATATTCTAAAGAATTAAATAAATCTTCAATTGATGTCATTTGGTCTAAAATATTGTTTACATCTTCATTTTCTAAACTTTTAGCAAATTCTTTAAGATTAAACATTGTAATTTGTTGATCAGCTATCCTTTCAGAAAGTTCAGATCCTTCTTCAAATTCTGCAACATTCAGCATGATATTAAGCCCTTCAATCCAACCTCCCATTACAATCATACCAAGAACATCTGATCGATCATTTTCTTCTAAATATGAATAAGCCTTATAATATGTTTCGTTAGAAAGATAGAACAATGAATCCCCATTAGCAGACTCCATATTATTTTGAATTCTAG
The DNA here is from genome assembly GCA_002723085.1 of Crocinitomicaceae bacterium. Classification (GTDB taxonomy): domain Bacteria; phylum Bacteroidota; class Bacteroidia; order Flavobacteriales_D; family Parvicellaceae. The sequence continues at coordinate 16,954 of PBNK01000027.1, read as the reverse complement.
ACATTATAGCTTCATCTAATGCATTTTCAACACCTAAATCAGCAGATAACTTTTTAATAGTTTCAAAATATTCAGAAGCATCACTAGAACTTCCCATACTAGAAGCATATGCTAAATCAGCAGCATAAACACCAAAATTTAAAGCTTTAGCACTTTTAGTTGAATAATTATTGACATTCGCAACGTCATTTACCACATTGTTGTCATATTTAATGTCAGCGTATTTTAAAACTGCAAATAATTCATTTGGAGTTGGAACTTGATAAGTAATATTATCAACTACTTTTTCTTCAACAGGTTTCTGTTCAACAGGTTTCTCTGGAGCTGGTGTTTGAACAGCTTCTTCTTGACAAGCATAAAAAGATCCAACTAATAAAGAAAGAACCAATATCTTATTTATATTTCTATTAATCATTATTATTTTTTTTACTAAGAAAACGAATTTGAACAAAGGAACAAAATAAATAAATATCAAATTTATTTAAGAAGCATTTTTTCAAGTCCGTCAATATGTTTTTTAAACGCCTTTTTACCCTCAAAGGTTACTTTATATGTAGTTAAAGGCTTTTTACCAATAAATTGTTTTTTTATTTCTAAGAAATTAATTTTTTCAAGAGCATTAATGTGACTGGCTAAATTTCCATCCGTTACCTCTAGTAGGTTTTTTATTTCTCTATAACTTATCCAAGAGTTTACACATAAAATAGACATGAGTCCAAGTCGAACTCTTGAGTCAAAAGCTTTATTTAATTGATCAAACCCTTCCATTAATTATCTATCGTAAGTTCTATAGATGTAAAAACCAAATAAAATGTGACTTACACCAAAGCCTAAAATCCAGAAAAATAAACCAGCACCCATGAAATAAGAAGCTATAATTCCTAAAACAAGTTCTAAGTAACCCAAAATTTCAAGCTCGGAATACGTATGTTTACTTGCACTAATTAAACCTAACCCATAAAAAATTAAAGTCACTGGAGCAACTAATCCAACTACCTCGTGATGCATAAGAAACATTGAGAAAATACCACCCGCAAAAAGAGGAATAAAAAGTGATCTTAGTGCTCGTCCAAAAGTGGGATTAAAAAGGTTTACACCTTCTTTTTTAGCTTTTATTCTACTGAAGAGAAACATTACAAACAAAGAAATTAATAGTATCACTGATCCAATCATGACCAATAAAGTCATTTTTAACTTGAGATCTTCTCGATTTCCTTTATCGTTAATTAGTTGAGAATAAGAAACAAATTCACCATTTTCAATTGAAATTCCCAAATCAAAATAAATAAATGCTGCACCAATAAAAGCTATGATTCCTGAAATAATTATTGAAATGCCTGATATACTTGAGAACTTGGTGGCTTTCTCCATCATTTCTTTGATGGTTGAAATGTCTTTATTTGTTTCGGATTGTATCATAACTAAGAAATTACTTTGCTTTTCAAAGTTAATAAAATTAAAAAAGAGTAATTTAAATTTATTGACTAATGTCTATTCTTTAATAAAAAAACTCCATCAAAAACGAATAAAAAGCCACCTTGGAGAATAATTGAGTTACCGAAACCAATGTTTCTTTCTAAATCTAATGGATTACCTAAGCTCCTATTTTTAAGCACTGCTCCAAAAACCATATAGGCCGCATCTAATCCCATATTTACAGCGAGTGATTTTTTTAATTTATTACGATCCATTTCTAAGGAGTTTAATGACCAATATTTTTCTTTTCTTTTTTTTAAACCCATATAACCAAAACCAGCTATACTAATATTAACCAAATTCCAATTAAAGTTCATTTGATGAAAATGAGACCAACTTTCAGTTGAAGTGGTTTTCAAAAAAGGACTTGAAGCAATATTAATTGCAGACCATCCACCCAAAATCTTCATCGCATTTTCTTGAGTTTTATAAAAATCATTATGAATTCTCAAGCTATCTTGAGCAGTAAAATGCAAAATGCAAAAAAATAAAACAACTGAAAAAAGTTGTTTCATTTCTAATTTTTAAACATTTCTATTAGTTGAGATAATTTATTTTTAAGATTTCTTCTATCAACTATAAAATCTAAAAAACCTTTTTCTAATAAAAATTCACTTGTTTGAAAACCTTCAGGAAGGTCTCTACCAATTGTTTCTTTAATAACTCTAGGTCCAGCAAAACCAATTAGTGCCCCAGGTTCAGAAATATTTAAGTCTCCTAACATAGCAAATGATGCAGTAACTCCCCCCGTTGTAGGGTCTGTTAAATAAGAAATATAAGGCAGTTTTTCAGCCGAAAGTTGAGTTAATTTAGCCGAAGCTTTTGCCATTTGCATTAATGATATACCTGCTTCCATCATTCTAGCTCCTCCAGATTTTGAAATTAACATAAATGGACATTTTTTTTCAATTGCCATTTCAACTGACCTAGCTATTTTTTCACCCATTACATTTCCCATTGAACCTCCAATAAATGAAAAATCCATGCAAGCAACAACTATAGGATGACCTGAAGTTGTACCATATGCAGCACGCATGGAATCATTTAACCCAGTTTTTTTTTGAGTAGCTACAATTCTATCAGAATATTTCTTTTTATCCTCAAATTTCAACTTGTCTTTTGGCTTTAAATCATCAGCTATGTATTCAATTTTATTTTCATCAAAAATAATTTCAAAGTACTCTTTAGAACCGATTCTAACATGATAACTTTCTTTTGGAGTCACATATTGGTTTTCCATTAAAGTTGTCATTTCGATGACATCCCCGGAAGGAGTTTTATACCAAAAACCATCAGGGCTTTCCTTTTTCTGGTTAGTTGGAGTTACAATTCCTTTATCTTTTCTTTTAAACCACGGATTTTCAGGTACACTATTACTCATATTCAATATTTATAAAGTATTTACGTTATTTAAATCTGCAAAAGCTTTTTTTAATCTTTCAACAAAAGTTAACTCAGCTTCTCTAACCCATTTTCTTGGGTCATAATGTTTTTTATTAGGAAGATCATCACCATCAGGATTTCCAATTTGAGAATTTAAATAATCTTCATTTTTTAAAAAATAATCCCTAATTCCTGTCATGTAAGCATACTGAAGATCAGTATCAATATTCATTTTTATGACACCGTAACTTATTGCTTCTCTGATTTCTTCAACTGAAGAACCTGACCCCCCATGAAAAACAAAATCAATATGATTATGCTCCAAGTTATATTTTTGTGAAATATAATCTTGAGAATTTTTTAAAATTTTAGGAGTCAATTTAACATTTCCAGGTTTATAAACTCCATGAACATTTCCAAATGCTGCAGCAATTGTAAACTTATCACTAATCTCAATAAGTTGTTCGTAAGCATAAGCTACCTCTTCAGGTTGTGTATATAATTTTGAATCGTCAACATCTGTATTATCAACACCATCTTCTTCACCTCCAGTAATTCCCAGTTCAATTTCAAGGGTAATGCCTATTTTAGACATTCTTTCAAGATATTTTTTACATATAGCAATATTCTCCTCAATTGGTTCTTCAGAAAGATCAATCATATGAGAACTGTAAAGTGGGAAACCATGTGATTTATAATGATCCTCACTTGCTTCAATCAAACCATCTATCCAAGGAAGAAGTTTTTTAGCACAATGATCTGTATGTAAAATAACAGGAACACCATAAGACTTAGCAAGGGTATGAATATGTTTTGCACCTGCGACTGCTCCAGCAATTGCAGCATTTTGATTAGTATTATCAAGTGACTTACCTGCATTAAAAACTGCTCCTCCGTTAGAAAACTGAATAATAACTGGAGAATTAAGCTCTTTTGATGTTTCTAAAACAGCATTAATACTGCTTGAGCCTATTACATTAACTGCTGGTAATGCAAATTGTTTTTGTTTAGCAAGTTTGAAAATTTCTTGTACTTGGTCACCTGTAGCAACACCTGGTTTTATTGAACTCATTTAATAAATTAATGATTAGTAAGTCAAATTTGTAATAAAATTCAAATTTATAAACTTAATAGAAACCTAATATAATAAATGCTTAAAAATTACTAAATATTAGAAAAATCATTAAAAAGGATAACCTATTCCTAAATTAAACTGAACAGGATAAAAGTTCCTTCTATCTTCTTTAGTTTTACCAAATATCCATCTATTATCTTCATATGCAATTGCTGGATTTTTAATAGGTATAGCTACATCAACTCTAATTATAAAAAAATCCAAATTTAACCTTAAGCCCAACCCCGAACCTATTGCAATTTCACTTAAAAAATTTTCTCTTCTAAATTGACCTTGAACTCTAATGGAATCTTCTCTTAAAAGCCAAACATTACCCATATCAACAAAAAATGCTCCTTCCACCCACGATGAAAAAGGAAACCTTAACTCGGCATTACCTTCTATTTGAATATCTCCTATTTTATCAAAACGTTGCAAAGAATCGTAATAACTTCCTGGACCCAAAGATCTTGCTTTCCATGCTCTCATTCCATTTGCACCACCAGCATAAAAACTTTTTTCAAAAGGAAGTGCCTCTCTTAAATTGGCTCTAGGAACACCCATTCCTCCTGCCAACCTATAAACCAATTTACTTCTTTCAAATAAAGGCATATAATAACGCATATCTAAGTAAAGTTTTTGAAAATGTGCGTATCTTATTCCTAATATATTATAACTATTATTTAAAGGGTTTTTTTCTTTATTAATTAATTGATGAAAGTTATATAACATTCCACCTCCACATTCAAAAGTAGATTTAAAATAAAATTCATTTTTAAAATTTTGTTTTTGTTGACCATTGTATTCAAAAGAATAAATTCCTCCTGCTATTATATGATCTTGAAAACTTGCGGCAATTAATTTATCATTTAATGTGTCAATTTGTAAAGAAAATGCTTCAGTTTTATCAATATTAATTGCACTTAAAGCAATGGGGTTAATATGCCAGGTTATTGATTTTTTTTCATGAAAAAGCCAACCATAAGAAAATTCTTGATTCCATCTTGTGAAATCAGGTCTTTTTTGAAAATTAACAGCTGCAGTAATTTCAGTCCTTCCATTTGAATGTTTTTTTAATTTATTTAAACGATTGATTAAAAAATACTTTGGAATTAAAATATTAAGTTGTGGTCCTAATTCAACAGTATTAAAAAGACTACTTTGGTCATTTTCTGTGACAAGAAGTTGACTTTCTAAACCACCTTTAAATGACAATTTAAATCTTTCTCCTCCATGAAATAAATTAGCATGTAAATAATTCATGCTTCCCTCAACACCAAATTGTCCTTCATTATTTGTACCATCAACAGATAATGTAAAATTTTGTGTTTTAGCACTTACTAAATTTATATTTGCTTCTAATAAACTTGTATTAATCAATGTATCAAAGTTTATAGCAACTGACTTAAACAAGCCTAAACTAGATAGCCTTCTATATGAATCTTCTGCAGAAGTTTTGCTATATAGGTTGTTTCTTTTTATAGTAATCGCATTTTTAATTACTCTTTTTTGATATTTAATAGGTTGGTTATTAATTATTGATAAAGATTTAGAACTTAATGTATCTAATGGGAAACCTTTAGAATATTCCTCATCAGATTTAATAACAACATTCACCTTGTTTATTAAGTATTGTTTATGAGGTTTTTCTACAATATTATCAGATTTTTGACTCTTATATTTATAATTTTGAATGCCCATTTCAATATCTACCAAATGATCTAACCCAATGGTATCAATTGAGAAGTATATAAACTCTTTATTGAAAAAATAAAATCCATTTCTTTTCATGAAATCAGTAATTCTATCTCTTTCAGAATCCATTAAATCTGTATTAAACAAATCTCCTGTTTTGATTAATGAATTAGGCTTTATGCTATCCAAATAAAAACCAATTATCGAGTCTTTATAATTGTATTTTATTTTGCGAATAATAGAAGGTTTTCCAGTTTTTATAGAATATACTAATTCAGCCTTTTTTTCTCCAATTTTATTAAGACTATCTACCACTTCATTTTCAAAAAAACCATTGTTTGTTAAAAAAATACTGATTTGATTTGATGACTTATTTCTAAGAATATTTGAAATAACTACAGGAGGCTCGCCAATTTCTCTAATTTTTTCACCAAAAGTCAATCCTCTTTCTCTGAAAGGCTTCAGTTTTGATGTACTATCCTTAGATAACTTTAGTTTATTTTTTTGCTCAATTTTTTTATTAATCTTAGCTGTTTTTTCTAATTTTCTAACAATTGAATTCTGAATTTTATCTTCATTTGATAAATTGTATACCCATAAATAAAATCTAAATTTAGAAGCAATTTTTCTATTTGGGTTTTGTTTAATAACTTCAGAAAAGCTTCCATTTTTTAAAAAATTTAATGCAAAGTCACCTCCCTCATTATCAGTGATTTCAATTTTATTTTTTTCTAATAAAAATGAATCTTCAGAAACATACTTAACTGTATTACAAGAAAAATTAATACTTATTAATAAGATAAAAATTAATTTACAACGATATTTATATTTGTTAAATAACAATTTAAATTAGTATTTGATGACAAAAATAACATTATGACAATCAGTAGAAACGATTTAAAGAAATTTAGTTCCTTAAAAAGGAAGTCAAAAAGAAGTGAATTGGAACTTTTTATTGCTGAAGGCAAAAAAATATGCAATGAATTACTGAATTCTAATGTAGAACTAGAACGTTTGTTTATAACAGAAAACTTAAAACCAGAATACCCCAATGCAGAAATAATTTCAAATAAAGATGCCGATAGATTATCAAATTTAAAAAACCAAAGCAATATTATTGCCATTGCCAAAATTCCAAAATATAATTTGCCTGAAAAAATTGAAGATATAGTAGTCTATCTTGATGGAATTAGTGATCCAGGAAATATGGGGACAATTTTAAGGTCGCTTGATTGGTTTGATCACAAAAGAGTTTTTTGCTCTCCTAACTGTGTAGATATTTTTAATAACAAAACTGTAATGGCTTCAATGGGATCTGTTTTTAGAATTAAATCTCATGTAATTTCGCTAAACAAACTTTGTAATCTTTTTTCTTTTAAAAATATAATTGGAGCAACTTTAAATGGTCAAAACTTAAATTCATTTTCATTTGAAAAAAGTTCAATAATTATTTTAGGAAATGAGGCTAATGGAATTAGCTTAGAATCAGAAAAGAAAATAAATCAAAATATATCTATTATTAAAAAGGGAAATGCTGAATCTTTAAATGTAAGTATAGCAACAGGAATAATACTAAACGAAATAAATAGACAAACTAATTTTTAATAACGTTTGAAATCGCATCAACACACCTTATGCCATCAATCGCTGCTGACATTATTCCTCCAGCATATCCAGCTCCTTCACCACATGGATATAAGGAAAAAAAATCAGGATGATGAAAATTTTTGTTTCTAGGAATTCTTACTGGAGAAGATGTTCTTGTTTCTGGAGCATGTAACAAAGCATTAGGAGATATAAATCCTTTTAACTTTTTATCAAAATTTAAAAAACCTTCTTTAAGTGTATTGTAAATAAATGATGGGAAAACTTTTGAAAGATCAGCTTCAATAAATCCTGGAAAATATGAAGAAGGAGGAAAAATAGATTTTGATTTTTTTTGTAAAAACTTGTCTAATAATTGAACAGGTAAAACTTGTCCATTACTAGCTATCTCCCAAGCTTTTTTTTCAATTGATTTTTGAAATTCAACGCCTGCTAATGGACCAAATTGATGAAAATCTTTCAAATCAGACCATTTAACCTCTACAACTATACCAGAATTAGCATAAGGATTATTTCTTTTACTCGGTGACCATCCGTTAGTTACAATTTCTTCCTCTTCTGTTGCGCAAGGAGCAATTATTCCACCAGGACACATACAAAAAGAATATACACTTCTCTCACCATTATTATAAACCAATGAATAACTAGCTGGAGGTAAATATTCTCCTCTGTTAACCTTGTTATACATCAATTTATCAATTTCAGACTGTGGATGTTCAATACGAACTCCAACTGCAAAATCTTTAAAATCTATTTTAACATTTTTTGAATATAAAAGTTTAAAAACATCTCGTGCTGAATGACCGGTTGCTAAAATCAAATGATCAATTTTAAAAGATTGATTGTTGTTAATAGTAATTGACGTCAATTTAGAGTTCTCAAATTTTAAATCTGTTAGTTTTGATCCAAAATTTATTTCACCACCATATTTTAGAATTGTTTTTCTAATATTACTTATCAAGTTTGGCAATTTATTAGTTCCTATATGAGGATGTGAATCAATAAGAATATCTTTTTCTGCCCCATGATGAACCAATAAATTTAATATTTCGGGAATATTTCCTTTTTTCTTAGACCTTGTATAAAGTTTACCATCTGAATATGTTCCAGCTCCACCTTCTCCAAAACAATAATTTGATTCCTTATTAACAATTCCATTTTTATTGATTGCCGCTAAATCTCTTCTTCTCTCTCTAACATTTTTTCCTCTTTCAAAAACAATTGGCTTAATACCTATTTGAATACATCTTAAAGCTGCAAAAAGACCAGCGGGACCAGCTCCAATTATGTGAACACAATGAAAACATTTAGATACATCATTAAAATTAGGATTATAAACCTTTTCATTATATTTCTTAATAAAAATCTCATATTGCAATTGATAAAATATTTTCCTTTGTCTTGCATCAATTGATCTTTTTCTTAAAACAATTGACTTGAAATCATGATTAGATTTTTCTTGAATAAGTTTTTTATGTAATTCAATATTATTTAAATCTTCAGGCGAGACTTTTATATGAACTAAAATAGAAGACAAAATAGATATTTATCCTTCAAATGTAAGAGAAAGCGTCCATACTTTTGAACGCAAAGAACCAATTGGAGTATCAAACTGAGTTCCTTCATTTAAGTGAACATTCATCATACCAACACCAAGTTTTAATTCAATTCCAAATTTGAAATATTCTAGAAAGAAATCAAATCCACCTCCAATTTCCATTCCAAAATCTGGCTTTTTAAGTTTAATTATTTGATCTGCTAAATTTGAAGAGGTATTATTAACATCTTTTTGAGAAGACATATCTAATCCAAACCTTAGACCTGTAATACCATACATGGCCCAATTATTAATTCTATCTGTTCTAAACTTTAACAAAATAGGAAAATCCAAGTAAGTGGGTTCAACTTTTTTAGACCAAACATAGGAAGTATCATTATTAACATCCATATAAGTATAGACAATATCTCTTTCTTGAAATGAAAGAGAAGGTATAGCAAAACGTAATTTGAAGTTTGGATTAAAATTAATAGATGAAACTACTCCAAGAGTAAATCCAGGTTTAGAATTAATAACTAAAGATTGCAATGAATCCTGATTAAAATTAAAATTCACAGCTTTTTTAATATAATAATCTGATTGATTGTAACTTAATGCAAAACCAAAATGAAATTTTTTGTCATCAAATCCTAATAGATGAGTGCCTTGAGCAGAAAGTTTTAATGAAGTCATTAAAACAAAAAAGAGGATAAAGATTTTATTTCTACTCATTCTAAATCAAATATAACAATTACAAAATAGAATTATTTATTTTTTTGAAGAATAGATAGATGCAATGCCTCCAGAAAGTAATCTATAATGTGAATTTTTAAATGATAAATCATCCAACTCTACAATAAACTCATCACCTTCAGGAAAAGCAGCAACAGATTCTGGAAGGTAAGTATAAGCCGATTTATCTTTAGATATAAGCTTTCCAAAAAAAGGTAGAATAAAGTTTGAATATAAATAATAGGATTGTTTTACAGGAAACTTTTTGGGTTTTGAAAATTCAAGAACTACCAATTGACCACCAGGCTTTAATACTCTGTGTATTTCACTTAAACCTGATTTAAGATTTTCAAAATTCCTTACCCCAAAACTAACCATAACCGCATCAAAATGATTATCATTAAAAGGAATATTTTCAGAGTCACCATGAATAAATTCTAAATGGTCTTCAAGTTTATTTTTTATAATTTTTTTTCTTCCAACTTCTAACATTCCTTTAGATATATCCAAGCCAATAATTTTTTTTGGTTTTAATTTTTTATAGGCAGCAAAAGCCAAATCTCCAGTTCCAGTTGCAACATCTAAAATTATTTCCGGAGATTGTTTTTTTAAAATTGAAATTGTTTTTCTTCTCCAATAATGATCAACACCAAAACTCAAAAAGTGATTTAAAAAATCATATTTAGAAGAAATATTATCAAACATCTCTGCAACTTGCTCTTTTTTTGATTTTTCAGAGGATTTATAAGGTTTCACAGTCTTAGTCATGGTACAAAACTAATCATAAGAATGAAATTGTTTTAAAAGTGTTAACTAATAATTTTGTGCCTTTTATTTATATTTGGGTTATAGTAACTAATTTAAACTAATAATTCATTGACTCAGACTAAAAAATCTAAAGATTTTACTCACGTTCAAAAAGCACAGCAAGATCCTAGATTTTTTGGTTACTTATATGAGAAATATTTTGATCAAATATTCATTTTTATATTAAAAAAAGTTAATGATGAAGATAAAGCTGGAGAGATATGTTCTAAGGTCTTTCTGAAAGCCATGCTTAATATAAAAAAGTACGTGGATATGGGTTATCCATTTTCATCTTGGCTATACAAAATAGCTTCTAACGAAACTTATAAATTTTTTAGAGAAGAAAATAAAGTTCAAGAAGTTGAAATTCAAGAAAAAGATGCATTTGTACTTTTGGAAGACTTAAATAAAAATGATCATGAAGAAAACGTACAGAAATTAATTCTATGTATTGAAAAATTAAATGACAAACAAAGTGAACTAATAGAACTTAGATTTTTTGAAAAACTATCTTTTAATGAAATAGGTGAACAGTTGGGTATTTCAAGTGGAAATGCTAAAATTAGATTATACAGAGCTGTTGATGCATTAAAAAAACAATTTGAAATTTTGTGAAAAAATATAAAATAAATAAAGGCCCTAAGAAAACTTTTAAAATTAGTAAAAGTGATATACAACGTCATAAAAATTTCAATAAATTGATGTTACAATACGATGAAGTAACTAAAAGACCTCAAATACCTCTATATAAAAACAAAAAACTATTTTTATTTTTAATAATTATATCTTTAGTTGCTTATTTAGTTTATAAAGAAGTTCAAAAAGAAGATTCAGCTCAAAAAGAACAAAATATTGAACAAAAAGTTCAAGAAAAAAAAATTCCGAATAAAACCCAAAACTATTAAAGAATTGATTCTATGAAAAAGGCCTTATTACTTTTATTATTTCTTCCTATAATGTTAATTAGTCAAACTGATGAAACTACAGATAAAGATAACAGTGAAAAAAATAAAAACTTTTGGTATAAGTGGGATATTGGTATAAATGGAGGCATTAACATAAACAACCCAATTTCTGAAAACAATGCTTTTGATGATTTAAATTATATGGGAAATTTATATGGTTTAACATTAATTTATCATTTTAACAGGTTTATTGCCTTTAAGGCCGATTTAGATATTGAAAATAAAGGATGGATTATTGAAGATTATGAACTTCCACATGATATAAATCCATCAGGTACATCAATTTTAAATTTAGAAAATGTAACTCAAGTTTTAGATTACTTTGATATTCCCGCATTTTTACACATTGGCTTTGGTAAAAAATTGAAACTTGATTTGAATATTGGTCCTTATTTTGGATTTAAAATAAAAGATGAGATATATGCTTATGAACCAGATGGAACTCAACTATCATCATCTCAAACAAGAGGAGCTATTGGAATTGGAGAATTTGAAAATTTCGATTATGGTTTAGTATATGGAATTGGATTAGACTATCAGTTTCACGAAAGATTTTCACTAGGATTTGATGCTTTATATGAGAAAGGAATGAAAATAATTAATACTGACGGATATAAAAACTCTTCATTAGATTTTGATTTTGGAATAAATTGTAGAATTGGAAAAAGAGAAAAAAAATTATTTAAATAAATAATTAACAAAAATTAATTATCAATTTATCTATTAGAAATTTGTATATAATCTAAAAATTAAAAACTTAAATGTCTAAAAAAATCAACCATATAAATAAAAATTCAGAAAAATTTTTAGAAAAATATTTAAATACAGCTTCTCCTACTGGTTTTGAATCAGAAGGTCAAAAAGTTTGGTTAGATTACATTAAACCTTATGTTGATGATTATTTTGTAGATACATATGTAAGTGTTGTTGGTGTAATTAATCCTAAAGCTGACTACAAAGTTGTTATTGAAGCACATGCAGATGAAATTTCATGGTTTGTTCATTATATTACTGATCAAGGATTTATTTATTTAAGAAGAAACGGTGGAAGTGATCATCAAATTGCACCTTCTAAAAGAGTTAACATTCATACTGAAAAAGGTATTATTAAAGCTGTTTTTGGATGGCCAGCTATTCACACAAGGCTTGGAGGAGCTAAGGAGCAACCACCAAAAAAAGATAATATATTTTTAGATTGCGGATGTAGTTCTAAAGCTGAAGTAGAAAAACTTGGAATTCATGTAGGTTGTGTGGTCACATACGAAGATGAATTTATGATTTTAAATAAGAAATATTATGTAGGTAGAGCTTTAGATAATAGAATGGGTGGGTTTATGATTGCTGAAGTTGCAAGATTATTAAATGAGAATAAAGATAAACTGCCTTTTGGTTTATACATTACAAATGCTGTTCAAGAAGAAATAGGATTAAGAGGCGCTCAAATGATTGCTGAAACCATTCAACCTGACGTTGCTATTGTTACTGATGTATGTCATGACACTAATACTCCAATGATTAAAAAAATTGTTGAAGGAGATTTATCAGCTGGTAAAGGCCCTGTTTTAACTTATGGTCCAGCAGTTCAAAACAACCTTTTAAAAACAATTTTATCAACAGCTGAAAAAAATAAAATCCCCTTTCAACGTTTAGCTGCTTCTAGAAGTACTGGAACTGATACTGATGCATTCGCTTATTCTAATAAAGGAGTTGCTTCTGCGTTAATATCACTACCTCTAAGATATATGCATACTACTGTTGAAATGACTGCTAAAGATGATGTTAATGCTGTTATTGAATTAATATACAAAACTCTAAAAGAGCTTAAATCTGGTGAAGATTTTAAATATTTAAAATAAAAAATGATTCAAAGGCCAAGAAGAAATCGGAAATCAGTTGCAATTAGATCAATGCTTAGTGAAACTCAAGTTAAAGTAAACGATCTTATTTATCCTTTATTTATTGTAGATGGAAATAATATAAAAGATGTAATTCCATCAATGCCAAATATATTTAGATGGTCTATAGACCTTCTATTAAAAGAAATTGAGGATTGTATGAATTTAGGAATTACAAATTTTGTTCTTTTTCCTGCATTAGAAGATAAATTAAAAGATAAAACAGCTACTTATAGCTACTCTAACGAAAATTTTTATTTAAAAGCAATTTCTTTAATTAAAAAAGCTTTTCCAGAATGTTGCTTAATGAGTGATGTTGCCATGGATCCGTATTCGTCTGATGGACATGATGGTTTAGTTAAAAATGGAAAGATTTTAAATGATGAAACCTTACCTATTCTTGCTAAAATGTCTATTGCTCAAGCCGATGCTGGCATCGATATTATTGGCCCTTCTGATATGATGGATGGAAGAATTGGGCACATTAGAGAAGCATTGGATAACAACGGACATCAAGAAGTTAGTATAATGAGCTATACAGCTAAATATGCAAGTGCTTTTTATGGCCCATTTCGAGATGCATTGGATTCTGCTCCAAAAAGTGGTGATAAAAAAACATACCAAATGGATCCAGCTAATAAAAGGGAAGCATTAATAGAAGCTGAGCTAGACACCATCGAAGGAGCTGATTTTTTAATGGTAAAACCTGCACTATGTTACCTTGACGTTATACACTCATTGAAAAGCAATATGGAACTTCCAATTGCTGCTTATAATGTAAGTGGAGAATATGCCATGATACATGCTGCCAGTGAAAAAGGATGGCTAGACTACAATACAACATTTAATGAATCTTTATTAAGCATTAAAAGAGCAGGTGCTGATGTGATTCTCACCTATTTTGCAAAAGATTTTGCTAAAAGAAAAATGATTTAAACCATTTTAAATGCTAGCGTAAGCTTAATATTTTTAGCAACTGATTTTAATATTTTTTCTGAATTAATTTCTAATCCACCAGATTGCCTACTAAAGTTTTTCTCAGCTTCGTCAATAAGGCCCTTTTCTTTAGCAACATCAATTAAGGATTCGACATCTAGCGATAATAACATTTCACTTTCATTTAGTTCTTCAATATTGAAAACAACTTCAATTTTAGAATTTTCTTGAGCTTTTCTATTGTTCTCCTCAATTTCTCTTCTCATTTCATCACTAATATCACTACCATCAATTCCCTCATTTCCAAAAGGAAGAAAACTAGTAATTTTTAATTTCCCACTTTCAATAGACCATTTAAGCATTGATAAAATATCGTCCTCTATTATGTTTTCTGCACTTTCTAACTCATTTTTCATTTTTTCATTAAGATAATCTGGCACCTCTTCTCCATTGTCTTTATACCATTGAATTTCAGACTCATAAAATTCTTTTATCTGGGCTTCATAATCAATAACTGGCTCATATGATCCGTTATCATTAATTTTGATTTTCATTGATGAAGATTGTTCTTTAAGGCCTTCCTTAAACATTATTGGTACCATAGACAATTGACTACCAAATTGATCTGACAATTCTTTAGGTAATACATTGAGTATTTTCTTATCAATACTTAATTCACATTCGCTGGGATTAATTTCCCATGTTCCAATTATTGCTCCCTCATCAACACTTGAACAAGAAATAAAAAAAAGTAAAATAAATAAAATTGAAAAATTGGATGTTTTTAATTTCATGATATTTGTTTAAAATTTAGATTACTAGTAAATGTAATTTTTTAAAACTACCGAACAAAAACATATTCTTGATTTGTTGATAAAGCATCATCAAAAACATACCCTTCATCATTAAAACCAATTAAATCCTCTTTATTTTCTATTTTATTTTGAATTAGATATCTGGTCATTAATCCCCTAGCCTTCTTTGCATAACTCATGATCATTTTTAGCTCTCCTCCTCTATTTTCTTTAAAAGAACAACTTACTAAATCACCCGTTAATTTTTTAGTGTTAATCGCTTTAAAATATTCATTACTAGCTAAATTTACAATCAATTCATTATTATGAATTTCATCATTAAGGGTATCTGTTATTTGGTCTCCCCAAAAAGAATAAAGATTTTTTACATCATCATTTACTTGTAACCTAGTTCCCATCTCTAATCTGTAAGGCTGAATTAAGTCTAATGGTTTTAAAATGCCATAAAAACCACTTATAATTCTTAAAGAATTCTGACTAAATGCTATATCTTCATTATCAAGAGTGGTATAGTCTAATCCTTTATAAGCATCACCATTAAACACCCAACCACATGGAAAGGAATTATTTGTGCTAAAAGGAGTTTTCCAATTTTGGAATCTATCGTAATTTAATTGAGCTAATGGTAAACTTAATTTCATTAATATTTTTAAATCATCAACACTTTTAGCTTTTAAATTGGAGGCTAAAATTTTAGTTTTATCAATTAGAATAGGTTGTGAATAATCAGTCCTGAAATGATTACAGTTTTCATTTAATGACTTAGCCGGTGACAATAAAATTTTCATTTTAACAAAGATTAATTTTAAATTAAAGCAATTTTAAATGAAAAATGCTAATTTTTTATTCATATTTCTTAAAATATTAACTATTAATTTTATTTTTAATTCTACTAAAATAGAAAGTTATGAATATCGGCTTTGTAATGTATGAATGGGAATCCATAAGTCCTAGTTTAGATAGTACACTTAGGTTAATCCAAGAATCGGTTTCTAGAGGGCATAAAGTGTCTTTAATTTATCCAAATGAAATGGCAATAAGAAGAACAAGTGTCTGGGCCAATTGTAGAGTTGTCTCCTCTTCTTCTCCTAATACAGAAGATAATTCTGATTTTTATAAAAGTTGTTCATTAGAAGAAGAGTTTATTCCAATGATTGATCAGGATGTTGTTTTTTTTAGAGACAATCCACCTTTGGACACGCATGTTCTTAATTTTATGGATACTCTTGAAAATGATATTTTCTTCATCAATTCCATCTCTGGATTAAGAAAAGCTAATAATAAAATTTATCCTGCAACTTTAGCAGCTTTACATGATAATGACGACCCTGATAAAAGATTAATTCCACTTACAACAGTTTCTAGAAACAAGAAGTATTTAAAGCAAGTTATCGAAGCTTATGATTTAAATAAATTTATTTTAAAACCAATGGATGGATTTGGTGGAAGTGGGGTTATTCTAATGGATAAGTCTTCTAAAACTTCAAAATTTAATGTCAATTCTCTTCTTGAATTCTATATAAATCAAGGCGGAAAAAATAATTATATAATTCTTCAAGAATACATTGAAACCGAATTAAAAGGAGACATAAGAGTACTAATGCTAAATGGGAAACCAATTGGATCGATGAGAAGGGTTCCCGCAAAAGATGACCATAGATCAAACGTTCACGCAGGTGGTCATTGTGTTGAACATGATTTAGATGAAAAAGAATTAATGGTTTGTAAATTAATTGGTCCACAACTTGTCAAAGATGGACTTTATTTAGTAGGTTTAGATTTGATGGGAGGAAAACTAATTGAAGTTAATGTATGCAGCCCTGGTGGATTTGTTGAAATAAATCAAAACAAAGAATATAAAATTCAAAAAAGTGTACTTGATTTTGTTGAAGAAAAAGTAAAATAATAGACTATCAACTTATTAAATGGTACAAACTCAATCGCTTTCAATCAATGAAATCATTAAAAAGATTAATAATCATGATACATTTGAG
>PBNK01000026.1 GCA_002723085.1 Crocinitomicaceae bacterium | reverse complement strand
TCTTCATAGGCATTCTGTTCTATTAATATTGCTTTCATTTTTCTTTGTTTTAAGATTATTAGCCAAAGAAATACTATAAAAACAGGGAATGAAATAGGGGTTTTTAGGGAAATGAAATAATGATAAAAAAAAGAGCCAAACTCTATGAACTTGACTCTCTGTTGACACTTATGTTGACACTTTGGATTGTGTCTTATCTGTTAATTGTTGTCCCACTAGGGCTCGAACCTAGACTCTTCTGTACCAAAAACAGACGTGTTGCCAGTTACACCATGGGACAATTTCGGATGCAAATTTACTTTCATTTTTTATACTGTCCAAATTTTTTAAAGGGTACATCCCATCTATTTTTGTGTTTGTTTTCTTTCCTTCTCTTATAAATTGGTTTTTAACACAATTTGTCATTCTATTTTTTTATTTTCGCTGCTTATTAAATTTTACTCATGAACTATAAAAAACTCAATAATTTAGCTGGCTGGCTTGTTTTTGCTATTGCAACAGCCGTTTATTTACTAACTGTTGAGCAAACCACAAGTTTGTGGGATTGTGGAGAATACATCATTACAGCAAATAAACTTGAAGTTGGGCACCCTCCCGGAGCGCCTTTATTTATGATGTTGGGTCGTTTGTTTTCTGCTTTTGCTAGCCCTGAAAATGCAGCCATGATGGTAAATTCCATGTCTGCTTTAAGCAGTTCCATTACAATTCTTTTTCTTTTTTGGACCATTACCATGCTTGGAAGAAAACTTGTGCTTAAGTCAGGCGAAATTAATAAAGAAAATAGCCTCGCAATTATAGGGGCAGGAATTGTTGGAGCATTAGCCTATACTTTTACAGATTCTTTCTGGTTCTCTGCAGTTGAAGGAGAGGTTTATGCCATGTCATCCATGTTTACAGCAATTGTTTTTTGGGCCATTCTTAAGTGGGATGTTGAAGATGATGAACATAAAAAAGCAATTGAAAACAATGTTGAATACAAGGGTCACCCCACCCGTTGGATTATATTTATAAGCTACATGATTGGGCTTTCTATCGGGGTTCACTTGTTGAATTTATTGGCTATTCCAGCCATTGTTTTTGTAGTTTATTTCAAAAAATATCCTTTTGCATGGAAATCTTTCTTTGGTGCTGGCTTGTTGTCTTTGGTTATTTTAGGGGGAGTTCAGGGATTTATAATTCCAAATACCATCTCTTTCGCAGATGCTTTTGAAAGATTATTTACTAACAGTTATGGGCTTCCTTTTAATACAGGAGCTGCATTTTTCTTTTTGTTATTAATCACTCTTATTATTTTGGGATTAAGATACGCAACCAAAAAGGGTAAGACCTTGTGGTATGATGTTATAATGTCTCTAGCTGTATTGTTAATAGGGTATTATTCGTTTATGATGATTATTGTTCGTTCTAATGCAAACCCTCCTTTGGATGAAAATAATCCTGAAACAATGTCTCAATATTATTCTTACCTTAAAAGGGATCAATACGGTGACTGGCCACTATTGTCTGGACCTTATTTTAATTCTTTAAGGTACAGTCAGGTTGCTCCTCAGTCTAGGCCTGATGATTTTTCTGAGTGTAATGAAAAATATTTAGAACCTAAAAAAGACAATTATTTTAAAGTTTTATCCATTACTCTAAAAACAAACTTAATAATACCTAAAAATCAAATTGGTAAAATTCAAAAAGCAATAAAATCTCTCAATCTTGATTTTAAAAAGAACGAAATTGAGGAATTGTATTTAGATCAAAAAGAAGTTACCTTTATTAGCGATAGAGATCTAAATATATTTCTTGAAAAAGTAAACTCCGTAAATGAAGAAGCTAAAAAATTAGGCATTACCTCTTCTTTGTCTTTTTCAGAACCTAAACAGAAGTATATAAACATAAACGAAAATCAAGGAAGACAATATAAATTTCACCCTGATGGCATCACCCTTTTTCCTAGAATGTGGAGAAACGACCACAACACACCTCAAGGATACATGTATTGGTCTGGTTATGAAAAAGACGAGTTAACCAACATTTATTTTAAAGATGGAAATCAAGATGACCTGCTTCCTGTCATGAAGCAAAAGCTACAGTATTATAAACAACTTAAAGACGAGGCCATAAAAGCCATAAGCAAAGGAGATAGAGAGACGTATAAAAAATACATAACTGAAGCGGTAAGAGTTGGTGAGGACGGGTTTTTTAAGCCTTCTTTTAAAGAAAACTTAACCTATCTATTTAACTATCAACTTGGGTGGATGTATGGAAGGTATTTCATGTGGAATTTTGCTGGAAGACAAAACGATGTACAAGGTTTTGGCGGAACTCCAAAAATGGGAGGCAATAGCCTTATGGAGGGGAACTGGATTAGTGGAATAAACTTTATTGACAACCAAAGATTGGGGAATCAAGATATTTTACCACTTAAAATAAGTGAAAATAAAGGGCACAATAAATACTATTATTTGCCTTTAATACTTGGTTTAATTGGAATGTTTTTTCAAATATGGAAACACCCAAAAGGTTGGTTTACTGTATTTCTATTGTTTCTATTAACTGGAATTGCCATAGTATTTTACCTTAACCAAAAACCGTGGGAGCCTAGAGAAAGGGATTACGCATATGCTGCTTCATTTTATGCTTTTGCCATATGGATTGGATTAGGCGTTTATGCATTATATTATGCCGCTAAAGAAATTTCATTTAACCAAATTAAACCAGTTGCATTATATGCTCTTGGAGGTTCTGCATTAATTACCGTAGTTCAATCGGCTGGTGACAGTCAAGCTTTTGGGCTGTCCTTATTATTTATTTCTGTAGTGTCGGTTTTACTTTTTGCGCTTATGATTTTAATTAGAAAATACCTTAAAAACGGCACGATTTATGTTGGGTTAGCTTTTTCTTTAGGAATGGTTGTGCCCGCTATTTTAGCTGTTCAAAATTGGGACGATCATGACCGTTCAAACAGGTCTACTGCTAGGGATTCTGCACATAATTATCTAATGTCTTGTGATTATAACGCTATACTTTTTACAAATGGCGACAACGATACATTCCCTTTATGGTATATTCAAGAAGTTGAAGGAGTAAGAACTGACATTAGAGTAGCTAACATGAGCTTACTTGGAACAGACTGGCACATAAACCAAATGAAGAAGAAAGCTTATGAATCAGACCCTTTACCAATTAAAATGCCAGAACGTTTATATAGACAAGGAACTAGAGATGTCGTTTATTTTGATGAGAACCCAAATAAAGCGACTAAAAGTTTCTCAGCTTCTGAAGCCATTGATGCTATTTCTGACGAAAAAAACACTGACATAAGGGGCTGTGGAAGTAAAATAACAGAAATTGACTTCAAAAACTTATATATAAACGTCAATAAACAAAACTCCGTTAAAAGCGGTTTAGTAAGCTTAAAACAAGCTGGGTTAGATTACGAAATTAATGATGTCATTACTGTAAAAGATAAAGCTAGCTTTGAATTGTTAGTAAACGACAGCTCTTGTAACCCTTGCGATAGCCTTATTTCAATTGGCACTACCTACTTGGTAGAGTCTGAAAATAGCCTATATCAAGTAGTAAAAGATTCTTTATTCAAAAGTGAATACAAGCCTTCTTCATGGAAAAGCAATAAGTGCTTTATAAAAGACGATTTAGAAAAGTCTATTAGCTGGAGAATTAGTGGTGGATATGCAACTAAAGCCGATCTTGCGGTTATAGACATTTTATCAAATTATAATTGGGATAGGCCTATTTGCTTTGCGTCAACAGCTGGAATGGGTGCAAACAAAAAGTTGGCTAAGTATACCCAAACGGAAGGTTTAGTACATAAGCTTGTTCCTATCATTTCTGATCCAAATGGCGGTGGGTTTAATGTAGAAAAAACATACAAATTACTAACTAGTGGTTACGGACTTAATAAACCTGAAGGGGTTGATAGCGTTTCTTTTTTATGGGGAAATATGAACGAATCTGGTGTTTTAGTTGACGATTATAGCTTAAACCATGTTGTTGCCCTAAGGTATTCTGCATACAGAACTTCTGCTTACCTTTTACAGCAAGGTGAAAGAGAAAAGGCAATTGCTGTTTTAGACAATGTATTTGAAAAAATGCCTATTGAAAACAATCAAGTTCCAATCAAAAGTGCTGCTGTAAATGCTTTGTGCAGCATCTATTACAAGGCTGGAGAAAAAGAGAAAGGCGATAAAATTGCTAAAACACTTTCCAAATATTTAATTTCGGAAATTAACTTCTTTTTAAATCAGAATGAACACTTTTTAATAAACTATGCATACCAATGGGGAGAAGCTTTAAAACAATTGGATGATTTGGAGCAAATGAGCAATCCCAACTATGAAAAGTTGATGAACAAATACAACAACAAAATGAATTCTTTACAGTCTGAACTTGGTTTAGAATATAAGATAAATCAATATAATTCAATGATTCAATTTGTCCAATCAAACAAAGACAGCCTAATGAGTAGTCCGCAAGCTCAACAGATTAATTATGCAGTATCTCAATTAAGTGAAGAAATAGATTCTCTGAAAAAGGTTTATAATCAACAAAAGATAAGTGTTGAAACCGAATTTAGAGATTCAATAATCAAACTTTCTTCTGTTTTAGTTGAGCCTTCTCAGTTTCAAGCTATAATTGATAAATCAAAAGAAGTTTATTTAAACGAAGGAGAAGCTAGTAAATTTGTAAATAAGAAAGGGATTTTAAAAAACCTTCCTGATCGTTATAAATATTATTGGGGGTCTTTATAGGATGTTTTATTTAAATAAAACACCCCCTTTATTAAAGCGTTTATTTCCTTCTTTCATATGGGGGGAAAAAAACCATAAAAACAATATTTTTCTAACTTTTGATGATGGACCAACGTTGGAATATACTCAACAAATTTTAGATTTATTAAAAAGCTATGGTGTTCTAGCTACTTTCTTTTGTGTGGGAGCTAATGTTAAAAAATATTCCAAACTATACAAAGCTATTTTAGATGATGGCCATTCTGTTGGGAACCACACCATGCATCACCTAAATGGTTGGAAAACCTCATCAAAAACATACTTAGCAAACATTAATGAAGCTTCTAATTATGTGAAAAGCACACTTTTTAGGCCTCCTTATGGGAAAATAAATTTTTGGGCCATTCGCAAAATTAATTCAAAATATAAAATCATAATGTGGGATGTTGTTGGTGGTGACTTTGACCCAAAATGTTCTACAGAAAACCTTATCAACAACGTACTTAAAAATGTAAAGGAGGGAGCAATAATTGTTTTACATGACAATAAAAACTTCAGCGAAAAAACTTTAGCTGCTCTTCCTAAAATAATAGAGGGCATAAAGAAAAAAGGGTTAACCTTTGCCGCCCTTAAGTAAGGAAATAATATTAATCTCGATTTAACGTAAATCGACCCCCAATATATATCATTCTTCCAAAAATAGGGCCCCATATGATTGAGCTGTCAAAATAAGGGCTTTGTGGGTTTTCAGCTGAAAGAATAGGGTTGGGTTGCCTAAAGTTTAACGCATTCTCTATGCCTAAATATAACTCAGTTGTTTTATTAAAAATTCGAGTAATCTGACCATTAAGTAACATGTAGTTTGGACTTGAGGCTTCTAATTTATATGAAGAAGGGTTGTCTTCTGTAGTTGGCAATTGTTGACTGCCAATCCACTGAGCAGTGACGTCAACTTTCCATTGACTATCTTTCTTTTTTCTTGTGGTGTAATCAATATTTAAAAAACCTCTATGTTTAGAAACAAATGGGTTATTCCTCATTAGTAAATGAGAGTGTAAAGAATTGTAATCCGTTCTAACATCAAGATACCTATATGCTGTTCTAATTTTTACTCTTCTATTTAAATCATAATTTATCTCGACTTGAAAAGAATTTGAATAAGATTTTCCATCCAAAGCGTAAAAATGAACTTCTCTTGCCGATTGATAAAGGTCTACAACAAGTTGATTAATAAAATATGTGTGATAAGCGTCTATGGTTAAAACACCATCTCTATGAAAAAGGGTAAATTCTTTTAACAGTGCCATCCCTATATTCCATGAGTATTCTTGACCAACATCAGTCATTAAGCCAACCATTCCATACACATTGTTATCAAGTAGCCAGCTTCTTGAGCTAGCCATAAGACCAATATTTTCCATTAACATATAAGGTGTTCTTCTTCCACTGCCTGCCATTAATTTTAGCGCTGTTTCATTATTAAAATTATGCCTTAAATGTAGTCTTGGAGTGACGAAATAGTTATTGTAAAAATTTGTGTAGTCAGCTCTTAAGCCAGCAATAACGCCCCATTTTTCTGTATTGTAAGTGTATTCTCCAAAAACACCAGGAACTATTTCCAAAAAACGGTTGATTGGAGGATAAATTGTATTTGACTGAACATTTTCATTCACACTATCTAGCTGACAACTTGCCCCTATTTTAAAAAAACTCGCATCATTTTCGCCTAATTCTTGTTGGTAAATTAGGTTTGCATATCCACTGTATTGGCGCCCTGAATACGAAGTTAAACCAATAGTTGAATTTTGATTTGTATAGCTGCCGCTTAACTGAAGAGCTAAACTTTTAAAATCATCTTTAGGAAATAAATATCCAATTTTAGCAAAGGAGTTGACTTGTTGGTTTTCAATGTTAACGGGGTATGAAAAAGTTTGGTCAATAGCTCCAGATTTCATGTTACTTAGTACGCCATGGGCGCCTAATTCTATATGAATTTTTTTTGATCGGTAATTCCATTGGTTAAAAAATATATAATCATTATGTAGGGGTGCATCCAAAAATCCATCTTCGTTACGATCGTTTTTCTTAGACTGATCTTCAAAATGAGCTGAAAAGGTGGTTTCCCATTTTTTGGTCACCTTTTGAGTAAAAAAGGCATTGTACTCTGTTCTGCCCGCTTGATTTAAATAAACATTTAAATGAAACTTTTCTGCATTTTCTGGGTGCTTTAAATTCATGTTAAGTTGACCTACCATGCTCTCATACCCGTTTAAAACAGAGCCCGCCCCCTTAGAAACAGAAATTTGATGAATGAAAGCGCCTGGAATTTGTTTTAATCCATAAAGTGATGATAAACCTCTTATTGCTGGTATATTTCCTGAAAGCATTTGAACATATTTTCCAGAAAGCCCCATCATTTTGATTTGTTTTGTTCCTGTTACAGCGTCAGTAAAAGTAGCGTCTATAGATGGGTTGGTTTCAAAGCTTTCTGCTAAATTACAACATGCTGCTTTTCTCAATTCATCCTGTCCAATAATGTGTGCGTTAATAGGATTAATTTTAGAAAAAAAGTAAGATCCCTTTTTAAATTCAACTTCAAAATCTTTTAAAACTTTACCCTCACCCATGATTATATTTATTTCTTGATCATGGTCAATAATTAATGTGTCTGGTTTATAGCCAATAAAACTAAATACAAGGGCCTCTTTATTATGATCGTGTTCCAGTTGAAAAAATCCGTTTTTATCTGTAGTGGAGCCTTTTTTTGTTCCTGAATAATAAACATGAACTCCTGGTAATGGAGAGAGTGAATCAGCGTTTATTTCAAAAACCCGCCCATTAAGAATTTCCTTTTTTTGTGATTGGGAAAAACCAATAAGAAAATAAAAAACAAAAAGAACAAAAAAACTTAGCTTCATTTATTTTTCGTAAATTCTTTTATACTTACAAACCGATTGTAATTCTTGGTATTTATCCTCTTCAGCTTTATATTTCGGGGTGTCATGTCCAGCCAAAGCAATTGCTCTATGAATTTTATCTTCTGATATTTTAGCTGAATTAAACTTAACAACACATATTTTTGTGGTTAAGTTCCAATCGGCAAGTTCAACACCTTCAATTTGTAGGGCTTTTTCAATTCTATTTTCACACTTTGAACAGCTTCCATTTACTAAAATTTTTATTTCTTTTGACTGTGCATTGTAAGATGCAGTTAAACCAAAAAATAAAAAAAATAGAAATGTTAAGTTTAAATGTCTTTTCATCTTTTCTTTTTTTTAATTTCTATAAAGATACACCACACTATGTTTAAAACAACTTTAGAGTTGTTAAAAAGTATTTAGCGGTATTTGTAAGATTTTGCATTGCTTTGTAAAAAACAAATTATGAAAATTCTTTTACTTGGGTCAGGCGGAAGAGAACATGCTTTAGCATGGAAAATCTCTCAGAGTTCACAGCTAGAAAAACTCTATGTCGCACCTGGAAATGCAGGAACAAATTCAATTGCTGAAAATGTAGACCTTTCAATTAAAGATTTTAAAAGCATTGCTGCTTTTGTTCTTGAAAAAGAGATCAAAATAGTTGTGGTTGGGCCTGAAGATCCGCTTGTAAATGGAATTCACGATTATTTTGACTCTATTCCTGACTTAAATCAAGTAACCATTGTTGGGCCTAAAAAAGAAGGAGCTAAACTTGAAGGAAGTAAAGATTTTTCTAAAGAGTTTATGAAAAGACATAGAATTCCAACTGCAAAATATGGTTCTTTTAATTATGACACATTGGATAAGGGCTTGGCTTATTTAGAAACTCTTTCAGGCCCTTATGTATTAAAAGCAGATGGGCTTGCAGCTGGAAAAGGAGTGATTATTGAAAATGATTTATCGAAAGCTAAAAAAGCATTTAAAAAAATGCTTAAAGGTCAATTTGGTGCAGCAAGCAATACTGTGGTAATTGAAGAATTTTTATCTGGTATTGAATTAAGTGTTTTTATTATAACTGATGGGGTGAATTATAAAATTCTTCCTGAAGCAAAAGATTATAAAAGAATTGGAGAGAATGATACTGGATTAAACACTGGAGGAATGGGAGCTATTTCCCCTGTGCCGTTTGCTAATAGAGAGTTTATGGATAAGGTTGAAAATCAAATTATTATCCCAACAGTTAAAGGCTTAAGAAAAGAAAATATAGATTATTCTGGCTTTATCTTTTTTGGGTTAATTGCAGTAAAAGGCGATCCTTATGTGATTGAATATAATTGTCGTTTAGGAGACCCCGAATCAGAAGTCATTCTTCCTAGATTAAAGTCTGATATTTTAGAATTATTTGACGGTTTAGCTACTAATACTTTATCTGAAAGAGATGTAGAAATTGATCCTAGATCTGCTAGCACAGTAATGCTTGTTTCAGGAGGGTATCCTGAGGCATATGAAAAAGGAGAAGAAATAACTTTTTCTAACAATGTTAATGGGGGTTTAGTTTTTCATGCTGGCACTAAAAATATGGATAATAAAATTATCACAAATGGTGGACGCGTAATTTCAGTTACAGCATATGGGAAGAATTTAGAAACTGCATTAAAAAACAGCTATAACACTCTTGAGAATGTTTCTTTTAACAAAATGTTTTATCGAAAAGATATAGGGAAAGACTTGATTAAAAAGTCTTAATTTATTTTATTTGATCAGGGTCCGAGTCAGCCTTTTTATTTAACTTATGTTGAAGTAACATCCAATAAGTTGCTCCAAATAACAAAAGTAAACTAAAAATAAGGTTTGGATAATTGGAAGCTGGTTCTAATGTGTTTTCAAACAACCACACTAAAAAATCTCTTATCGGGTAAACTAACCAATCCATAATTTTCAATTAATTTTTATCAAAAATAATAAATATTTATTTGCCTTCACGTTTTAATGCTAATTTTAGTTTTATGATTGCGGCTTTAAGATCAAGTCATCCATTTTTTTTTAGTGTCTCCAGCTTTTTGTTGCTGTTAGCATTGTTTCCTGTTTTCAACAATGAAAATTTTTCTGGTACTCATTTAGGGCCTTATTATTTAATGCGTTTTATACCTGGTTATTTGAAATATTTAATTGGGGTGTTTGTTTTGTTTTATTCTAGCCTTTTAATAAATAGAATTGTCAATCAAAGCGTTTTATTTAACAGAAACTTCTATTTACCTGGGTTGATATATATTTCTTTAATGCTTTTTTTTCCAGCAAATGGAACTCTTCACCCAATGGCTATTTCTAATTTATTTAGCATTCTTAGTTTTGGACATTTAATTCAGGTTTATAGAAATGAAAGTTGTAAAAACCATATTTTTAAAGCTTGCTGCTGGATTTTATTAGCTGGATTTTGTTTTCCCAGCTATTGTGTTTTGTTTATTCTGCCTTGGATATCTCTTTTAATCATTCGGCCATTTGTTTGGAAAGAATATTTAATACCCATTTTAAGTTTAGTATTTTTTGGCATATACTTAATTGCCTATTTATTATTTTTTGATTCTGCTTTAAAGGTTTTTAACGACTGGCTTTCGATTTTATTATTCTATTCTGTGAAAATAGATGTTAGAATGATGGGGGCTCTTGGAGTGTTAGTTTTTGTAACGCTTAGTTTATCGTTTAAAATTATCTTTTTTATATACGGGCGGTCAACTAACCGTTTTAAAAAAGTAATTAAATTACTTCTTGTTTATTTTGTTTTATGTGTATTTCAAGTTGGGTTAGGTGTATTTATTTTTAAGTCAAACTCTTTATCAATTTATAGTGCTTTTGTTCCTCTAAGCATTCTTGTTTCATTTGTTTTTATGCATGTTAAAAAGCTTTGGATAATAGATTCTTTATTTATCATCTATCTTCTTAGCTTGTTTATCATTGCATATTTGGGCTAATTCATATGGTTTAAGAGTGCTATTATTTTATATTTGCATTTAAAATTTTTCTATATGAAGTGTGGTGTCGTTACTTTTCCAGGATCTAATTGTAATCATGATATGATTTATGCATTAGGAAACGTTTTAAAACAAGAGGTGATTGAGTTGTGGCATAAAGACAGCGATATCCAAAATTGTGATTTAATTGTTCTTCCGGGGGGCTTTTCATATGGCGATTATTTGCGTTCTGGTGCTATTGCGAGATTTTCTCCGATAATGGACTCAATAATACAACATGCTAATAATGGAGGCATGGTTTTGGGTATTTGCAATGGGTTTCAAATTCTTTGTGAGTCAGGGCTTCTTCCTGGTGCATTACTTCACAATAATCAACAAAAATTTATTTGTAAAAACGTCTTTCTTAAACCTTCTTCTAAAACAACGCCAATAACAAAACAACTTAACGAAGAAAAATCTTTTAAGATTCCTATTGCTCATGGAGAGGGCAGATATTTTGCCGATGATAAAACCTTAAAAGAATTAACAAAAAATGATCAAGTTATCTTTCAATATTGTGATGAAAATGGTGTCGTTTCTGAAGAAGTTAATCCTAATGGCTCTTGTTTAAATATCGCAGGTATTTCAAATGCAAATAAAAATGTATTTGGAATGATGCCACACCCTGAAAGAGCTGTTGACCTTTTGCTTAACAATACTGATGGGAAGTTAATCTTCGAATCCTTATTAAATTAAGGACCGTTTATTTTTATTTAACCAGCTGTATTTTAAGGGTTTAACATATTTACTTATAGTTTTACACATCCTTTTCTGAATATAATTTAACCTTTCCTAAGGCATAATTTTAATACATTAGATTAAAACAGCTAATGTTATGAAAAATTCTATTATTAAATTATCTACTATTTTATTAATCCTTTTTTACTGCATTTCTTTTCAGCTTATTGGACAACAAACAGTAAAAGGAAAAGTTGTTGACCTTGAATCTCAGTTTCCTTTACCAGGTGTAAATGTTCAAATCGTTGATGGTGATTTTAATGCCGGTTCGGCAACTAGTGTAAATGGTCAATTTAAATTGGAAAATGTTCCGCTAGGAAGGCATCAAATAAGATTTACTTTTATTGGTTACAAACCTTTAGTTCAAACTATTGTTGTTAATTCTGGTAAAGAGGTGATTTTAAACATTTCAATTGAAGAGTCAACAGAAGTTCTAGAAGAGTTTGTGGTCAGCTCAAATGAAAAAAGAGAGGTGAATAATGAAATGGCTATTATTAGTGCTCAACAATTTTCAGTTGAAGAAACAGAAAGATATGCAGGCAGTAGAGGAGATCCTGCTAGAATGGCTTCTAACTTGGCTGGGGTTCAAGGAGCTGATGATAGTAGAAATGACATTATAGTAAGAGGGAACTCTCCTTTAGGCGTAATTTATCGGGTTGAGGGAATTACCATTCCTAATCCTAATCACTTTGCAATTTCAGGCTCATCGGGTGGTCCATTAAGTATTTTAAATAATAAATTTTTAGGTAATAGTGATTTCTTTTCTGGGGCTTTCCCAGCAGAGTACGGAAATAGCACTGCTGGTGTTTTTGATCTTAAAATAAGAAATGGAAACAATGAAAAAACCGAGCTTACTGGACAAGTTGGTTTGTTTGGTGCGGAGTTTTTAATGGAGGGGCCACTATCTAAAAAAAGCGCTGCTTCATATTTAATTATGTATAGAAAAGCTACTCTTAAAATATTTAACATATTAGGACTTGATTTAGGAACTTCAGCTATTCCAAATTATCAAGATTTTGCTGCAAAAGTAAATTTACCTTTTGAAAAAGGGGGTAATCTTTCTCTTTGGGCTATGGGAGGTAATAGCAATATTGAAATATTAGTTAGTGAGCAAACCGATAGTACACAAATAGACTTGTATGGCGAAAACACAAAAGACCAACGATTTGGAACTGGCATGTTGGTCGGTGGGGCTACTTACACCAAACCACTAAATGAAACAGCATTTATTAAGTCTACTACTTGTATCAATTTAGAAAAACAATTATCTAATCACGACACTGTATCAAGAAATCCAAGCCAATGGAGCGATGCAACCTTATCTCCTTATATGGCTTATGATTTTAATAAAATTAGGTATTCTAATGCTTCATCATTTAACAAAAAACTTAACAAAAAGAACACCCTGAAAGCGGGTTGGGTTGCTGATTTTACAAACTTTAGCTTTATTGATAGTGTTACCACTAATGCTTCTATTCAAACTTACCGAAATAGATTTAACACAAAAGGAAGCTCATTTATGGCTCAGCCTTATTTGAGTTGGAAACATAAATTTTCTGATGATTTTATTATAACAGCAGGGTTAACAAGTTTATACCTTGTTATTTTTGATGAAGATGATTTACAAGACCCTGTATTTAATTTTTCTCCTTTAGAGCCAAGGTTTGGAATGAGGTGGAACGTAAATGAAAAAAGCGCTCTTTCTTTTGGTTTAGGCTATCATTCTCAAACTCAGCCTTTATACACAAGATATTATATTCCTGATGGAAATAATGGTGCAATTAATCAAAGCTTAGACTTAACTTATAGCAAACATGTTGTTATAGGTTATTCTCATCAGCTGAATAAAAACATGGGCATTAAAGCAGAGGCATATTACCAAGATTTAACTGGTATTCCTGTTGAATTTGATTCTTCAGCATTCTCTTTAACTAATGCTGGTAGCGGTTTTGCTAGAGTTTTTCCTAATGAATTAAATAACAATGGAACCGGTTATAATTATGGAATAGAGCTTACCATTCAACGGTATTTCAATAAAAATTGGCACGCTCTTTTTTCTGGTTGTTTATATAATTCTAAATATACTCCAAGTGATGGCATTGAAAGAAACACAAGTTTTAATGGTATTTATGCTGCCAACTTTTTAGCTGGTAAAGAGTTTGAGCTTGGGAAAAATAAAATATTTGGTCTAGGGGTAAAAGTAACTGGTGCTGGTGGAAAACGAAAAGGCATTGTTGATCCTATTGCTTCCGCTGAACAAGGTGAGGTTATATTTGAAGACGAAGGATTTAACGAAGATAAATTCAAAGACTACTTTAGATTTGATATTAAAACCACATACAAAATTAACAAAGAAAAAATCACTCACGAAATAGGCGTTGATTTGGTAAACCTAACTAGTGCGAAAAATATTTTAAACTATTCTTATGCGCCAAACAATGATGGGATTGCCGATCAAAACGACATAGCGCTTAATTATCAACTAGGTTTTTTACCTATTTTCTATTATAGAATAGATTTTTAATAATGTTTTGATATGTGTTTTTCGACAGCTTTTGAGGTTGATGCTAAGTTTTTAACCACTTCCTTTGATATTATTTTCTCAATTTTTGGAGCGATGCTTTTTGCAATAAAACTTGGAACACCAGGAATTTTTTCTGGATGGATAATTAATTCAAACGAAATGATTAATAACGTTTTATTTCCTTGCTCAAGAAAGGTGTTTTTGCCAACGCATTTGTAAATCTCGCTCCCATCAATAGGGGTTTCAGTAAAATAACAAACGTAATCCTTTTGGTTCCATACCGCGACATCATTGTAAGATAATAACTTTATTGGGACAAGGTTTTTTATAATACTTGGCAATCCTCCTGAAATTTTCCACTTATTTAATAACCTTACCTCTTCTTTTGTTTCCTCTCTTGAAACAACTTTTATCTCGTCTACTGTTGGCATCACGCTTACAAGTTTAGGTAGGCTATCCCTATAGGTTAACCAAACCTTTTCAATAGGGGCGTCAAGTAATATTTTTTTTTCTAATGAATAAGCCAACGTTAAAGGTTTAAACAATAATATTAAGCAAGTTTTTTAATAAAAAAGAATATTTCGATAGATTTACAATCCAATCAATCATCATGAAAATTATTGTAACTGGGGGAGCTGGGTTTATAGGGTCTCACACTGTCGTGGATTTATTAGAAAATGGTTATGAGCCCATAGTAATAGATGATTTTAGAAACTCTAAACCTTTTATAATTGAACGTATAAAAAAAATAACAAACAAGGACTTTGTTTCATACAACTTTGATTGTGGTGATATTAAAAAATTAAGTTCTGTTTTTTTAAAAGAAAAACCTGATGCAATAATTCATTTTGCAGCTGATAAAGCAGTTAACGAGTCTGTATCTAACCCTTTAAAATATTATCATAATAATATTTCAACATTAGTAAATGTTTTAAGTGTCGTCAATAAAAGCAAGGTTAAATCTTTTGTATTTTCTTCGTCTTGTACGGTATATGGAGTTCCTAAAAAAGTTCCTGTTTCAGAGTTTTCGCCTATTCAGCAAGCTTTTTCTCCTTATGGTTTTACTAAACAAATTGGAGAACAGATTCTTTCGGATTTCGCTAAATCTAATCCTGGTGTTTCCATCTCGTTGTTAAGATACTTTAACCCTATTGGTGCACATCCTTCAGGTTTAATTGGCGAACTTCCTTTAGGTGTTCCTAGTAATTTAGTTCCTTTTATTACTCAAACAGCTATTGGAATAAGAGAATCTTTAATTGTTCATGGAAATGATTATGATACTACTGACGGAACATGTATAAGGGATTACATACATGTTTTAGATTTAGCAAGGGCTCATGTTTTAGCATTTAGTAATTATTTAAAAAAGAATAATAAGCCTTTAATACTAAATATTGGCACGGGAAAGGGGAGCTCTGTTTTAGAGGTAATTGAATCTTTTAAAAAAGTTAACAAAACAAACCTGAATTATACTTTTGGCCCAAGAAGAGATGGTGATGCGCCTTGTGTTTATGCTAATAGTAGCTTAGCTAAAAAAGTGTTGGGGTGGGAACATAAATTTAGTCTAGAAGATGCGCTATCACACGCATGGGAATGGGAAAAACAACTAAGTATATTATGAAAAAACAACTACTTTATATTCTATTTGTTTTTTCTTTTTGCCATTGTTATAATGGACAAGGTTTATTGTCTTATTTTAAATGGGAAGCCGATGGTTTAGAAACAGAAAAATTTGATAGAATTGCTATTGATGTAACTTGGAATCACTGGAAAAAAAGCCCTCCAGGAATAAATCAAGGGCTTTATTCTTTTGGATTTGGCGCTTATTGGTTTAAAGATATGCCAATAGGTAAAAAGAGCAATGCTGCCGTTGCTCTTGGGTTTGGATTTGAATCTTTAAATTTTCACCATAATGGTAATTTTACAACCTTAAGTTCATCTCCAAATATAAGTTCATTAGTTCCCTTTCCTAATGATTCTGTAATTAGAACCAACAAGTTAGCTGTGAATTATGTAGACATCCCTATTGAATTTCGTTTTAGAACCATAAATAAAACCTTAGAGGATAGAATGAAGTTTAATTTTAAGCTTTATCTAGGTTTTAAGGCTGGGTTTTTAGTTA
The DNA here is from genome assembly GCA_002723085.1 of Crocinitomicaceae bacterium. Lineage (GTDB taxonomy): Bacteria > Bacteroidota > Bacteroidia > Flavobacteriales_D > Parvicellaceae. The sequence goes on along the minus strand of PBNK01000026.1, from coordinate 60,304 downwards.
ACAACCATAGCAAATACAAAAACGATAACATCAAGTTTAAAATTTACAACTTAGATCATATTCTTCCATACAGGTATGGTCCTTACATTCGTCTTGGCTTTAATAAAATTTCTTTTGTTGGGTTTTATTCTATGACTTCTATTTTTGATAAAAATGGCCCAAATTTAATTCCTTTTCATATAGGAATATCTTGGATGAGATTTTGATTCAAATGTGGATATGTTGTAAAACACAGATTAATTCTATTGTAAAACCTAAAGCCGTTCCCGCTAGTACTTGTTTTGGTGTATGTGAATTAAGAATTAATCTAGAAGAAGCAATAAGGCCTATTAAGAACAATAATATTGTATTATAAATCATCATTTCTTCAATATTATAAACATATGACCAATCTCCTATTGTTTCTGAAAGAGCTCCCAACATGCCTCCAGAAAACCCACTAATAGCTATTGAGTGAAGGCTTATTTTCCATTTTAATGTAATTATTGTGGCCAAAAAAAGAGTTATAATCCCTCCAAATAAAAAACTTAAATATAACTCTAATGAATTAGCCCATTGATTATTCCAGTTCCAAAAAACATAATAAATCATAGAATAATAAATCAAAACTAAAAAGAGAATTGGAAGTCTTTCTTTCCTAATCGGAATGGATAAACTAGAAATGGTTTTTGACCTATACATTATTAGCATCGAAATCAATGGGAAAACAACACCCATAATAAATATGAAAATAAATAAGGAAATGAATAAGCTTGGATTGGTGTTTAAATAATTCTGCTGGTGATCTATTTGAAAATAAAAACAGAAAGAATATAACAAGATGAAAACTGGATGAAAAATAACAGAAAAAATTTTTGCAAAAGAAATCATTCTAAACCAATTGTTTTCTGAGTCTAGCAACAGGGATGTTCATTTGCTCCCTGTATTTAGCAACTGTTCTTCTAGCAATTTTATAACCCTTAAGTTTCAGAACATTCATTAATTTTTCATCCGTTAATGGTGTTCTTTTATCTTCATCGTTTATAGCTTCTTTAAGAATGCTTTTAACTTGTCTTGTTGAAACTTCTTCTCCTGATTCAGTGGAAAGAGATTCACTAAAAAAATACTTTAATAAAAACGTGCCATATGGTGTTGAAACATGCTTACTATTTGCAACTCGAGAAATTGTCGAAATATCCATATCAACCATTTCAGCAATATCTTTTAAAATCATCGGTTTTAATTGGGTTTCATCACCACTTAAAAAAAACTTTTCTTGAAAATTTAAAATTGCTTTCATGGTCACCATTAAAGTGTTTTGGCGCTGTTTAATAGCGTCAATGAACCACTTTGCTGAATCTACTTTTTGCTTTACAAATAAAATTGCTTCTTTATCTCTTTGGGTCTTTGCTCCTTCTTCATAACCTTTTATCATTTCAATGTATGAAGGACTTACCTTTAATGGAGGTGCGTTTCTTTGATTAAGTTCTAATATTAGTTTTCCGTTATCATCATTAATAATAAAATCTGGGATGATATGTTGAATTGATTTGCTAGACTCAACTAATGAATTGCCTGGTTTTGGATTCAGTTTAACAATTTCTGAAAATGCATTTTTAATAGCGTTATTATCAATATCTAATTTTTTAGCGATTTTAGAGTAATGCTTTTTTGTAAATTGATCAAAACATTTTTCAAGAATAACTTCTGCTGTTTTAATGGGTATTGTTCTTGTTTTCTTTCGAAGCTGAATTAATAAACATTCTTTTAAGTCTCTAGCGCCAACACCTGCTGGCTCTAAATTCTGAACCTCTTTAAGCGCCTTTAAAAGTTCTTCTTCTGATGTAATTATATTCTGAGAAAATGCTAAGTCATCAACAATGTTAAATAGCTCCCGTCTTAAATATCCAGAATCATCTAAATTACCAATAATATATTTGGCAATTAATTGTTGTTTTTCATCCTTTATTCGTAAACCTATTTGAGTTAAAAGCCTTTCCGTAAAAGACGCTCCAAGCGAATAAGGACTTTGCTTTTGTTCTGTATTTGATTGGTTATTGCTTTGTAATTTATATGAGGGAGTTTCATCATTGATGTATTCATTAAAATCAAATTCATCACGAGAATTTTGGTCCGTAATTTCATCTTTTATGAAGTCTTCCTCCTTTTCAGAATTAGATAATTCTTCTCCTTCATCAAGGGCTGGGTTTTCTTCTAGCTCTTCTTTTATTCTTTGTTCTAGCTCTAGTGTGGGCAATTGCAACATCTTCATCAGCTGTATCTGCTGAGGCGATAGCTTTTGTAATAATCTTTGTTGTAAGGTTTGCTTTAACACTTAAAAATTCACTTTTTATTCTTCTAAATTTACTAAAATTCTGCGTTTTTTGGTGTTCTTGGAAATGGAATAACATCTCTAATGTTTGTCATTCCTGTTACAAACATCATTAACCTTTCAAACCCAAGTCCAAACCCAGCATGAGGAACAGTGCCAAATTTTCGAGTTTCTAAATACCACCAAATGCTTTCTTGAGGGATATTAAATTCTTTGCATTTTTGTTGCAACACCTGCTCTCTTTCTTCTCTTTGGGAGCCCCCTATTATTTCACCTATTCCAGGAAACAAAACATCCATTGCCGCTACGGTTTTTCCATCATCGTTATTTCTCATATAAAACGCTTTAATTTTTGCTGGATAATCATAAATTATTACGGGCTTTTTAAAGTGTTTTTCAACTAAAAACTTTTCGTGTTCACTTTGTAGATCAATTCCCCACTCAACAGGAAATTTGAATTTTTTCTTTTTGTTAGGCTTAGAATTTTCTAATATTTTAATGGCTTCTGAATACGTTATTCTTATAAATTCATTATTACTAATCATCTCCAACCTCTCTAAAAGCGAGAATTCATTTCTTTGGATAGTGGGTAACTGTTGTTCTTCCTTAATTCCTCTATCGTTTAAAAATTCTAAATCCTCTTTACATTTTTCAAGAGCATATTTAACAAGGTATTTTAAAAAATCTTCTCCCAAATCCATATCGTCATTTATGTCTGCAAAGGCTATTTCTGGCTCTATCATCCAGAACTCTGCTAAATGTCTTGTTGTATTGGAGTTTTCTGCTCGAAATGTTGGGCCAAAAGTATATGCTTTGCCCAAAGCTAATGCCGCCAGCTCTGCTTCAAGTTGGCCAGATACCGTAAGGTGGGTTGGTTTCCCAAAAAAATCTTGTTCCTCTGATTTAGAGTTTTCTAGATTTAGAGTGGTAACTCTAAATACTTCCCCAGCTCCTTCTGCATCTGTTCCTGTAATAATTGGAGTATGTATATAATAAAATCCTTTACTGTTAAAGTAATTATGAATGGCAAAAGCCATGTGGTGTCTAATCCTAAAAACGGCTCCAAATAAATTCGTTCTCATTCTTAAATGAGCCTGTTCCCTTAACAACTCGAGGGAGTGTTTTTTTGGTTGTAAAATTGTTTTTTGAACATCATCAGGGTTAGCTGTGCCTATTATATTAACTTCTTTTGCTACAATTTCTGTTTTTTGGCCTTTTCCTTGGGAGTCAACAATTTTCCCTTTTACATTTATTGACGCTCCTGTTGTAATTTTATCTAGAATTTCATCGCTAAGATTTTCATAATCTACAACCACTTGAATACTGCGCATGCAAGACCCATCATTTAATGCTATGAACCTATTGCCTCTAAAAGACCTTACCCACCCAGATATATTAACCTGAACACCACTTTCTAATTTTAATACTTCAACAATGCTTAATCTTGTCATTTTTTTGTAAATAATTGTTAAAGGAAACTTTTTTTGTTTTTTTAGTTCCCAAAGTTTACTTTCTTTGTTTCGAATTTTTGAGATGGTAAAAATAAAAGAAATCAATCACCAAATTCATCTTTTGTTCCAACAACATGGAATAAAAAGCTTAACCATGGACGATTTAGCCGAAAAACTGGGTTGTTCTAAGAAAACTCTATACGTTTATTATAAAAATAGAGCTGACTTAGTTTCTAAGGTGATTACTCAAGACATGGAAGAGCATTTGTCAAAAATTCAACTTATTATTGAGGAAGACCTTAATCCAATTGAAGAGTTTTTTAAGCTGAGTCAACTTGATTTAAAAAAAGTCAAAACCATTCATCCTTCTGCTCAATACGATTTAAAAAAATATTATCCTAAAGCTTGGGTTGTTTTTGACGAAGTTATAAAACAAAAAAGTTTTGAATTAACTCTAAATAACTTAAAAAAAGGCATTGATTTCGGTGTTTATCGTCCAGAAATAAGGCCAGAAATAATGGCAAGAATTTTAGCTGAAAAAATTGACTTAATATTTAACGGTGAACTTTTTCAGAGTCACCTAATTACTTTTACTGAAGTATATAGAGAACTAATGACACACTATATGTTGGGTGTTGTTTCTGATTTTGGCAGAAGTTATTTTTTGAATCACCAATCTAAAATATTCCTAATATCATGACTAAATATATAATTGCTATTTTAACTTTTAGTATGAATTTCATAGCTGTTTCACAGACTACTTCGCTAGAAGATTTATTAAACTTTGCCAATACAAATAGTCCAGAGATACAAAATGCTTCAATTGACGTAGAAATAGCGGAACAAAAAATAAAAGAATATACTTCTGCTGGGCTCCCTAAAATAAATGGAAGTTTAGATTTTCAAAATTTTATAAACATTCCTACTACAGTAATTCCCGCTAGCGCTTTTGGATTACCCACTAATGAATTGATGCCAGTGAAATTTGGAACTGACTATAATTCCAATCTTTCGTTAAGATTAGATCAATTGATTTTTAGTGCTAGATACATTTATGGGATTCGTGCTGCTAATGCATATGCTGATTTAACCCAACTTATAAAAAAACAAAAGATAGCTGATTTTCAAGAAAAAATATCAAGGCTATACTACAGTATTTTATTAATAAATAAAAACCTCACTTTAACAGAGAATAGTAAAGAGCAAATAAAAAAAATTTACGACTATACTCAAAAAATGGTTAAAGAAGGTTTTTTAGAATTAAATCAGTTAGACGAAATAAACCTTTTGCTTTTACAATTGGAAAATGCGATTGCCCAGTTAAAAATGAACGAAGAATTAAGTTTGATTCAATTAAAAAGCAATATTGGATATCCATTAGATAGCTCTTTAAAACTAGAAGACAACTTTGCTGATATCGTTAATTCATCGGTTGGGTTATCTAAAAATTTTAATGCAAATCAAACTATAAGCTACATGCTTGCTTTGCAAAACACAATATTAAGTGACCTTGACTTAAAAGTGGTTAAAAGCGAGGGTTACCCCAGTTTATCTGGATTTGTTAATCATCAAGAAATGGCCATGAGGGAAGAGTTTAATTTTTTAAACGGTAGTTTACCTTGGTATCCTGCAACGGTTTGGGGGGTTAGGGTAAATATCCCTATTTTTAATAGTGGAGAAGGTAAATCAAAAAGAACTCAAAAAGAACTTAGTTTATTAAAAAGTCAAAACGATTTAATAAACATTGAATCACAAATTTCTGCTTTGCTTATTCAGCTTGAAAACAATTCAAAATTTTCTAAAATGAGTCTTAAAAATGCACAAGAAAGTTTGAGTTTTGCTGAAAAAGTTCTTGAAAACGAAATTATAAAATATAAAGCTGGAACAAGTAGTGTTCTTTTGGTTTCACAGGCTCAAAATCAAGTTATTTCTGCTCAACAAGAATTGCTTAAAAAAGAGTTTAATGTCATCTCATCACAGCTAGCCATAAACAAAATAATTAATCAATAAATTCATGAAAAATAAATCAATAATTGCCTTATTGTTCATCGCCATTTCTTGTGGAGAAAAAAATTCAAAAGACGAGTTAATCACTCGAAGATCAGAAGTCGTTAGCTCAATTGAGAATTTAGAGAAAGAATTGGCCGAAATTGACAGCAGCCTGTTAGCTCTTGATACAATAAAAGTTCAGAACGAAGACCTGCCTTTAGTTTCTATTCAAGTAGCTGAGGAAAGTTTTTTTGAGCATTTTATAGAATTACAAGGTCAAATTTCAAGTAAAAAAGAAGTGATTTTGAGAGCTGAAATTAATGGAACTATCAGTTCTCTTTATGTAAAAGAGGGAGAATTTATTAAAAAAGGAGAGCCTGTTTTAAATTTATCTAACTCATTATTGTTGGCTCAAAAAGAAGAATTAAAGGAACAGCTCGATTTTGCTAAATTTTTACTTGATAAACAACAAAAACTATATAATGATGGGGTGGGTTCAGAGATTCAATTAAAAGAAATACAATCAAGATATAATGGATTAGAAAAGTCTATGCAAACATTAATGACTCAACTAAATAAAACCATTTTATATGCTCCTTTTTCTGGTTACGCAGAAAAATTATTTATACAATCTGGTGAGGCCATAAGTCCAGCAAACCCTGTCTTGCAATTAGTAGGATTAAACGATCTTTACATAACTGCTGATGTTTCTGAAAATTTGCTTTCAGAAATTTCAATAGGAGATAGTGTTTCAGCATTTATTCCTTCTTTAAATCAAAGCGTTGATAATATAAAAATTACAAGAATTGGAAAGGTTATTAACCCCATAAACAGAACGGTTAAAATAGAAGCTAAAGTTGTTTCCCCTTTAGAAAAACTCGTTCCTAACCTAATGGCTGTCGTTAAAATAAGAGATTATTCAAAAGAAAATTGCATTTCTATTTCTACCAGACTTATTTCAAAAAATGCTAAAGGCGAATCTTTTCTAAAAGTTATTAATTCTGACAACATTGTGTCTTCTATTTCCGTATCATTAGGAAAACAAAATGGAAATGATGTTGAAATAATTTCAAATTTAAAGCCCGGAACAAAAATAATTGATGAAGGAAAAAACAATGTTGTAGAAGGGCAAAGAATAAAAGTAATTTCAAGATAAATCCAATGAAAAAACAAATAGAAAATTGGCGAGAATTTGGTTTATCGTCTTTAGCAATTAACAATCGAAAAACAGTTTATCTTATAATAGCCATTTTATTAATTGGGGGCATTTCTTCATACAATAAAATGCCCAGAGAAAGTTTTCCGCAAATCGAAGTTCCTGAAATTTATGTAAACATACCTTACCCTGGGAATTCCGCTGAAATAATAACTGATAAAATTATTAAGCCCTTTGAAAAAGAATTGAATAAGCTAAAGGGGGTTGACGAAATTTCATCAACATCTATTCAAGATTTTGCAGTATTACAAATCAAATTTGATTTTGGAATTTCTCCAAAAGATGCTAAAAGATTTGTTGAGGAAGCTTTAAGTGATGCCAAGTCAACCAAAACTTTTGCTCAAGATTTACCCGTTGAACCTACTATTCAAGAGATTGATGTTAATGAATTTCCTATAATAAATATCAATCTTTCTGGCGATTATCCTGTAGATGTATTAAAAGAACAGGCTGATTTAATTAAAGACCTTGTAGAAACCATTCCTGAAATTAATGCTGTTGATATAAGAGGGGTTCAAATAAAAAAAGTAAAAATTGAAGTTAGAAAATTTGATGCTGAAGCAAAAAGAGTAAGCTTTTCAGATATAGAAAGTGCTATTCAAAGTGAAAATACAACTTTAGGAGCTGGAAATTTAAAAGTAGACGGAATTGATCATTTTTTAATTCTGGATGGAAAATTTAAAGATTTTAAAGACCTAGAAAACCTAGTGGTAAAACATGAGGATCAAGACAACATTTACTTAAGGGATGTTGCGGATGTTTCTTTTGCTGATGCTGACACCTCAAGTTATGCCAGACAAAATGGAGAACCTGTAGTGATGTTGGATGTTAAAAAACGGGCGGGGGCCAATATAATTAATGCTATTGATCAACTTAAAGTTTCTATAAACTCAATAGAGTCTAAGTTTCCTAAAGACATGAAACTTACTTATACAAATGATCAATCCATTATGATTAGATCTCAAGTAAGCAATCTTGAAAACTCTATTGTGTTTGGAGTGATCTTAGTGGTGTTTGTTTTGCTGTTTTTTCTTGGATTAAGAAATGCTCTCTTTGTTGGAATTGCCATTCCGTTTTCAATGTTCCTTTCTTTTATATTGCTTAATTCTGCTGGCGTGAGTTTAAATATAATGGTTTTATTTTCTCTGGTGCTTGCTTTAGGGATGCTTGTTGACAATGGAATTGTAGTGGTTGAAAACGTCTATCGATTAATGGATGAAGGATACTCCCCTTTTGAAGCAACTAAAAAAGGAGTTGGTGAAGTAGCTTGGCCTATTATTGCCTCTACAGCAACAACTCTTGCCGCATTTGTTCCTCTTGCGCTTTGGCCAGGAATAATGGGAGAATTTATGCAATATCTACCCATAACACTAATGATTGTTTTAGGGTCTTCTCTTTTTGTGGCCTTAGTAATAAACCCTGTTTTGATTGCTGTTTTAATGCGTGTTGATGAAGAAAAAGTGAGTAAAAAAAGAGCTGTTAAATACTTTTTAATTATTGGGTTTCTTTCAGTCCCTTTTTATTTAATTAGTATGATTTGGCTTGCAAACCTATTGGTTGTTTTTGCTCTTTTAACATTGCTTAATGCATTTATTTTAAGCCCAATGACCATATGGTTTCAAGAAAAGTTTTTGCCAAAAATTGAGAACGGCTACAAAAGGTTTTTAAGCTGGTCTCTAAATAGAAAACGACCAATTTGGATAATTAGCGGTACAATTATCACTTTGTTTTTATCCTTTTTCTTAACGGGTATTTTCCCTCCAAAAGTTTTATTCTTCCCTGATAACCAACCAAATTACATAAACATTTTTGTAGAGCTTCCTGTTGGAACAAACATTTCAAAAACAAATAAAAACACCTTACTTGTTAAAGCCGCTATAGATAGTGTTTTAAACAGTCCAGTATCTGAAAATGACAGCAGGTCTTTATTAGAAGTTGTTGATGAAGAATCAAAGAATGGAGTTAAAATAGAAACTGCTTTTATAGCCTCTGTAATTGAACAAGTTGGGAAAGGAACTTCTGACCCTATGAATGGGCCTTCTTTTGGAGAAACCCCTCATAAAGCTAGAATTACGGTTTCTTTTTGTGAATTTTCACACAGAAATGGAATCAATACTAGTGAGGTTAAAAAACGTATAGAAAAGGCTTTAACTGGGAAATTTAATGCTGATATTGGAATTATTGTTGATAAAGAACAAAATGGCCCTCCTCAGAAGCCGGCCATTAATATTGAAATAACTGGATCTGATGACTATGGTTTGCTTACTGAAAAAGCAAGGGTGGTTCAACAATATTTAATTGCTAAAAACATTTCTGGGGTTCAAAAACTAAAGTTAGATGTTGAAGTAAATAAGGCTGAAATAAACCTTGAAATTGATAGAGAATATGCTAAAAGAGTGGGATTATCAACTGGGCAAATTGGACAAAACATCAGAACATCTTTATTTGGTAAAGACATTTCTACATATTCTTTTGATGAAGAAGATTATGACATAAACATTCGTTTTGCTGGGGCTTACCGTTCTAATCTTGAATCGATTTTAAATCAAAAGGTAATGTTTATGAACAATAGGGGTCAAAAACTAACCATCCCTGTTAGTGCTGTAGTTAAGGATTTAACAATAGTCAATAAGCATGCTGCTATAAAAAGAAAAAACTTAACCAATATGGTCACTATTATTTCTGGTGTTAAAGAAGGGTATAATGCTAATGAGGTGGTAGCTAAAATAAAAAAAGAGCTGAATGAATTTCAATTAAGCGACAATGGGAAAGCGTTTAGTAAAGAAGGATATAATGCTAAATTTACTGGACAAATGGAAGATCAAGAAAAGGAAATGGCCTTCCTAAGCACAGCATTATTGATAGCCATTTTTCTTATTCTTTTAATTTTAGTTACTCAGTTTAACGCTTTTTCAACACCTGTCATCATTCTTTCCTCTGTTATTTTGAGTTTATCTGGTGTGTTTTTAGGTATAGTAATCTCAAGAAGTGATTTTGTCATTATTATGACCATGATTGGGATAATTTCATTAGCTGGAATCGTAGTAAATAATGCTATTGTTTTGGTTGATTATACCAACCTTTTAAGAAGGCGAAAAAGGAAAGAACTGGAAATGAACGAACAAGATTTATTGAGCCATAATGATATAAAAATTGCTATTATTGAAGGTGGCAAAACAAGGTTAAGGCCCGTATTGCTGACAGCCATAACTACTATACTTGGATTGTTTCCTTTAGCAACAGGGTTGAATATCAATTTCTTTACTTTAATTTCTGAATTTGACCCTCAAATATTTTTTGGAGGTGATAATGTTATCTTCTTTAAACCCATGAGTTTGGCAATAATATATGGGTTAACCTTTGCGACATTTTTAACTTTAGTGGTTGTACCAATAATGTATTACACTTTTTATCGTTTTAAAATTTGGCTTTTTCAAAAAATGAAATGGGAATTAAAAGTTGAAGTGTAGTGAATTACACGCTTCGAAAAGCAGAAAAAAAAGAAATTCCTGTTGCTTTTAATTTATTAAAGTCTGCGGCTAAAACTTTATCAAATAAAAATATTGAACAATGGAGGTATTGGGCTGATCCACCTATTGAAAAAATAAAATGGGTAGAAGATGGGTTTAATAAAAATGAATTTTTTTTTATTGAAAGTTTAGATTCTATTCTCCTTGGGATGGTAAGGATTTCTGAAGAAGACCTTTTGTATTGGGGTAAGTTGAATGACCGTAGTCAATACATTCACTCGCTAGTTATTTTAGAAGCCTTTTCTGGGCGAAATATAGGAAGCAATGTAATTAAAACAATTGTCAAACAAGCAAAAAAAAATAATTTTGATTTTTTAAGGTTGGACTGTGATTCTTCAAATAAAAAACTTTGTCAATACTACATAAATCAAGGGTTTACTCAAGTGGGCAAAAAAAAACTAGCTCTTGGTTTGTATAATTTGTATCAAATGAATATTTAGTTAAATTTAACTATCAATAATAGATTGTTATTATATTATCTATTTTGATTTATTTAAGTCTTATATGAAAACTTTTTTTTGCCTCTTTGGTATTCTCCTTTTTTGTTCTTGTTCTATGTTTAAACCCTCACAAAAGAGCTTTATAAAACCAATTGCTGGAGAATATTCCTTTGGATCAGCTAATGGCGGAGGCAGTCATGGGAGCATTCTTATTTATCCTCTTAATGACAGTTCTTCGCTTTTCCGTTTAGATGTAAGTCGAGGTGCTCCTTCGTATAATTCTGGTGCGATTACAGGGAAAATGATTTTAAATGGTGAAAACACTTATTCCTTTGTTAAAGACAATGAAGGAGATATGATGAATTGCAACTTGTTTTTTAAACTTGATGGAGATACACTAAGCATATCTAGTCTAGAAGAAAAATTTAAATGTGGTTTTGGGTATGCGGTATACCCTGATGGAGATTATGTATTAAAAGATTCAGTTATCCCCGAATTTTATATGAACGGAGAAGGTTCAATCTTTTATTTTAAAGATGTTAATTTCTAAAAAAACATATAGGAAATAAACGTAATACGTATATTCCCTCGTTATGGGTAATTTACAAAATAGAGAAAAAGGGAGGTAACCGAAAATCCAATCAAGAGTAGGTATTTAATAAAATTTAAAAAATGAAACAGATTATTTTAATAGCAATATTGACAATTTCCGTGAGTTTTGCTAATGCACAGACTAAGGTTTATAAAGGCACAAGTACATATTCGAGTGATGTAATTTGTAATCTAAATAACGATAAAGTATATAAAAAAACATCTAGTTATTCATCAGATGTAATTTGCAAGGTAAGTGGCAAAAAAGTTTATAAAGGCACGAGCTCTTATTCGAGTGATGTACTTTATAATATTTCAGATGGAAAAGTGTACAAAGGAACTTCATCTTATAGTAGTGATATTGTAATGACCATAAAAGACAGCAAAATATACAAGGGAACTTCGTCTTATAGCAGTGATGTTATAGCAACAATAAAAAGTGGAAAGGTATACACTGGAAATTCCAGCTATTCTAGTGATATTCAGTTTACAATTGATGGTTATGTGACTATTGAAGAATTTGTTGCGATATGGCATGCTGTTAAGTATTCTTATTAAATTATAAGCCAACCCATAACAAAACCTAAAAATAACCCTGCGGGTCGCTAACGCTTATTTTTAGCCAAACCGTTGAAAAAAACAATACGATGAAATTGACATTAAAAATTTTAGTCCTCGGGATATCGTTAATGATGTTCAATTCTTGTAACAAGGACGAAAATGAAATAATTTCCAAACCTCAAAGCAATTCAATAAACAAGATTCTTCCTTTAGGAGCTTCGAGAGTTGAAGGTGCAAGACCTGCATATGAAAGTTTTCGTTACGAACTTTGGAAAAACCTGATAGATAATAATTGGACTTTTGATTTCATTGGAACACAATCTGATAATGCCTCTTATGCCTCCTTTGATAACAAAATTTTTGACATCGACCACGAAGGAAGAGGTGGTTGGACTTCAGGTCAAATATTAGATGAACTAAATAGTTGGCTAAGTGAGACTGGATCACCCGACATCGTGCTCCTTAGTTCACCTGGCGGAAATGATGCGCTTGAAGGATTACCTTATGAAGATGCCGTTGAAAACATCAACTCTATTGTTGAAATTCTTCAAACTAATAATCCAAATGTTACAATTGTTATTGAGCAAATGGCACCTGGTCGATCAGATATAATGACATCTGAATTGACTAGTTTTCTTGACCAAATGCAGCAAGAAGTTTTAAATATTTCATCAAACCAAAGCACATCTACATCACAAGTTATTGCTGTTGATATGTTTACTGGGTTTGATGATAGTTTGTTGGCTGATGATGTACACTACAATGAATCAGGAGCGGAATTTATTGCGACACGATATTACAATGTACTTGAAAGTATATTGGAAGAATAAAAACTACAGAGAATAATGTATAAAAATAATAGCCGTTTTAGTTGTATATTCAACGATTATAGCTCGCTTCAGCGTTCTTGATGTAAAAGATTAGGATGCTGTGGCCGCTACGATAATCCTGATCATTTGCTTACAAAATTTGTGTTTTAGGAACCTTTTTCATTCCTATATATTTAAACTGGGGAAATTAATGGTTTAAAAAATAAGTAATATCAACATTAACGATTAACAAAATTCCTAATTGTTGTTTAGAGCTTTAATTTTATGAAATGAATTATAGTTCCATTGATAGAATTATTGAAATGGCTTGGGAAGATCGCACACCTTTTGAGGCCATTCGATTTCAGTTTGGTTACACCGAAAAAGATGTAATTTCTCTCATGAGAAAAGAGTTAAAAGAAAAGTCATTTAAACTTTGGAGAAAAAGAGTTAATAGCGGTGTCAGTAAAAAACATCTAAAAAAAAGAAGCTCTGAAATAAAAAGATTCAAATGTTCTAGACAAAAGAGTATCTCCAACAATAAAATTTCTAAGCGATAGATTTTCCTTCTGAAATAGAACAAATTTTATTACGGATTAAAAAAATTAATCCTTCAAAGTATGCCGCAACAAGAAATTATAAAAATGGTGCTGTCACTATGTTAAGTCCATATATTTCCAGAGGTGTGATTTCAACAAAACAAATTGTAAATTATATATTATCTCTAAATATTGATTGGTGTAAAATAGAAAAAATCATTCAAGAACTTGCGTGGAGAGATTATTGGCAGTTGATTTGGGTAAATAAAAAAAATCAAATTTTTACAGATCTTAAGAACCCTCAACAAAATATAGAAAATCATAAAATTCCTGATGCAATTATAAATGCTGAAACAAAAATAAATGCCGTAGATGAAGCTATTAAAGTTTTATATTCAACTGGTTATATGCATAACCACATGAGAATGTATGTGGCTTCAGTTTGTTGTAACGTAGCAAAATGTCACTGGTTAACCCCTGCAAAATGGTTATATAGCAACTTATATGATGGTGATATAGCAAGCAATCACCTTAGTTGGCAATGGGTTTCGGGTACATTTAGCAATAAGAAATACTACGCAAATCAATCTAACATTAATAAATATTTCAACAGTGGACAAAAAGGAACTTTTTTAGATGTGGAATATCCTGATTTTTATTCAATGGCAACCCCAAATATTCTCAAACCTGTTTCTGATTTAAAAACAAATTGTATTCTTCCAAGTTTAAATGATCCTGAAATACGGAACATTAAAACCTTAGTGTTTAATTATTATAATTTAGATCCTGACTGGCATAAAAATGAGGGTTTTCAAAAGGTTTTATTGCTTGAGCCTTCTTTTTTTGAAAAATTTCCAATTAATCAAAATTGCTTAGATTTTGCGATTAGCCTTTCAGTCAATTTAAAAAACATTAAGCTTTTTGTAGGTGAGTTTCAAGAGTTAGCCCAAATAATAAGTTTTGAAAACTTATTTTACAAAGAGCATCCAACAAACAAGCATTATAAAGGAAATGAAGAAAATAGAGATTGGATTTGTGAACAAAAAGGATATTATCCTTCTTTTTTTTCCTTTTGGAAAAAATGTAAAAAAGAATTAAAAGCTAAAATCAATGAAAATGAAACTTAACATTACAGATATTGATAATTTAGATCGAAAATATAGACTAAACTTAATTAATTCTCTATCTGGAATTAAACCGGCAAACTTAATTGGCACTAGGTCGAAAGATGGGTTTGATAATTTAGCTATTTTCTCATCTGTTGTTCATCTTGGGTCAAATCCTGCTCAATTTGGATTCATTCTTCGCCCTCAAACCAATAACCCGAGAGACACATATAAAAATATTCTTCAAACAAATTTTTACACTATAAACCATGTTTCTGATTCTTTCATTAAAAAAGCACATTATACCTCAGCAAAATTAACTTCAGACGAATCTGAATTTGATAGAATGAAAATAGAAAAAGAATTTATTGATGACTTTTATGCTCCATTTGTAAAGGAAAGTAAAGTAAAAATAGGATTAAAACATCTAGAAAGTGTTCCGTTGCCAAATGGTTGTTCAATGGTTATAGGAAATGTTAAAAAAGTTATTTATCCTGAGCATTCTATTAATGAGCTTGGGCAACTTGATTTAGAAAAATACTCCTGTGCGGGAATTTCTGGATTAAACACTTATTATAAGGTGGGAAAAATAAATTCTTTTCCTTATGTTAGAAACAATAACATTCCTGATTTTTAAACTAAAAAATGAAAGTTTTACTAACTGGAGCAACAGGATATATCGGTAAACGGCTTTTGCCTGTTCTAGTGGATGCGGGACATGAAGTTATTTGTTGTGTTAGAGATAAAAGTCGTTTTCATCCGCCTGATTCCATTAAAAATAATATTACAATTATTGAGCTTGATTTACTAAAGTCTGAAACCCTTAATAATATCCCTTTAGACATTGATGGGGCTTTTTACTTAGTTCATTCTATGTCTACTTCGTCAAACTACGAAAAACTCGAACTAGAATCAGCAATTAATTTTAGAAAAAAACTAAATCAAACAAAAGCTAAACATGTTGTTTATTTGAGCGGAATAATCAATAATGATGAGCTTTCTAAACATTTAGGTTCAAGGAAAAATGTGGAACTAGAACTAAGAAAAGGAACCTATAATTGCACTACACTAAGAGCGGGAATAATTATTGGTTCTGGTAGTGCTTCTTTTGAAATTATTAGAGACATTGTTGAGAAACTCCCTGTAATGATTACTCCAAAATGGTTAAACACAAAGTGTCAACCTATCGGAGTTTCAGATGTCATACTTTTTTTGAATAAAACCCTATTCAACTCCAAAACTTTTAACGAAAGCTTTGACATTGGCGGTCCAAATGTATTATCATATAAAGAAATGCTATTAGGTTTTGCTGAAACACGAAACCTTAAACGAAGAATTATAATCGTTCCTGTTATGACTCCTCGTCTTTCTTCTTACTGGTTGTATTTTGTAACCTCAACATCTTATAAACTTGCAGTCGCTCTAGTTAACAGCATGAAAATTGAAGTTATCTGTAGAGATAAAAAACTTCAGGAAATATTAGGTATTTCTCCTTTAAGTTATAAAAAATCTCTTGAAAAAGCTTTTAGTAAAATAAGGAATAACGAGATAATTTCCAGTTGGAAAGATGCTTACGTAAGCAGCGGAATGAACATCAATATTTCAGACTTTATTGAAGTTCCTTCATATGGTTGCCTTATTGATTCTAGAGAAAAAAAATATAGTAATAAAACGCTCTGTATTGAAAAAATTTGGTCGATTGGTGGTGAAAATGGCTGGTATTACGGAAACTGGCTATGGACAATAAGAGGATTTTTAGACAAGCTTTCTGGTGGCGTTGGAATTAGAAGAGGAAGAACAAACAATAACTCAATTAATCCAGGAGACGCTTTGGACTTCTGGAGAGTTCTTTATGCAAACAAAGAAGAGGGGCGCCTTCTTTTATTTGCTGAGATGAAACTTCCTGGAGAGGCTTGGTTAGAATTTAAAATAAAAAACGGCAAACTTTATCAAAAAGCTACTTTTAGACCTCTTGGCCTTTTGGGTAGATTGTATTGGTTTTCAGTTTTACCCTTTCATAGTTTTATTTTTCAAGGGATGATTAAAAAGTTGACAACACATGATTAGATTGCGTTTTTAGTTCAATTTCTTTTTGTTTTGTAACTTTATAAGAAACTAACAAGCGCATAAATGAAAAATTTTTTACTTTTTTTAGTCTTCGCTCCTCTTTTAATAAGTGGCCAACAAACAATAAACGGCAACATAACACACGACAATATTTCAAGAAGTTATATTCTTTATGTTCCCGCATCTTACAATTCAGCTAATCCTGTTCCTTTGGTTTTTTGTTTTCATGGCTACACAAGCAATTCAAATACTAATTTTTCTTACACTAACTTTAAATCTATTGCCGACACTGCAGGGTTTATTGTTGTTCACCCTCAAGGAACACTTGATAATAATGGGTCCGCGCACTGGAACGTTGGCGGGTGGACAGTTGGAAGTACTGTTGATGATGTTGGCTTTACTGCTGCTTTATTAGATTCTATTTCTTCAAATTACAATATAAATGCCGACAGGGTTTATAGTACAGGAATGTCTAATGGTGGGTATATGAGCTTCCATCTTGCGTGTACACTTAGCGATAAATTTGCTGCTGTTGCTTCAGTTACAGGGGCAATGACGCCTCAAACATTAAATGTTTGTAATCCTCTTCATCCTACACCTATAATGCAAATTCATGGTACAGCAGATGCTACGGTTCCTTATAATGGTTCTCCTCTTTGGTCGATGTCAATAAATGATATTTTGCAATATTGGGTTGGACAAAATAATTGCAATTCTATGCCAACAACTATCGCTGTTCCTAATATCAACCTTACAGATGGGAGTACTGTTGAGCATATGGTATATGATGGAGGGGATAACGGAGTAAGTGTTGAACACTTTAAAGTTATTGGTGGTGGGCACGACTGGCCTGGGGTTTGGGGAAACCAAGACATAAATGCAAGCATAGAGGTATGGAAATTTTTTTCTAGATATAATTTATCAGGGTTAATTACTTCAGTTCCTGAAGATAGGGTTAAAATTACTTGTTTTCCGAATCCCGTTTCTGATTTATTTACAATTAAAAACCCGACTTCTTCAAATAAACAGGTAATAATAACTAATCTAGTTGGTAATGTTGTCTATTCTGGTTTAATAAGTGAAAATGATAACCAAATTAGCCTTAAACATTTGTCGCCTAACCTTTATTTTGTAAAAGTTGGAGATTCTGTTTTTAAAATTTTTAAACTATAAACATTTAAAATACTCAAAAGGCTCGTAACACTCTTTACAAGCGTACATGGCCTTACATGCTGTTGAGCTAAAAGGACTAACAAGATTTGTTTCTTTAGAGTCACACCTAGGGCAAGTTACTTTTTTTGGCGCTCCAAGAATTGCGTTTTTGTCTGTTGTTTTGTGTTCTGGTGGGGCAATTCCGTATTTTTTTAACTTTTTCTTTGCTGCTAAGCTTAACCAATCCGTTGTCCACGCGGGGTCATATTGGGTAATGATTTTATACTTTTTTACATTTAGTGTTGCCATTTCTTTTTTTATATCCGTTTGAAAACGATCCATTGCTGGGCAACCAGAATATGTTGGAGTAATGGTGATTATTATTGTGTCCGCCTCTTTTTTGACTTGCCTTAAAACGCCCAATTCCTTAATTGTTAACACCGGAATTTCTGGGTCAGGAATAACTGAAAGAGCATTTTTTATGTTTTCTAAATCATTCATTAAGCCCATTTAACTGTTGGCGGCATAGACATTAGTATAGCCTCTGTTGAGCCCCCTGTTTTAATTCCAAAAAGGGTTCCTCTGTCCCATAATAAATTAAACTCAACATATCTTCCTCTTTTAATAAGTTGTTGCTCTTTTTCTTCCTTTGTCCAGTTTAATCCTTTGTGTTGTTTTACTATTTCAGTAATGGCTTCTAGAGTTTTTTGGCCCACAGATTTTAAAAAAGAGAAGTCTTTTTCCCAATCACCTGTGTTAAGATAATCAAAAAAAATACCCCCTTCTCCTCTTGGTTCGTTTCGGTGGGGTAAATAAAAATATTCATCGCATCTTTTTTTAAAATCCGGGTAATAAGATTCATTATAAGGAGCACACGCTTCTTCCATTTTACTATGAAAAAGTTTTGTGTCTTTTTTATTTACAAATGTTGGTGTCATATCTGCACCGCCACCAAACCAAGATTCTCCAGTAACTAAAAACCGTGTATTAAAATGGAATGCGGGTATCTTGGGAGATTTCATGTGAGCAACTAAACTAATTCCTGATGCCCAATAATTAGGTGAACTTTCTGTGCCTTTAATTTTTGAACGATATTCTTCTGTGAATTGCCCTGAAACCGTTGAAATATTTACCCCTACTTTTTCAAAAACATCACCCTTCATAATGCTCATTTCTCCTCCGCCACTTCCTTTGTGTTTCCAGTTTTTTCGTTTAAAGCTTCCTCCGTCTAAATTTTCAAATGCTTGACAAAATTCATCTCTAAGTTTTCTAAACCATAAACTTGCTTTTTGTTTTTTTTCTTCCATTTTATTATGAGTTATCTTCTGCTAACCACTCTGCATAACTATTTGCTGTTTCTCTTAAAAAAGCTTTAACCAATTTGGTTCCTTTAGGTTTGTTGGTTTGTAATATCTGTACTATTTCTATTAACATGTTTTCACATGTGGGTTGGTAATCAACCAAACGAATGCGTTCATTTATAGGGGCAATTTCTTGAAACCGTGTATCTTTTCGCAAAATAAGACGATGGTCAAATATAGGTAGGATATAGGTCTTTACTACTTTTTTTACTTCGCCAAAGTCTACAACCATTCCACAGTCGCTAAGTTCATTGTCGTTTTTTGGTTTTCCTAAAAAAGTAACTTTTAGGTGATAACTGTGTCCGTGAATATCTTTGCATTTTCCTTCATATCCATCAAGAGCGTGAGCTGCCTCAAAATTAAACTGTTTAGTTATTCGAACGTTCATTTCATTTTGGGTTTTTAACAAAATTACGATTATATGCTTAATTCTTTATCTGTTTAGGTTGTTTTAAGATTTATTGTGATTGGTTTTAACTCAAATAGAAGATTTTGATGTAATTTTAATTTCCTATAGTATTAGCATGAACTCTTTTGATAATTTAATCTTTCAACTTAATAAATTTATTAAAAAGTATCACGCCATTCAGGCTGTTAAGGGTGGTTTGTTATTTTTTTGTTATGCTATCGTTTTATTGGGTTTTGTGGGGGGATTAGAATTTCTTTTTTTCTTTCCTACAAATGTTAGGTTGGGGTTGCTTTGTGGGGGTCTATTAATTCTCTTTGTTGTTTTTGTCTCTTTATTTGTGAATCCTTTTTTTCGTTATTTGGGATTATTTAGACGTTTAGATCATATTTCTGCTGCGAAAATTATTGGCGGGGAGTTAAATGAAATTGGAGATAAACTTTTAAACACTCTTCAACTTTCAAATCAAGAAAAAGAAAATTCTAAGCTGTTGTTGTTATCCGCCTCAATTCAACAAAGAGCTAAAGATTTGAGTGTCTTTTCTCTTTCAGAAACTATTTCTTTTAAAAGAAATAAAAACTTCATTTTTGCTTTTGTTTTTTTATTTGGCTTATTTTCTCTTATTGGGTTTGTAAGGCCTGATTTTTTAATTAAACCAATAAACAGGGTGATTAACTATAATGACTCGTTTGCGACAGATAGGGCCTACAGCTTTGTTGTTAATAACAATAATAAATTGAGTGTTTTAGAAAATGAAGATTTAAATATTATTATTGAAACTGTTGGCGAGCCCCCTAAAGAAATATATCTTTTTAAAAATAGTCAAAGATTATTCCCTATAAAAATTGACGATACAAAATTCACATATAAATTCAAAAACGTTCAAAATGATTTTTCGTTTCGTATTTCTGATGGATTCAATTATTCAAAAGATTTTGATGTCTTTTTTCTTCCTAAAGCCTCTCTTTCGGGCTTCAATGCTGTTTTAGCATATCCAACCTATACTGAGTTAATTGATGACACTGTCTCTGATTTTAGTGGTCTCGTGATTCCTTTTGGGACTTCAATTTATTTTAATTTTAAGACAAAAAATACTTCATCATTTCAGGTTGTTTTTTCTGATTCTTCTTTTGTATTTAGTGGTGATAATAAAAATTCTTTTTCTTTTAAATATACTCCTAAGGAATCTCAGGAATTCTTAGTAACAAACGAAAATTCTTTTTCTGAACATTCTGACACTTCAATGTATGATTTCTTACTTAGAGGGGATGCTTTTCCAAGTATTTCGGTTAATGAGTTTTTTGATTCATCTTTTCTGCTTCAAAGGTTTTTTGATGGGTCTATAAAAGATGATTATGGGATAAGTAAATTAACTTTTAATTATCAAATCGGGGTTAATAAAAAATCCATTAATATTCCCTTAGCTTCTTTTCGCTCGACTTCTTTTTATTATGACTTTGATTTTACTTCACTTAATTTTGAAGCGGGTGATGATTTCACTTATTATTTTGAAGTATGGGATAATGATGCAATTAATGGCCCTAAAAGCTTTCGTTCTACAGAAAAAAAATTAAAGGTTCCTTCTTTTAAAGAGAAAAATGAAGTTGATAAAAAAATAAGGGAAAAGACGGAGAACTCTTTTGCAAACCTTTCAAAAGAAGCTGAGGCTTTACAGCTGGAGTTGAAAAATATAAAGGCCGACCTATTAAGTAAAAAAGATATGAATTGGAATGATAAGTCTCGACTAGAAGCTTTTTTTAAAAAGCAGGAGGCTTTAACTCAAAACCTTAAAAAACTACAAAATGAGATGGCTAAAAAAGCTCAACTATCGGAAAAAAGCAAAGAAATTTTAGAGAAACAAAAGCAATTGGAAAAAATGATGGATAACTTAATGTCTGAAGAGATGAAAAAGCTTTATGAAGAAATGAATAGGCTTATGGAGGAAATGAATAAAGATGAGCTTTTAGAAAAAATGGAAGACGTGGAGATGAGTCAAGATAACCTTTTAAAAGAGTTAGATAGGTCCTTAGAACATTTTAAAAGATTAGAGGTTGAAAATAAAGCTGAAAAAATTGCTGAGCAACTTGAGGAGCTTAGTAGAGAACAAAGAGACTTACAAGAAAAAACTAATGATAAAAAACAATCTTTATTTGATCTAACTAAAGAACAAGAAAATCTACAAAACAAATTCTTTGAAATACAAAATGAGCTTTCGGAACTAAATGAAATGAATGAGGAACTTGAATCTCCTAAAGAATTAAATAAAGAAGAGCAGGAAAACCAAATCAATGATGCAATGAATCAAAGTGAGAGCGAATTAGAAAATAATAAAAGGAAAAAAGCGGCTGAAAGTCAAAAAAAAGCGGCTGAAGAAATGGATAAATTAGCCTCATCTCTTAATAAAATGTCTAATTCTTCTAACCAAAAAGAAGAAGACGCAGAGTCTCTGCGTCAGCTTTTAGAGAACCTTATTTCTTTTTCATTAGAGCAGGAGGAATTATTAAAAACATTAAAAACCTTGTCGACACAAGACCCAAGGTACATTGGTGTTGGTCAAAGTCAAAGAAAATTAAAAGACGATGTTAAAATAATAGAAGACTCTCTTGACGCTTTGGGTAAGCGTCAAATTATGATTAGTAATATGTTAAATAAAGAGGTTCAAGAAATAAAAAGGTCGTTAAATTACAGCATAAAAAACATCACCGAAAGAAAGAAAAATATTGCTGGATCAAACCAACACAATGTAATGATGCACACCAATGAACTTGCTCTTTTATTAAGTGAGGTGTTAAAACAAATGCAAAACAATATGCCGGGGACTGGTCAATGCAACAAACCTGGGGGTAAAGGAAAAACCCCAGGCAAATCTTTATCTCAAAATGCTGAGCAAATAAAAAAACAAATTGAACAAATGAAAAAAATGTTAAGTGATAAAAAAGGGGGACAAAAAGGTGGGGGTAAATCTTCATTTGAACAACTTGGAAGGCTTGCTGCTGAACAAGCTGCCATTAAAAAACAATTAATGGAGCTAGCGCAAGAACTAAACAAAGATGGTTCTGGAAAAGGAAATGGCCTTAATAAAATGATTGAAAAAATTGAAGAAACAGAAGAAGAAATAATAAATAATGATTTTGATCTATCTTCTATAATGAGACAAGAAGAAATTAAAATTAAATTACTTGAATTAGAAAAAGCTCTAAAAGAACAAGATCAACAAAAAGAAAGAGAATCTAAAGAAGGTATTAAAACAAATGAAAATAATTTTAATAATAAATTTGAAGAATACCAGAGGTTGAAGCAAAGAGAGGTCGACTTGTTAAAAACAATACCTCCTAATTTGAAACCTTATTACAAAAATAAAGTAAATGAGTACTTTAATTCATTAGAAAATTGATCAAAATATGCCTAACACTGTTGATTCTATTTTAAATGAACTTTTATTAAGTTCTGAAAGTAAAAGCTTATTAATTCTAGAAAAATGGATTAATCTTCTTTGTGAAAAACACACCATAAGCTCTGAAAAGTATGGGAACGTTTTGATTGCTGTAACAGAAGCTGTTAACAACGCTATAATACATGGTAATTTAAATGATATTAATAAAAAAACTGTGGTTTCTTATAAAGTAAACAATCATTCATTGACTTTTTATGTTAAAGATGAAGGGGTTGGTTTTGACTTTAATAATTTACCTGACCCTACAGACCCAGAAAATATAGAAACTCCTGACGGCAGAGGAATTTTCCTAATGAGGCATCTTTCTGATGATGTTATTTTCCACAATGAGGGATCTTTTGTAGAAATTATATTTGAACTTTAAAAACGTGAATGGGAGTTTTATTTCATTCTGATGGGGTTGATTATAGTCTTCCTAATTCAGAAAAAACAAAATCTTGGTTAGAAAAATGCATTAGTCTTCAAAATAAAAAATGTGGGGATATTAATGTTATTTTTTGTAATGATGATTATTTGTTAGCCATTAATAAAACATACCTTAATCATGATTATTATACTGACATCATTACATTCGATTACTCTCAAAAACAAAAAATTTCTGGTGATCTTTTTATCTCTATAACAAGAATAGTAGATAATGCTAAAAAATTGAACATTGATTTTTTAGATGAGTTGTATAGAGTAATTGTTCATGGTGTCTTACATTTGTGTGGTTTTAATGATAAAACTAACGAAGAAATTAAAAAAATAAGAGCTAAAGAAAATGAAATGCTTTTGTTAATTTATTGATTATCAGATGTTTATATTGTTCCACGTGAAACACATTTATGCTTAAAGAATATGATGTAGTTGTAGTTGGTGCTGGTCATGCGGGCAACGAAGCTGCTGCTGCTGCTGCAAACCTTGGGTCTTCTGTTTTAATGGTTACCATGAACATGGAAACTATAGGACAAATGAGTTGTAACCCTGCTATTGGTGGAATAGCTAAAGGACAAATTGTAAGAGAAATAGATGCTTTAGGTGGTTTAACAGGAAAAATAACAGACTTAAGCGCCATACAGTTTAAGTTACTTAATCGGTCAAAAGGGCCTGCTATGTGGAGCCCTAGAGCTCAATGTGATAGAAAACTATTTAGTAACTTCTGGCGAGAACATTTAGAGGCTATTAAAAATTTAGATTTTTGGCAAGACATGGTTACTGGTGTAATTGTTAAAAAAAATAAAGTTGTTGGTGTTGAAACGGCAATGGGGGTTAAAATTAAAGCTAAAAGTGTAGTTTTAAATAGCGGCACATTTCTAAATGGTTCTATTCATTTAGGGGAAAAAAAATTTGGTGGAGGAAGAATGGGCGACAAATCTTCTTGTGGTATAACAGAACAATTAGAAAATCTAGGTTTTAAGTCGGGTAGAATGAAAACGGGGACCCCCCCAAGGGTAGATGGGAGAAGTTTAAATTTTAAAAAAATGGAAGAACAACCCGGTGATGATAACCCGGGAAAGTTTTCTTTTTTTGATGATACACGCCCATTAATTAAACAAAAAAGTTGTTTTATAACTTATACTAATGATAAAACCCATGATATTCTAAGGTCAGGATTTGAAAGAAGCCCCTTATTTAATGGGGCAATTAAATCTTTAGGGCCTAGATATTGTCCATCAATTGAAGATAAAATTAACCGGTTTAGTCATAGGCCCAGACATCAAATATTTGCTGAGCCTGAAGGTTGGAACACTATTGAGTTTTATATTAATGGTTTTTCTAGTAGTTTGCCAGAAGAAATTCAATTAAAAAGCATGCAAACAATACCAGGCTTTGAAAAGGCAAAAATGTTCAGACCTGGATATGCTGTAGAATACGATTATTTTCCTCCTACTCAGCTTAAACACTCACTTGAAACAAAGTTAATAGAAAATCTTTTTTTCAGTGGTCAAATTAACGGAACCACAGGATATGAAGAAGCTGCGGGACAAGGAATAATGGCAGGAATAAATGCGCATTTAAAAATAAACGAAAAAGAACCTTTAATACTTTCTAGAGATCAGGCTTACATTGGTGTTCTTATAGATGATCTTATTACAAAAGGAACAGAAGAGCCATATAGGATGTTTACTTCTAGAGCAGAGTACAGAATATTATTAAGACAAGACAACGCTGATTTGCGCTTAAGTAAAATAGGAAATGAAATTGGGCTTCTAAGCAATGAAAAATATAACCGTGTTTTGATGAAAATTAAGGAAAGTAACTCTTTAATGAAAGACATTAAAAAAACCTCATTAAGGCCTTCTGACATAAACCCATTGTTAAGAGAAAAAAAATCTAAGGAATTAGCTCAGAAAGTAAAGGCAATTTCAGTTCTTTCAAGGCCTAATATAAACATAAGAGATGTTGTTAATTGCTCTAAAGAATTACAGCAAATTAAAAACAAATTAGTTTTAAAAGATGATGTACTAGAACAAACAGAGATTAATATTAAATATAATGGTTACATACAAAGGGAAAAAGAAAATGCTGATAAATTAAAAAGACTTGAACATGTTAATATTCCTGAAGATATTAATTATTTTAAATTTTCTTCGCTATCCACAGAGTCTAAAGAGAAACTTAATAAAATTAAGCCTACAAATATTGGGCAAGCAGCTAGAATAAGCGGTATAAAACCTTCTGATATAAGCATATTATTAATTTATTTAGGTCGGTAATAGTTCCACGTGAAACACGATTTACAAAATATATTAACCTGTCCTGTTTGCGATGAAAAAGCTTTTAAGCATTTCATTTCTGCAAAAGATCATAACGTAAGTAACGACATTTTTACTGTTGTGGAGTGTTGTTCATGTGGTTTTAGGTTTACTAATCCTAAACCTTCTGAAAAAACAATAGGAAAATATTATCAAAGCAATGAATACATTTCTCATACTTCATCTAAAAAAGGGCTGTTTAATTTTGTTTATCATTTGATCAGAAACTATCAATTAAAGAAAAAGGAAAGATTAATTTCTCTATTTAATAATAAAGATACAACACTACTAGACTTTGGTTCTGGCACTGGTGAGTTTTTAAATTATTGCCAAAAAAAGAAATGGAAAGTTGTTGGTGTTGAACCTGAAAAAAAAGCAGCTGAATTTGCTCAAAAAAATTACAATCTTTCTATTAAAAATGTTTCTTCTTTTTTTTCTTTTGAAGAAGAAACATTTAATGTTATTACCTTGTGGCATGTGCTAGAACATGTTTATGATTTAAATAAATATTTAAATCAGTTTCAAAAAGTTCTAAAGAAAAACGGAATAATAATGTTAGGCCTTCCCAATTGTAATTCCCATGACGCCAAACATTATAAAGAAAACTGGGTTGCTTGGGACCTTCCAATTCACTTATATCACTTCACAAAAAACGATATAAAAAAATTAGCTAAAAAACATGGATTCGTTCTTGAAAAAGTTTTTCCCCTTGTTTTTGATTCTTTTTATATAAGCATGTTAAGTCAAAAGAAAAAAGGAAGGTCTAAGCTTTTTGGATTATGGCGGGGTTTTGTTTCTAATTTAAAAGGCAAAAAAACTGGAGAATTTTCTAGTCATATATATGTTTTAAGAAAAAACGCATTATAAAGCGTTTTAAGGGGTTTTAGGCTAAACCGCGAACATGTAAGTGTGTTATTTATTGAAATGTCCTCTAAAGCTCTTTCTTGGGGTTTTTGTAAGTTGTTGGTTTTCAGGAGATTATGTTTTCTAGATTTTTAATTTGATTTTTTGGCGATAAGCTTTTATATAATATTTTATATGTGGTTTCAAGGATTGGATAGTTTTTAACTTCTTTTTCTAAAAGTTCATATATGCATTTCGTAGCATTATATCCCTCTGCAACCATGTTCATAGAAGATTTTGTATTATTAACGGAATATCCTCTTCCTATAAAGTTTCCAAATTTCCTATTTCGACTATGAAGAGAATAAGATGTCACTAACAAGTCTCCTAAGTAAGCCGAATGGGTTATGTTTCTTTGTTTAGGATCAACATGATTTATAATGTTACCCAGCTCTGATGCGCTTGAAGAAATCAATACAGAAAGAAAATTATCTCCGTATCCTAATCCGTGACAAACACCTACTAATAAAGCGTAAATGTTTTTTAAAATAGCTGATAGTTCTGTTCCAATAACATCTTGAGATTGTTTAACAGACACAAAGCTATTTGAAATTAAGGGGGTTATATTCTTGATGATTTCTGGATTGGATGATGAGAAAGTTAAGTAACTTCTCCTAGACATAGCTATTTCTTCGGCATGGCAAGGTCCTGAAATAACACTATAATCTAGTTCATTATTTAATTGCTTAAAGAATTTATAAGGAGTTAAGTTTTTTTGTGGAATAACACCTTTAGTTGCTGAAATAATTGATTTATTTAAAATTTCTTTTTTAGAAATGTTTTCAAATGTTTTTAAAATATATTCAGCAGGAGTTGCAATTATTAATACATCACAACATTTAATAAGGTCTCTTAATGAGTTAGTTAAATTTATTTTCGATATTTCTAAATTACAATTAGGTAAGTATTTCTTGTTCCTTTTCTCTTCAGTAATGTTAATCAGGTGTTGTTCACAACGTATCCACCAATAAATATTAGATTTATTATTGGTTAATATACTAACTAATGCGGTTCCCCAACTTCCTCCTCCAATTACACCAATCTTTGTCATCTGCTTTTAATTATTTTTTTAATGTTTTCGATGACTTTTGGGAAACAAATTAAAAACCACTCGGTAAATGCTTCAGGTTTTAAAATAACCGCCTCTTCTAAATCGTTAATAGATATGTATTTAAAATCCTCCACTTCTTGTTTATTAATTTTTGGTTTTTGATTAGTAAAACCAAAAAAAACATGATCAAACTCGTGTTCTGTTAAGCCTTTATCTAGTCGTGCTTTATATGTAAAAGTAAAAACCTTTTCTAAATTACACGCCATTCCCATTTCCTCTTTCAGTCTTCTATTGGCTGCTGAAAGATTATTTTCATCTTTTCTTGGGTGGCTACAACAAGTGTTGGTCCAAAGGCCTCCGGAATGATATTTATCTGATGCTCTTTTTTGTAACAAAAGCTCATTATTAGAGTTAAAAATAAAAACAGAGAAAGCTCGATGCATTAATCCTTTAATATGAGCTTCTTGCTTCTCCATATATCCTAAAACACCATCTTTTTTATCAACTAATATTACTTCTTCCATTTATTTTAATTTTGTTTCTCTATTTGCTAATTCCCAAGCGGTAAGAAAAACATATTGAGCAACTTTTTCTAACTTATTAAAATTAATTTTATCAATTTCGTCTGTTGGCATATGATAATCTTCATGTAGGCCACCAAAATAAAAAATTACTGGAATATTATTTTTTGCAAAGTTATAATGATCAGAACGATAATAAAATTTATTAGGGTCACTGTCTTTATTATATCTATAATCTAATTTAAAACCTATATGCTTGCTGTTTATAGATTCATTTATTTGATGGAGGTCTTTACTAATTTTATCAGACCCTATTAAATAGATATAATCATCATTTTTTTGAATAGTGTCTCTTCTTCCTACCATATCTATATTTAAATCAGCTATTGTTTTTTCTAATTCGAAATATGGATTATCTGTATAAAACTTAGACCCCCAAAGACCTTTTTCTTCACCAGATACAGCTAAAAATAAAATGCTTCTTTCAGGTTGATAACCATCTTCATATGCTTTTTGAAATGCTTTTGAGATGCTTAACAATGCTGCTGTTCCAGAACCATCATCATCTGCACCATTACAAACTTCTCCTTGGTCGTAACCTATGTGGTCGTAATGTGCTGATATAACTAACGCTTCATTAATCTTTTTTCCTGGTATATAGCCCAAAACATTTTCTGCTTTTGTAATGTTATTAACAGATGTATGAAATGATATAATTTTATTATTGTTTAAAATTAATGATTTTACTTTTTTAGAAATATAAAATACAGGTGTTTCATTTTTGTAAACTTTTTTAGAATTATGCATTTTCATTCTTGGATAAAGTATATGTTCTTTAATTCTGTTGTTTTCTTTTTCGTAATTATTTACAACCAACAAAATCGCAATTGCTCCTTTTTCCTCTGCTATTTTTAATTTATTTCTCCAGTTGCCATCAATTATATTATAATCTTGGATATTTTTTGGTAGACCATCCATCATCATTACTACCTTACCACTAACATCTTTATTTAAATAGTCGTTTATTTTATTATTTTCTATACCATAATTAACATCTACAACAGAAATGTTTTTTTGTTGTGTTTTTTTAGGAGATCCTATTACAAAAAAATCATCCACCAATTTTAAATCATTGTTATTTATTTTTAAAGAAACATTTGTAAAATCGAAAACATTTACTTCAAATTGTTGATAGTAAGATGTATCAAAAACAGACTTTATGTTATTTTTAATAAAATGGTTTTTTATATATTCAGCTGCCTTTTTCTGTCCTTTTGTTGCTGTTTCCCTTCCTTCTAAAGAATCTGAAGCTAAAACACTTAAGTCTTTAAATAAATCTTGTTTAGAAATTTGCTTAGAGTATTTGAGTGCTTGCTCTTGATTTGATTCAATTATTTCATTAGGTTTTAATAAAGAACAAGCTGTAAAAAAAAGAAAAGGAAAAATAAATAAATTACGCACAATTAATTTTATTTATTCTTTTAAGGTGTCTGCCTCCATCAAAAGAGACTGACAAAAAAGCTAAAACAATATCTTTTGCTTCCTGAATGTTTAAATATCTTGCTGGTAAAGCAAGGGTGTTTGCATCATTGTGTTGCCTTGCTAAAACCGCTATTTCCTCTGACCAACACAAAGCACTTCTTACACCTTTATGTTTATTTGCTGTCATGTTTATACCATTTCCCGAACCACACAACAAAATAACTCTCTCTGCTTCATTATTTAACAACCTATCAATTGCTTTATGTGCTATATCTGGGTAGTCTACACTTTCTGATGTATGTGTTCCTATATCATAAACATCATGATTTTCATTTATAATATTAATAATTTGGTTTTTTAAATCAACACCCGCGTGATCACATCCTATTGTTATTGTCATGTTATTAACTTGTTAATTAGGGTTTATAAAAATGTTAAATATTTATTTGGTTATTTTATTTTTATGTTGCTTATAAAAAAGAATATTAAAATCTAATTTAAAGTAAAAAAAGAATAAATAGCTTTTGAACATATTTTTGATACTTATTAAATGTTAATATTAATCAAAGTTTACACAAAAATAATTTATTTAGATAAAATGTTTTTTGTTAATATGTTATATATAATATTGATTTGCAGTAATATATATTTATCTTTTTTGTTAATAAAATAATGACAACATTTCATATCTTAAAACACAAAATTTTTTGGTAAAAAGTTTTATACTATATCAACAAGCTAATAATAATAAACTATTATATATATATATATTATTATATATATGTTTTGTTCAAATAAATTATTCATTAGGTCAAGATTCTAATTATGTTAAGCTGTATAATGAAAAAGGAATTCTTTCTAGCGAAGGTTTTTTGGTTAATAATTTACCAGAAGGAGAATGGATAAGTTATTACTCTAATGGACAAATAAAATCTAAAGGAAGTTGGAAGGCAAATCAATTAAATGGTGAATGGGCTTTTTATAATATAAAAGGTATTTTAATTAAGGAGGAGCAATACATAAATAATGAAAAAAATGGAAAATCAAACACTTATGACTCTTTAGGATTATTAAAAAAATCATCTACATATAAAAATAACAACAAAAACGGTCAAGAAGAAATAAAATTTAAAAATAGCAATCAAACACAATTCCAGTATAATTATTTAAATAATCAAAAAAACGGATTATCAAAAGAATATGATTCTTCAGGAAATATTATATCACTAATCAATTATGATATGGGGATAATAATTAAAAAAGAAGAAATAAACAGGTATGATAGTGATTTAAAAAAACATGGAATCTGGAAAACCTTTTACCCTAACAATAAAATTAAATCAAAACAAACTTTTTTTCACGGTGAATTAAACGGAGCAACAAAAATTTATAATAAAAATGGAGGAGTAAGTATTGTAGTAAATGATCAAAAAAAAGAAGAAAAAAATAAAATAAAAACTAAAATTAGTAAAACAAAAAATAAAGAAGGATTTACAATTAAAGGTGTGATAAAAAACAATATTAAAAACGGATTATTTAAAGTATATGATGAAAATAATAAAATCATTAAGAAAGAATTTTATAAAAATGACACTATTGTTTTTTCAGGTTTTGTTGACACCTTAGGAGCTAAAAATGGTCTTTGGATTTATTATTATCAAAATGGAGAAATAAAAAAACAAGGACATTTTGATAATAATAAAAAGAAAGGGGAGTGGGTTTTTTATTATAGAAATAAAGTTATTGAGCAGAAAGGAAATTATATAAATGGCAAACCAGAAGGTTTGTGGACATGGTGGTATGAAAACGAAAAAATAAGAAGAAAAGAAGAATACAGAAGAGGTAAAGTTAATGGAAAAGTGATTGAATATGATAGTATAGGAAATGTAATAACGGAAGGAAATTATATTGAAGGAATAAAAGAAGGATCATGGAAATATATTTATAATGACTATGAAGAAGTAGGATTTTTTGCGGATGGAATGAAAACAGGAAAATGGAAAGCAAAATATGTAAACGGAAATACATATTTTGATGGTGAATTTTTAAATGATATACCAATTAACGAACATATATATTATTATTCTAATGGAAAAAAAAAGGAAGAAGGATCATTTTTAAGAGGTGAAAAAAATGGAGATTGGAAAAAATATAATGAAGAAGGAACTCTTATTATAACAACACAATATAAAAACGGAGAAGAATATAAAATTGATGGTTTAAAAATAAATAGGAAATGAGTAAAAAAATTAACTTAAGTTTTATTTTTTTTTTATTTTTTTATAACCTTTTTTATGGGCAAAATGAACAAATAAAAATAGATTCCTCAGGTATAATTACCATTATTGCAAAAGATGGAGAATATTTAGAAGAAAACAATTGGTCATGTTTTATTACCCAAGGAACACAAACATTAAAGAGAATTAAAAAATCAAAAAACTATCAAAAAACAATTTCTTTTTTTTTCCCATATGATTTTCATCAACATCATCAGAACCAACAAAAATTCGATTTAGTTGTAAAAAAAGATTCTAAAGAAATCTACAATGAAAAAGTATATTTTGACACAAAAATTCAAGGTAATTTCAAATTATATAACCAAACAGAAAGAATTAATTATAAAGAAGTAAAAGGCGAGATATTAGATGTTTATTATTTTGATTCTCCACAAAATAAACATATAATTTTAAGATCAATTTTAAAAAATAAAAGAATCTATTTTTATTATTTCATAGATAAAGAAATAGTTAACATACACACAGATGAGGTAAACTTTTCTTTAATGAATAAAATAGAAAACCCAATTATAGTAACTGATTTAGATAAAGACAATAAGCCAGAAATAAGCCTTAAATATAAAACACAAACGCAGAATAAAATTGTTTTATTTGAAGAAAAAAATAAATTTATATGCAGAAAATCAAAAGAAAAAATCACTTATTCAGAAGCACTAAATAATCAAAAAAACATTTTAATTAAACAACACTTATTAAATGAAATATTAAAAAAAAGTGAATAAACTATATGTAATACCAACCCCTATAGGGAACTTAAAAGACATAACATACAGGTCTATAGACGTGTTGAAATCTGTAGAATACATATGCGCTGAAGATACAAGAACAACAAAAAAACTTTTAAATCATTACAACATAAATAATAAGTTAATTTCTTATCATCAACATAATGAGCATAAAGTAGCTGATAAAATAATAGAAGATTTATTAGTAAAAGAAGGGGACGTTGCTGTTGTTTCTGATGCAGGAACACCAGGCATTAGTGATCCTGGTTTTTTACTTGTAAAAAAAGCAAAAGAAAAAGACATTCCTGTTTTTTGTCTTCCAGGGGCAACAGCTTTTATTCCAGCATTAATTCAATCAGGTTTTCCTTCAGATATTTTTATATTTTATGGATTTTTACCTCATAAAAAAGGAAGAACAAAAGCAATTAATAAAATAAAAGAAGAAAAAACAACAATAATTTTATATGAATCTCCACATAGATTATTAAAACTACTGAAAGAATTAGATGAAGTTTTTCAAGAAAACAGAGAGGTTTCTATTTCAAGAGAAATATCAAAAATTCATGAAGAAACTATTTCAGGAACCCCACAACAACTTTTTAAGCATTTTAGTCAAAAAAAAATTAAAGGAGAAATAGTAGTTGTGATAAGAAAAGAATAATAAAAAATTACTTTTGTGAATTAGTTTAAAAAATGAGTTTATATAATCATAAAGAAATCGAAAAAAAGTGGCAAAAGTATTGGGCTGAAAACAAAACATTTAAGGTTGAAGAAAACAGAGAAAAACCTAAATTCTATGTTTTAGATATGTTTCCTTACCCATCTGGATCAGGCCTACATGTAGGTCATCCCTTGGGTTACATAGCATCAGATGTTTTTGCTCGTTATAAAAACTTAAATGGCTACAACGTTTTACACCCAATGGGTTATGATTCTTTTGGTCTTCCTGCTGAACAATACGCAATCCAAACAGGACAACACCCAGCGACAACAACAACAACAAATATTGAAGGGGGTGTTGATAAAGAAGGGAATAAAATTTCAGGCTATAGAAAACAATTAGATAAAATTGGTTTTTCGTTTGATTGGGACAGAGAAATTAGAACATCTTCCCCTGATTATTATAAATGGACTCAATGGATTTTTAAAGAAATTTATAACGCATGGTATAATAAAAAAACAGACAAAGCAGAACCCATTAAAAACTTAATTAATGTTTTTGAAAAAGAAGGAAACATTAATGTTAGTGCAGCGACAGAATATGAAGAGGTTTTTTCATCAAATCAATGGAAAGAATGGAGCGAAAAACAACAAAATAAAGTTTTAATGAATTACCGTTTGACTTATCTTTCAGATACATGGGTGAACTGGTGTCCAGAATTAGGCACTGTATTAGCTAATGATGAAATTAAAGATGGGGTTTCTGAAAGAGGAGGATACCCTGTTGAGCAAAAAAAAATGAGACAGTGGAGCATGAGAATTACAGCTTATGCAGACAGGTTACTGAGAGGATTAGAAGAATTAGATTGGTCAGACTCTATAAAAGACATTCAAAAAAATTGGATTGGAAAATCTAAAGGTGCATCGATTTCATTTTCTATTGCTGGATTTAGTGAAAAAATTGAGGTTTTTCCCACAAGGCCCGACACTATTTTTGGTGTTTCTTTCATGGTGTTAGCTCCAGAGCACCCATTAGTAGATAAAATTACAACTAAATCACAAAAACATAAAGTAGAAGAATATCAATTAAAAGCATTAACAAAATCAGAAAGAGATAGACTGAGCGATGTAAAAACCATTTCGGGAGAATTTACAGGAGCATATGCAATACATCCTTTTAGTGGTAAAAAAATACAAATATGGATAGGAGACTATGTGTTAGCAAGTTACGGAACAGGAGCTGTAATGGCTGTTCCATGTGGAGACCAGAGGGACTGGGATTTTGCTAAACATTTTCAAATAGAAATAAAAAATATATTTAAAGAAATAAATATTTCGGAATCAGCATATATTGATAAAGATGCTACAATAGTAAATTCTGATTTTTTAGATGGACTATCTGTTAAAAAAGCTATAAAACTATCGATCTCCGAACTACAAAATAAAGGCATTGGAAAAGGAAAAACACAATATAAATTAAGAGACGCTGTTTTTTCTAGACAACGATACTGGGGAGAGCCTTTCCCGGTTTATTACAAAGATGATATTCCTTATGTCTTTGAAGAAAACAAAGTTGTAGAGTTGCCAGAAATAAATAAATATTTACCAACAGAAAAAGGAGACCCCCCATTAGCAAGGGCAGAAAAAGAAAAATGGAATATTTCTATTTTTGGCGACAGGATGGAATACAACACTATGCCAGGGTGGGCAGGAAGCAGTTGGTATTTTATAAGATATGTTGATCCAAAAAACAGTGAAGATTTTGCATCGTCTGAAAAAATAGATTATTGGCAAAACGTGGACTTATATATAGGAGGAGCAGAGCACGCAACAGGACATCTATTATATTCAAGGTTTTGGTCTAAGATTTTATTTGATTTAGGCCATATACCGTTTCAAGAACCATTTCAAAAACTTATTAATCAAGGAATGATACAAGGAAATTCCGCACTTGTATATAGAGATAAAAATACAGGAAGGTTTATTTCTAAAGGAAAAAAAGAGAAGTACCAAGTAGTTTCTTTTCATGTAGATATTAACTTTTTAAATGGAGATATTTTAGATATAGAAAAATTTAAAAAATGGAGAAAGGAATATAATAATGCAGAATTTGTTTTTGAAGATTCGGGAGAATACATATGTGGAAGAGAAATTGATAAAATGTCTAAATCAAAATATAATGTTCAAACACCAGATGATTTAGTTGAAAAATATGGAGCAGATACATTACGTTGTTATGAAATGTTTTTAGGACCATTGGAGCAACATAAACCATGGGACGTTCAAGGAATTACAGGCGTACAAGGGTTTTTAAAAAAATTATGGAAACTATTTCATAAAGAAGAAGTTTTTATGACATCCAATGAAAACCCCACTAAAGAAGAACTAAAAACATTACATAAAACAATTAAAAAAATTAAAGAAGATATAGAAAGGTACTCCTTCAATACACCAGTTTCTGCCTTTATGATTTGTGTCAACGAATTGACAGCTATGAAGTGTAATAAATCTAAAATACTTAAAGAGTTGTTGATTATTCTTTCTCCTTATGCTCCACATATTTGTGAAGAACTATGGGAAAAACTAGGGAACACCAAAAGCATAACAACAGCAACTTTTCCTGAGTTTAATCCAGAATATTTAATAGAGAACAACTATAAGTATCCTGTTTCTTTTAATGGTAAAATGAGGTTTACGGTTGAGTTGCCTATTAACCTAAATAAAGAAGAGATAGAAAAAGAAATTTTCAAAAATGAAAAAACCAAGGCCTATCTAAAGGGGGTAGAACCAAAGAGAGTAATTGTTGTTCCTAAAAAAATTGTTAATATAGTTTATTAATAACCGAGCATTTCTTGAGTAAAAATAAATTTAGAGATTTCTATTCCTTTTTTACTTTTAAAAGTAATTTCTAAAGCTTTTTGATTGTCTATTAAAATTATTTTCCCATAACCGTAATTCTTTTTTAAAATCAAAGAATTATCAACACGGTCTCCAACAGTTTTTAAAAATTTAGAGAATTTCAAATTATGTTTAGGGCTTGATAAAGGAGAACAGGTTAAATCATATAAATCATATCGATAATTTTCTTTTTTTTCACTGTATATTTCAGAATGATGTCTATCTCCAGAAAAAAACAGAACACCATTTATATTTTCTTCGTGAATAAAATTTATTAAGTCTGCGCGTTCTTTTGGAAAATCTAAATAAGATTCATGATCACTTAGTGGGTTTATAACTTGACTTCCGCTAACAATAATTTTAAAAATAGCTTTAGAGCTTTTAAGGTTTCTTTTAAGTTGAGCTGTTTGTTTTTCCCCTAAGTATGTTCCGTTAGAAACGCTTCTACTGGTTCTAGAATCCGTTAAAAAAAAATCTACATCACCATTTTTTACAACAGAAGAAACACCAAAAGACTCTTTTGAAATGGGGTTGACCCAAAAGTTTTTAAATGCAGACGTTGTTAAGTGCGCGTTTTCAAAATCCCCTTCACAATTGTTAGGTCCAAAATCATGATCATCCCAAGTTGCGTAATGTTTTATACCTGAAGAAAGAAAAGAGGCTAAATCTTTGTTTGACCTTACACCTATATATCGATTATAAATACGCTTTAAGTTTTTTAAATCATAGAAAGGCATTAAGTATAAATTATCTCCCATCCAAATCATTTTATCTGCAGGCTCTTTAATCATAGAGCGATATATTTTCGTAGTATTCCAAGCACGATAAGCTTTAGCAAAACCATCAGCAATAAATCCACAAGACCCGAATAAGAATTCATTGTTCTTTGACTTAATTTCATATGAATAATCTTCACTTTTCTTTTTAGAAAGGTTTATAGAAAAAGAAATGGTAGAAACATTAGGGTGACTAAAAAGCAATTTATAAGCCTTGTATTTTTTAAACAACTTAGACATATTAGTGTCTGGCAAAATTTCAAAATCTAATCCAAAATTAGAACCATTTAAAACTAAATCAGTAGAGTTTTTTGTCATTAACCAAAATACAGCACTGCTATCTGTGCATTCACCCAGTAAAGGGCCGCACACCACCTTTTGCGAAAAAGAAAATAAAGAGATAAAACAAAAAAACAGGCTAATTAACGTCTTTACGCAACTTAAATAAAGCTTTAAAATTAACATCTTCATCCCGGACAATTTTTTTATAAAATACAACAATTACCCCAACACTGAAAGAAATAGCAAAGTCAGCAACATTAAAAACAGGAGGAAAAACCTCTCCTTTAAGCCCAAAAGGAGCCCAACTAGGCCACTCAAAGTTAAAATGTATCATATCTACAACGCAACCTTCCAACATGCCCGCATAGCCGTTAAAATTCAAATTAGATATTCCTGGATACCCAATCCATCGGCCATCACCGCCATTAATTAAAGGGTCCCAAACGGTTCCACTATCAAACATCAACCCATAAAACAAGCTATCTAAAATGTTTCCTAATGCCCCAGCAAAAATTAATGAAACACAAGCAATGAAAACAAAATGCGTTTTTATAGAAATTAACTTTAATAAATACCAACCAATTGCAAAAACTGCACCGATTCTAAATAAACTCAATAAATATTTACCATAAATATTCCCAAAAGAAAATCCAAAAGCCATGCCTGGGTTTTCTATGAATTCAATTTCAATAAAACCTAATTGAAATATGTTTATATCGCTGTGTGTTAATGAAAAATGGGATTTGATCCAAATTTTTGAAAATTGATCTATAAATAGAACCAATAAAATAAGAAAAATTGCTAATTTTTTTCTTGACAAACCAAAAAAATTAACCCTCTGCCATTTTGGCCTCTATGCTTAAAGTAGCGTGAGGGACAAGTTTTAACCTTTCTTTACTAATTAATTTCCCAGTTTTTCTACAAACACCATAAGTTTTATTGTTTATTCTTATTAAGGCGTTTTCAAGGTTTTTAATAAATTTTTCAGATCGGGCAGCCAGTTGTGCGTTTTCTTCTCTCATAAGCGTTTCAGCGCCATCTTCCATCATCTTAAAAGACCTTCCGGTATCATCAGTTCCGTGGTCGTCTTTATGAGATAAAGAACCTTTGAGGATCACTAAATCTTCATTTGCTTCGATAAGTTTTTTTTCAATAATACCTCTAAACTCATCAAGCTCAACATCGCTATATCTATTTTTTTCTTTATTCATTTTTTCAAAATTATATTTTAACAATTGAAAATAAAGCACTGTCTTTATTTTCTTCTACACTATATGCGTTTTCCAGCTTGTTTACAAAAATAATATCTTTAGTAAGAGTTTCCGAACAAATATAATTTAAATTGTTGTTAATTGCCGCCTTAAAATCGCTGTCAGATGAAATTTTTATTTCAATATTGTCAGTAATATTTAAATCCAAATCTTTTCTTAAGTTTTGAACCTTATTAACAAAGTCTCTGGCAACCCCTTCTTCTCTTAGTTCTTTATTAATATTTACATCAAGAGCAACTGTAATATCCCCTGATGAAGCAATTTTCCACCCAGGTATGTCGGATGTAATTATATTTACATCGTCATCATTTAAGAAAATCTCTTCCTCATTAACAATAAAAGAATAAGCTTTATTTTTTTCATATTGGTTAATTTCCAATTCCTTCCAATTAGATATTTTTTTTGCTATTTCCTTCATGTGTTTTCCATACTTTGGGCCAATTGTTTTAAAGTTTGGCTTAGCTTGCTTTTTTAATAAGTTATTATTAGCCTCTAAAATGGCTAAATCTTTAACATTCACCTCATTTAAAACAAGGGCTTTAATTGCAGAAACATCCACATCAAATTCTTCCCCCAAAGAAGGAATTAATACCTTACTTAACGGTTGACGCACCTTTAGTTTTTCTTTTTTTCTTAAGCTCAAAATCAAGGAGGTT
The DNA here is from genome assembly GCA_002723085.1 of Crocinitomicaceae bacterium. Taxonomy (GTDB): domain Bacteria; phylum Bacteroidota; class Bacteroidia; order Flavobacteriales_D; family Parvicellaceae. The sequence goes on along the minus strand of PBNK01000026.1, from coordinate 21,061 downwards.
ATTTCTTGCCCTAAGCCCATTTTTTTCTCTAAAGCTATATCAATATGTTTTGTATTAACAGTCGGAAAATCTGCCAAATGAACAGAAAAATCATCGTCATTGTTGGATTTAATTAAGTCATTGTATAATAAATCACAATAAAAAGGAGCAATCGGAGAACTTAACAATGAAATTGTTTTTAAGCAAGTATAAAGCGTTTGATAAGCCGCAAGCTTATCATCATTTATTTCTCCTTTCCAAAAACGTTTTCTACACAACCTTACATACCAGTTGCTTAAATCATCAACAGCAAATGCTTGAATTAACCTTCCTGCTTTTGTTGGTTCATAATCAGAATAACATTTATCCACATTAGAAATTAGTGAATTTAACTTAGATATAATCCAGCGATCTATTTCTGGTCTAAATTTTACATCAATAAACGAGTTTTTATAATCAAAATCATCCAGATTAGCATATAAGCTAAAAAAGCTATATGTGTTCTGAAGAGTTCCAAAAAACTTCCTTTTAACTTCATTAATTCCCTCAAGATTAAATTTTAAATTATCCCAAGGTTGAGCATTAGTAATCATATACCACCTTGTTGCATCAGCACCAAAAGTTTTAAGTGTTTCAAAAGGGTCTATAGCATTCCCTAATCTTTTAGACATTTTCTGGCCATTTTTATCTAAAACCAAACCATTAGAAACCACATTTTTATAAGCCACACTATCAAACGCAAAAGTAGAGATTGCATGAAGAGTATAAAACCAACCTCTAGTTTGATCAACACCCTCAGCAATAAAATCAGCAGGAAAACAAGAACCACCCTCAACAGCGTCTTTATTTTCAAAAGGATAGTGCCATTGTGCATAAGGCATTGAGCCAGAGTCAAACCACACATCGATTAAGTCTTGTTCTCTATACATGGGCTCTCCCAAATCGGAGCTAAGAATAATATCATCAACAAAGTGTCGATGGAGGTCTATAGTGTCATAATTTTCTTTTGAAAAATCATTTACCTTAAAACAATTTAAGGGGTTATTTTTCATAACGCCCTTTTTAACTGAAGTTTCAATAGCTGATTTTAATTCTTCAATGGATGAAATACAAATGGCTTTTTTTCCATCTTCTGTTCTCCATATAGGAATGGGAATCCCCCAAAACCTTGACCTAGAAAGGTTCCAGTCGTTAGCATTTTCTAACCAATTTCCAAAACGACCTGTTCCAGTTGATTTAGGCTTCCAGTTTATACTCTCATTCAACTTCACCATTTTGTCTTTGAAAGAGCTTACTTTTATAAACCAAGAATCTAAAGGATAATAAAGAATAGGCTTATCTGTTCTCCAACAGTGTGGATAACTGTGTTCGTATTTTTCAACCCTAAAGGCCTTATTTTCTTTTTTTAACAAAATTGCTAATTCTACATCAACGCTTTTTTCTGGAACTTCATCAGGCTTATAAAATTCATTTTTTACATATTTTCCAGCAAACTCGCCCATTTCTTTTCTAAAACAACCCTTAAGATTAACTAAAGGAACTAATTGGTCGTTTTCATCAAGAACCAACAACCCAGGAATATTATTGTTTAATGCTGCCTTTGCATCATCAGCACCAAAAGTAGGAGCAATATGAACAATGCCAGTACCATCATCAACAGACACGAAATCAGCATGAATAATTTTAAATGCATTCTCTGGCTTTTCATGAGGTAAAGCGAAAGGCATTAATTGATGGTATTTTAACCCAACAAGCTCTTTTCCATCAATCTCTTTAATGATTTTATATGGAATCTTTTTATTTTCCTTATCGAAAGGCAAGTTTTCATCTTCAAAATAACCCCCACCAAAAACAGCGTCAATTAATTTTAGAGCAACGACAACAGTTATAGGCTTAAAAGTATATTGATTAAAGGTCTTAACAAGAACATACTTTATTTTTGAATTAATAGCTAGGGCTGTATTTGAAGGAAGTGTCCAAGGAGTTGTTGTCCAAGCAAGGATCATCACCTCTTTTTCATCCTTAAATAGTAGGTTATCGGAGTCGATACATAAAGAAAATTGAGCAACAACAGAAGTGTCTTTAACCATTTTATAACACCCAGGCTGGTTCAGCTCATGAGAACTAAGCCCTGTTCCAGCTTTTGGTGAATAAGGCTGAATCGTATAACCCTTATAAATCAAGTCTTTTTTATAAGCTTGCGACAACAACCACCAAACTGATTCAATATATTTATTTTCATAAGTAATGTAGGGGTTTTCAGTATCTACCCAATAACCCATTTTGTGTGTTAAGTCGTTCCAAACGTCAGTATATTTCATTACCGCCTTTTTACAAGCGTTGTTATACTCTTCAACACTCAGTTTTTTCCCAATGTCTTCTTTTGTTATTCCTAATGTTTTTTCTACACCCAATTCAACAGGTAGACCATGAGTATCCCAACCAGCTTTTCTGTTAACCCTGTAACCCTTAAGCGTCTTGTATCTACAAAAAACATCTTTAATGGTTCTTGCCATAACATGATGAATTCCAGGCAACCCGTTTGACGAAGGGGGCCCCTCATAAAAAACAAAAGAATTATTTTGATCTTTTGTTTCAATGCTTTTTTGAAAAGTTTTATCCTTATCCCATTTTGCCAAAATTTTCTCAGCAACCTTAGATAAATCTACATTTTTTCTTTCATTAAATTTTATAGACATAACTTCTCTTTATTTATTCTTAAATGCAGATCGTAAATCTACTTTTTTATGACTGTGATACATTTTCTTTTTTTCAGCCCCAGATCGTAATTTTTTTTGTTCTTTTTCACTAAGAGAAATAACATCAATACAAGAAGGAGAACAACAACCCGAGTGTTTTTTTTGGCAACTTTTACATTGAATAAAAAGTAAATTACAATGTACGTTTTTACAATTAACATGAACATCACAAGGTTCACCACATTGATGGCAATTGCTAATTATATCATCTGAAATTCTTTCAGATAAACGATCATCAAACACAAAGTTTTTTCCTAAAAACTTATTATCAAGCGACTTGTCGTTTTGTATTTGATGCTTATAATTAATTATCCCCCCATGAAGCTGGTTCACATCATTAAATCCGAAATGTTTTAAATAAGAAGAGGCTTTTTCACAACGAATACCACCAGTACAATAAAGCAAAACTTTCTCATCTTCTTTACCTTTTAACAGCTCTTTCACCATTGGTAATTCTTCTCTAAAAGTTTCAGCTTCCGGGCATATAGCGTTTTCAAAATGCCCAATCTCACTTTCATAATGATTTCTCATATCAACAACTATAGCTCCTCCATCAATTGATTTATTCCATTCTTCAGCATTTAAATGTCGACCAACATTTGTCACATCATATTCATTATACTTCAAACCGTCTGCAACAATCTGTTTTTTTACTTTAATAGTAAGTTTGTAAAAAGCAATTTTAGTCTCTTCTATAGCGACCTTAAAAGGAATTTTTTTAAAAACAGCATAATTATTTAAATGGTCTTCAAATTTTTTAAAAAAATGTTCAGGAATACACAGCTGGGCATTAATTCCTTCATTTGCAATATAAATTCTACCCAACACCCCCCATTTTTCCCAAGCAAAAAACAAATCATCCCTAACTTTTTTTGGCTCATCAATGTTTACATACCGATAAAAAGAAAGAGTTAAACGATTAAATTTTTCCTCTTTTATTTTTTCTTCAGCAGCTAAACGATTAAGCTTATTATATGGAAAATTAACGCTCATAATGCTTGATTAAGATTGCAAAAATAAAAAAAGAACCATCATTTCAGTACATTTACAAAAAAGCAAGCGGTTTAATTGAAACATTATAATAATTGTGATATTATTTGAAAGAACGATACAAGAGAATTTTTGGTTATTTATTCCTCTTATTTTTTCCATTTTTGTTTTAGCTAAAATAAGCAGAACCGCCCCGCAATCAATAAAAACAATAATGCTATCCCACACTAGCAAAACAAGGTTCAAACACTTCGAAAATACTAAAGCAGACCAAAACATTTTACACTTTTATTTGTTGTCAGTTTTTATTCATTGCATTTATATTTATTCATTTCCTTCAGAATTATTTATAGCTAAAACAACGCTTTGTGTTTTAGCCCCTTGTTTATTTTATTCAAAAAAAATTATTATTATTTTTTCTGGTCGGCTGTTTGAAGAGCGAACATTATTTAATAGTTATCAAAACTCTCACAACATTACAGTGATTATACAAGGGCTGTTTCTTTTACCAGTTTCTTTAATAAATATAATTTATGAAAAAGAAGCTATTACAATAAATAAAATGGTTATTTTACTCTTTCTTTCTCTATTGCTTTGTAGAACTACATACTATTTTTTTTCTGGCAGGGCTTCAAATGTTTCATATTTCCATTTATTTTCATACCTTTGCACCCTTGAAATCCTACCTTTGGTGTGTATTATGGGTTATGTCTTATAATTTATCCGGGGTAAGAGAAGTGTTTAAACAAAGAAAAAAGTATAGATTGTGAGCATAAAATCAATTCTTGTTTCTCAACCAGAACCCAAAACAGATAAAAATCCTTTTAGTGATTTAGCAGATAGATTTAATTTACAAGTTGACTATAGGTCTTTTATTCATGTAGAAGGAGTGGACCCCCAAGATTTTAGACAACAAAGAGTAAATTTAGCTAATTATACAGCAGTCATTTTTACTTCAAGAATGGCTATTGACCATTATTTTAGAATTGCAAAGGAAACAAGGTTTGTTGTTCCTGATGATATGAAATATTTTTGTGTTTCTGAGGCTGTTGCTTATTACCTACAGAATTATGTTGTATATCGAAAAAGAAAAATCTTTTTCGGAAAACAAACATTTCAAGACTTGATGCAGCTTGTTGTAAAACACAAAACGGAAAAATTTATTGTTCCTTGTTCTGATATTCAAAGAAAGAACATACCTGAACAACTAGAAAAAAATAATGTTGAATATCAAAATGCAATTCTTTATAAAACAGTTTGTAGCGACCTTTCTGATTTAGAGGAAGTAAAATACGATATGTTGGTTTTTTACAGCCCTTCAGGAATACAATCTCTAATTAAAAATTTTCCTAAATTCAAACAAAACGGAACAAAAATAGCGGCTTTTGGACCCACAACAGCAAAAGCTGCACAACAAGCTGGATTAAGAATAGATATTCAAGCCCCAATGCCTGGTCTACCATCAATGACTATGGCTATTGAGAACTTTATTAAAGTAGGAAAGAAGTAAAACAAACCTTACTTTAAAACATTATTCTAAATTTGTTTAAACACAATAAAGATTAATGGCTAAGAGCCTAAGGAAAAAAGAAACCCTAACAGATAAAAAATCAATTGATAATTTGTTTATTAAGGGAAAAGTCACGCAAAAATTTCCCATTAGAGCACACTATATCCCTTCTGAAGAAACAAAAATTTTATTTACAGTTTCAAAAAAAAAATTATCAAAAGCCGTTGATAGAAATAGGGTAAAAAGACTCCTAAAGGAAATATTTTATAATAATCACTATAATAAACAAAACAAAAAATTCCATATAGGTTTTGTTTATCTTTCTTCAAAATTAATAACCAAGAAAGAGCTTTTAGAAATAATGAAACAAGTCTGTCTCAAAATACACCAATGAAAAGATTATTTTTTTTAACAACAACAGCGCTATTAATGCTTATTTTAATATCAAATAGTAATAGAGAAAAAGATTATTTTGAAATAAGTAAAAACCTAAGAATAATGGGAAGTGTATATGAAAAAATTAATAATTTTTATGTAGAAGAAATAATACCAGGACAATTAATGAAAAAAGGAATTGATGCAATGCTTCAATCACTAGACCCATTTACAGTATACATTTCAGAGTCAGAAATAGAAGATTTTCGATTTACCACAACTGGTCAATATGGGGGAATAGGCGCAAGCATAAAGAGGTCTAAGGGCAACATTATCATCACAGAGATGTATGAAAATTCACCAGCACATAAATCGGGCCTAAAAATAGGAGATAAACTAATTGAAATTAACAACAAACCAATAAAAGAAAAAACAATCCAAGAAATAGGAGATTTTTTAAAAGGTCCAGCTGAATCAACACTAGAATTAAAAATTAATAGAAAAGAAAAAATAAAAAATATTATTATTAAAAGAGAAGAAATTAAGCTTCCATCTGTACCGCTGCATAAAAAAATTAATTCAAAAACGGGCTATATAAAACTTACTTCTTTCACACAAACAGCGGCTCAAGAAACACAAACAGCGTTATTAGAATTAAAAGAAAAAAACATTTCAAATTTAGTATTAGATTTAAGATCAAATGGTGGTGGGTTGCTTAATGAGGCAGTAAAAATTGTAAACTTTTTCATCCCAAAAGGACAACTTGTAGTTACTACGAAAAGTAGAATTCCCGAAATGAATAGAAATTATTTTACAACTCTAAACCCTATTGATACAACACTTAAACTAATTGTTTTAATTGATGAAAATTCTGCATCAGCAAGTGAAATAGTAGCTGGAAGCTTGCAAGACCTTGATAAAGCAATAGTAGTTGGTTTTCCTAGCTATGGAAAAGGATTGGTTCAACAAACAAAAAAACTAAGTTTTGGCGCCCAAATTAAATTAACAGTAGCTAAATACTATACCCCAAGCGGAAGGTGCATTCAAAAAATAGACTACTCAAACAAAACAAACCAAGGAAAATCAGAAAGAATAGCAGACAGCCTTGTTAATACTTTTTTTACTAGATCAGGAAGAAAGGTTTATGATGCAAGAGGAGTTGAGCCAGACAAAACCATATCGATGGAATATTATAGTGTAATAACAGAAGAGTTGTTATATAACGATATAATTTTTGATTATGTAACAAATGAATATTCTAATGTAGATAGTATCGCTCCACCAGAACACTTTAAAATAAAACAGGAGGAATATGATAAATTTAAATCTTTCGTTTCGCTTAAAAATATTACCTACCAAACGGAAACAAATTTTCATCTAAAAGAGTTAAAAAAAGTAGCTGAGAAAGAAAAGTATTTTAAAGAAAACAAAAAGCTTTTCAATAAGCTTGATAGTGTGTTTTCTGTTAACGTTGAGAAAGATTTAGATAAATTTCAAGACGAAATAACTTATTTTATTGAAAATGAAATAGTTTCAAGAGTTTATTTTCAAAAGGGAAGAATTGAAGCCTCCTTAAATAAAGACCCGTACATATTAGAGTGTTTTGAAATTTTTAATAATGATTCTTTATATTATAGTATTTTAGGATTATAAAATGAAGCCGCTTCTTTTAGAAAACACACATAGAAAATTATATATTTATTTTCTTTTATTGTTAGCCTTTGGCGTTTCACTAGGAAAGTTTATAATGAGCATAGCCATTATATCCCTTACTTTAAACTGGCTTTTTGAGGGCGGTTTTAAACAAAAGTTAAAAAAAAATAAAGAACTTAAATACGCCCCAACAATATTGTCAGGAGCCTTTATAATTCAAGTTTTGTGGTTGTTTCAAACACAAGTCTTTTCAGACGGTATTGATGATTTAAGAATAAAACTTCCTTTGCTTTTTTTACCAATAATTATAGGAACAACCCCTTCTCTGTCTAATTTGGAATTAAAAAAAGTAACCTATTCTTTTATATTAGGCTTATTGATAAGTTCAATTATTGTTTTTTGTGCAGATTTAGGATTTATTACTCCAAAAAAAACTACCGGTACATTTAGAGACATCTCTCTATTTATGTCACATATAAGGTATTCCTCTCTAGTATCATTTGGTATGGTTGTTCTTTTATTTCTTGTACACAAAACCAAATATAAGATACATTCTATATTCTTGTTTTTATGGTTTATGTTTATTTTATATATTTTACAATCCATCACTGGAATTATCTGCCTACTCTTAGCCGTTTGTTTATATGTTTCAATTAAAACATATAAAGAGGGTTTTATGAAAAATACCCTTTCAATTTTAATTCTAATCATACCCATCATATCATTAACAATTTACAGCACAACAATATTCATAGACCACAAAAAGATTAAAGACAAAAACGAACTATTAAACCTATCAACTTTAACACCTTTAGGCGAAAAATATATTCATGATAAATCTAGTCTAGAAACGGAAAACGGATACCTTTTGTGGATTAATGTTGCCCCAAAAGAAGCCGAAAAAACCTGGAATGAAAGAAGCAAAAAAACCTTTTCAGGTAAAGACGAGAAGAATCAAGCCTTAAAATATACTCTATATAGATATTTAACCTCTAAAGGCCTTAAAAAGGATAGAGAAGGGGTATTAGCCTTGTCAAATGCAGATATAAAAAAAATAGAAGAAGGAATAACAACAAGTGTTAATTATAATCTTTTTGAAAAGAGACTTAGGTCAGTTTTGTTTGAATTAAATAATTATAAAAATCTTAAAACCTCAAATAACCATTCTGTAACTCAAAGAATTACTTTTTTACAAATAGCAAAACAACTAATAAAAGAAAACTTTTTTTTCGGCAAAGGAACAGGGGGAACAAAACAAGCATATAAAAAATATTATACTAGTGAAAAAAAGGGACTATCATCAAAAAACCAATTAAGGGCTCATAATCAGTTTATTACGGATTTCATCAACCTAGGTTTATTTGGTTTTATTTTCTGGTTAATAACTCTTATTTACCCTATAATAAAAACAAAAAACACCATTAATTTACTTTACGCGCCATTTTTAACAATAATAATAATAAGCTTTTTAGCAGATGACATGTTAGAAAGACAGGCTGGTGTAACAATTTTTGCGGGAATAAACACCTTTCTCCTTTTTGGGATAAAAAATAAGGACTATTCTTCAGAGTCTTGATTAAAAAGGATTCTAAAAATAAAACCATGTGAACCAGAACTATAGTTATTTAGGTTTGATGTGGTAAAATCATATGAATATCCAATAGAAAGATTTTCTTTAAAAGTATAGCCCAACATTATAGAAGCAGCATCATTAGTTCTATACCCAACTCCAGCCCAAACCATGTTTTTCCAAACCACTCTTGAAATCAACTCTACTTGAATAGGCGCTGGCGAAACATATCTAACTATTAAGTAAGGGTCAATTGTAAAATCACTGTTTAAAACATAATTATATCCAGCGTGGATTAAATAATGATCCTCTAGCTTATTCAACGCAGAAGAAGATCCAGTAATGTTTGAAAGTTTTAGTTGATTTTGTAACAAGTTTGGTGCTGCAGCACCAAAGTGCCAATTATTGCCATATAAAAGAAACCCAAATTTTGCATCAGGAACTAGTGTTTTCATAAGCATATTCGACATGGCGGGATCTCCCATATCATCTAAACTTATTTTACCCCCATCAATATTCCATTCTATTAATCCAGCGCTTAATGAAAGAGCAAGCTTAATTTTTTCATTTATTTTTAGATGATGTGTATATGAGAGTTGAGCTCCGGTTCTTCTTGTCGGGCCAACATGATCAGTATATAAAAACCCCCCTAAGCCCCCCTTAAGATCTTTTGTAGGCCCATTAACGCTTAAAGTATATGTTCTTGGAGCATCAGTAATTCCAACCCATTGGTAACGATGATTAGAAGTAACATTAAAGTGGTTTTCTTTTCCAGCAAAAGCAGGATTATTTATGTATTGATTTAAATAAAATTGACCATAGATAGGAAGTTGCTGAGCCTTTGTATTATTGCAGCAAAAAAGAATAAAAAAGAACCACGAGATGATATGTATAAAGTTTTTTATCATGTTATCTTATAATGGTTATTGGTCCTGTTATGGGCTCAGGAAACTTAATATCGTTTAATTCAATAATATAATAATATGTTCCAACAGGTAGAAGAGAGTTTTTGTATTTACCATCCCAAGGAGTTGTATACCCAGGGTCAGAAGTAAACAATTTCGCGCCCCAACGATTATAAATTTCTACAATACAATTAGGAAATTGTTCTATTTGATTTATTTTCCAACTTTCATTTATCCCATCGTCATTTGGAGAAAAGCCAGAGGAATAATTAATTTCTGGAATTAACTCAACATATATACTGTCTTGATTGAAACATCCATTACTGTCTGTAACAAACATTGTGTATGTTTGATTAATTAGTAATTCAATTTCTGGATTTTCAGAAGTTGTATCATCTAAATTATTGAAATTAATGTACGGGAACCATGAATAACTAGAACCAAGAGGCCCCGAAGGGGTACCACCGAGCAGAACATTTGTTCCATATATTTCTTGAATTGAATCTCCAGCGTCAACAACAGGTACGTCAAAAACGGTAACAGAAATAGTATCTGAATCAGAGCAATTTTGATCAGAAACTGTAAAAACAAAAGAGACTAATCCAGCACTATCATTAAAACAAAAATTTACACTGTCTGTAGCGGACAAAACAGAATTGGAGTCTAAAAGAGACCAAGAAAAAGTTAGCGAATTACTTCCTGTACCCAACCCTATTAAATCTAAACAATTGTCAATACAAACTGAAGTGTCGTTTGCCACTAATGAAGAAATAATATTATCTGCAAAGACATTAATGGTATCTGTTCCTGTACAAAGATTACCATCATTTATAAATATAATATATTCACCCGGCAGAAGGCCAGTAATATCTTGACTATTAGATGTAAAAACAGAGCTACTATCAGACCAATTGTATTGGTAATTACCATCTCCACCAACAACAGATATATTAATTGAACCATCAGGCTGATTAGGACAATAAGCATTAACAACTAAATCTGTAACAATTGAAATTTCATTTGGTTCAGTTATTGTGATTGACTGTTGAGCTATACATCCGTTTTGATCAGAAACAACAACATCATAAATTCCATCACACAATCCTGTTTGGTAGATATTAGAAGATCCTAAAGAAGACCAATTAACTAAGAATATGTTGCTCCCTCCAAAAGGCACAACGCCAGCCTCTCCATCACATGAACCAAAGCATGTTGGGTCAATTATTAAAGGAGAACCTAACAAAATTGGATCAGGGCCAATAATTGATATGGTTGCAGAACTTGTACAACCGTTAGATAAATCTTGAACAACAACATTAATTATTGAATCAGAACACAACCCAATAACAGAAGCAGATGTATTTCCGTTGCTCCATTGATAATCAATGGCACCCCCGCTAGAGTTAGATACTGTAGCAAATGCTTCCCCATTACAAAGGTCAGAACAAGTTGGTGGGGTAATAGTAAGCTCTACAAATAAACCATTAATTGAGTTTAGTTCAAAGGGGAAGTCTTCAACACAGCCTAAAGCATTAGAAATGTTTGCATTATAATGCCCCGAAGATAAGCCTGTTATATTGTTTCCTAAGCCAGTATAACCATTAGGCCCAGTCCAGTTAATGGTATATGGGCTAAAACTACCAAAAGAAGCAATTGAAATAGCGCCATCACTAATTCCGCAATTAGCATCATTAATAACTGATTGAATTAAGATAGGACCCGCCTCCCCAATCTCTACAGGAACAACCCTTAAGCAGTTTTCATCATCAATTATTTCTAAAAAGTATAATCCAGCACTAACCCCAGCTAAGACATTAGAGGTTTGTCCGTTGTGTGGCCAATAATAAGAATAAGGAGGGGTTCCTCCGATTGGAATAACAGAAGCACTTCCATCAGAAGCTCCATAACAAGAAGCATCAACAACAGAAATGGTTTGATTGGTAGGACCATTGGCATTATTTACTGTTAAATAATCAATTGTGCTACATCCGTTAGCATCCACCACTTCATAACTGTAAACTCCAGCGCAAAGATTAGCATGGTTAGGCCCTGTAATACCATCATACCATATAACACTTAAAGAACCAGAACCTCCAACAGCAGAAACTACCGCTTGCCCGTCACAGGCACCACAGCTTGCGTCTACAATGGAAGCGGAACTAGAGATGTTAGGTTCAGAATCAATTATAACTGTTTGTTGTATTTGACAGCCATTAGCATCTGTTACAAGAACAGAATTTGACCCCACACATAAAGCAACAGCATTATTTGATGTTTCTCCATTAGACCAAGAAAAAGCATATGGCAAATCTCCTCCAGAAACTAAAGAGTTTGCCGTTCCGTCACAGACATCATAACAAGAACTTGGTGTTGTTGTGGGAAAGCTAATTTTCATTGATGAGTTTTCATAAATAAATGCGGAATTATATTTAAAACATCCAGTAACATTGTCGCTAACTTCAACAAAATAACCACCAGCCTGTTGCCCATTTAAAATAGGACCATTATTCCCAACAGGCAAATTGTTTTCATTAAACCAACTGTAAGAAATAGGGTTTGAGTTTCCTGTTACACTAGCAATAATTTGCCCATCATTTAATCCATTACAACTAACAGAATCCACATCTAACTCAACTATAAAGTTTGAAAAGTTTGAAAAAGGTATTGACAAAAATGAAGAGCAACCCGAGGCATCATTAACCGTTACTGAATATAATCCCCCACCAATATTATTTATACTGGAGGATGTTGCAGAGTTAGACCATAAGTATCCGTAAGAACCGCCTCCTCCGGAAACGACTAAATCAATACTTCCATTGTTTAATCCACAATCGGCAGGGTCAATAAATGGGTTAATCACAATTTGTGAAGGATCGCTTAATTCAACTTCAATTGTTTTGGAACACCCACTATTATCTAAAATGGTTAAGTAATATTTTCCAGCAACTAAATTATTTAAAGTATTAGTCGTAGCGCCATTATGAAGCCAGTAATATTGGTATGGTGAAGAACCTCCACTTACAGCAACACTTATTGAGCCATCAGCTAAACCATAGCAACTAGGGTTTGCTTTTGTTATAGTTTCCACCAACCCAAGAGCCCCATCGCTAATTGATATATTATTTGAAGCGACACACCCACTGTTATCTGTTACAGAAACAAAATAAACACCCGAACATAAAGAGTCAGCGTTTAAACCTATACTTCCGTCTCCCCAAATTGTGGTGTAAGAAGCTGACGGACTTCCTCCTGTAATTGAAACGGAAGCTGTACCATCACATTGACCACAAGTGCTATTCGTTGTAGAAGAAATAATGTTAATTTCTAGAGGTTCAAAGACTTGTATTGTGTCTTTCGTTTCACAACCCAAATCATCGGTAACAGTCAACACATACTCCCCAGCTGACAAACCTGAAATAGTATCGTTTTGGCTGTAAACCGAGGGGTTCCATAAATAAGAGTAAGGCAAGACTCCACCACTAGCCGAAGAATAAATAGCCCCATCATTACCATTAAAGCATGAAACACTATCTACCTTGTCAATTGATATTATTGGCCCCGTTGTATTAGAAATAACAACTGTAGTGTCATTTAGACAGCCAACATCATCTGACAAGAATAGGGTATAGGTTCCTGCTATTAGTCCTGATAGTCCGGGCCCATCATCATTATCTCCGGTGCCGTCATTGTCCCAGTCATATATGTAATTACCAGAACCACCACTCACATTACTGGTTATTGAACCATCAAGAAACCCACAATTAGCATCAGAATATGTAATATTAAAAAGCAGCTGATCAGATGAGGTAACTTCAAAACTGGTGTCTAATGAACAATTTAGAGCATCAGTAATTATTAAGTTAAAAGTATCAGACACCAATAGGTTTATATCCTCATCAGAGCTTGTAAAACTAGAATTATTACTCCAAGAATAAATAAAACCACCATTTCCACCCGAAGCAGTAATATCTATAGCACCGTTAACATCACCAAAGCAAAGGTTATTAGAAATTAATGCAGAAACGGAAATATCAAGAGGTTGATCAACTATAAAAGTATCTTTTAAAGAACATTGATTACTGTCCAAAATATTAAGAATATAGGTGTTAGCCGGTAACGAACTTAAATCCTCGGAATCGTCATTATCTCCAGTTCCATCATTATCCCAATCATAAGTAAAAGGAGCCAAACCACCAGATAAATTAATGTCAATAGAACCACTAGAGTCATTATAACAAACTAAATTTGTAACCGATGAACTTAATAATAGAGCACCGGGTTGTGAAATGGTAATGCTGCTGTCTTTCATACATCCGTTCAAATCAGTAACGGTAACAGTATATAAACCAGTATCTAGGCTATTAATAGACTCATTAATAGAAGAAAACCCATTTGAACCCACCCAAGACCAATTGTATGAACCGGCTCCAGAAACTGTATTAAGTAATATTTGACCATCAGCATATGAATTACAAGTTACATTATCAATAGAGGCCTGTAATAAAATTTCACTAGGAGCAACAACAGATAAGGTGGTATCATAAGTACAATTATTGTCATCAACAATACTTAGAAAATAGTCACCGGCATTAAGGTTGTTTAAAGTTGTTGTGCCGGGGTCTACAAACAAAACATCAGAGCTAGACCAGCTAAAAGTTAAAGCTGGGTTGCCACCACTTAATGAAACGACAATTGACCCATCAGTATAACCAAAACAAGAAACATCATTTATTAACCCATTGCTTAAAATAGTATCTGGCTCAGGAATTATAATGTTTATAGAGTCTTTACAGTTGTTACCATCTGAAATAACAATTTTGTATTCCCCCCCACTTAATGTTGTTTGATTGGTATCAGATATGTTTAAGCCGCTTCCTGGAGTTATTATACTCCATGTTGGAACCAATGAACCAACACCTCCTGAAAGAGAAATAGTAGAACTACCATCACTGGCGCCAAAACAAGTAACAGGTGTGTTAACGGCAATTATTCCAATAGTATCAGGCTCGTTAATATCTTCACTTAAAGCAGCCACACAACCCGTAGAGAGATCATTAATTACAACTGAATATGTTCCTGGTCCCAAACTGCTTAAATCTTCTTGATCATCATTGTCACCAACACCGTCATTATCCCAATCTACAGTATAAGAACTAGAGCCAGAAACAGTTAAATCAAGAGCTCCGTTATTGTTTCCATTACAATCTATATCAGTTGCTAAAATAGTTAGAGTAGGAGCGTTAGCATTAGCAATTGAGTATACAGCAGATTTTGAACAATTATTATCATCCGTTACTGTTATTTGATAATTTCCGGCACCAATATTAGTTAGTGAACTAAATATGCTTAATCCAAAAACCGGAGTGCTAATATCGTCCCACACATATTGATAGTCTGTAAAAATAGTTCCCCCTTGTACAGCAACACTAATTTCTCCATCAGATTGATTACAAGTTGGAGAAGTAATGGATTCAATAATAGAAAGAGAATCAGGCTGAGAAACAATGAAACTATTATTAAGCAATTCACACCCGCTCCCATCGGTTATATTTAAAATATATTCTCCAGAATCTAGACTTACCAAGTCTTCATCAAATGAGGTATATCCATTTGGCCCCGTCCAGTTGGTTTGAAATGGAGAAGATCCCCCATTTATTAAGATAGATATTTCCCCAGAAGAATTTCCGTAACAATTTAAATCTGTTATCGAACTTGTAATGCTTAAACCGCTAGACGGACCATTTATATTTATATTTTTTGTATTAACACAATTGTTAAAATCAGTTACTTCGATACTATAGGACCCAGTTTTTAGATTAGAAATATCTTCATTTGAATTAGTGTAACCGTTAGGGCCCGTCCAAACAAAAGTAAAAGGAGAACTTCCAGAAACAGTTAAATCAATAGCTCCAGTAGAGTCACCAAAACACAAAACATCAGTTGTTGTCCAAGACACAATGGGGCCATTATTATCTGAAACCGCTACGGCAACAGAGTCTGTACAGCCATTGTCATCAATAACTATAACATGATATGAGCCAGAAGGTAAGCCTGTTTCATTTGCGTTTCCAGAGCCAACACTTATTCCAGGGTAGCCTAAGCCAATATCAAACCAAGAATAATTATAATCTATTACAGCTGTTCCACCACTTGCAACCACAGAAACTTCACCATTTGAATTCCCACACGAAGAGCTAACAGAAGATTCAGAAAGATTTAAAACTGATGGCTCACTAATTTCTACACTATCTATTATTTGACAACCATTGAAATCGGTCAGCTCTAAAACATACATTCCAGCCCCAAGATTAGAAGGGTTAACATCGCTTGAAACACTAAACCCTGAAAGGGACCAATCGTGTACATACGGTGCAGTCCCACCAGAAATTAACGAAGTTAAATTGCCATCTGAATCACCATTACAATTTAAAACATCTCCCGTAAGAGTCATATTCAAAGTATTAGCAACTTGAATATCAACTGAAAGTGAAGCTTGACAATTTGTCGCTAAATCCACTACAATAACATTATATGTACCAGCAGAAAGTAAAATTAAATCTTCGTTATCATCATTATCTCCAACACCATCATTATCCCAATCAATAGTATAGGATCCGCTTCCAGTAATTTGTAAATCAATAGTTCCATCATTATCCCCTACGCAATCAACATCAGTTGTAACAGCGCTTAGTATGGGTCCTGTTAAGTCTGAAATAGAAACCACAACACTATCTAAGCAATTGTTGTCGTCATTAACAGTAATTTGATAGTTTCCAGCACCAATTCCGGTAATTGAATTGGAAAAGGAAATGTTATTATTTGGTGTTGTAAGGTCATCCCAGTCGTATCCATAATCTATAGCAACAGTTCCACCACTAACAGACACAGAAATATCACCATCTGTTAGTCCGCATGTAGGAGAATTTATAGTTGTGTCAATAGTTATTTTTGTAGGTTGACTGACGTTAAATATGGTTCCAGTCAAAGGACAAAGGTTAAAATCTAAAATATCTAAAACATACTGCCCAGAATCAAGACCCAGCAAATCTTCAGATGAAGAAGTAAATGAACCTGGACCACTCCATGAAGTAGAGTAAGGGGGGGTTCCTCCAATTATGTTTACAGCAATCTCTCCAGAGCCATCTTCGTGGCAAATTAAATCAGTAATAGTAGACTGAAGTTGAATGGGTCCGCTTGGCCCCCCAACATCAATAGATTCAGCTGAAGCACAAAGATTAATATCAGTCACAAAAACGGAATATGTTCCAGGCTCTAAACCAGATAAATCTTCAGTAGAAGGATTAACAAACCCAGCCGGACCAACCCATGAAAAATTAAATGGACTGTTACCAACAACAGTAAGATCAATAGCGCCATTTATAGATCCAAAACAGTTTATGTTAGAAGCAACATAACTTAAAGTTGGCCCATCAATATCTGAAACAGCGATTGTAATAGAATCATTACAGCTGTTATCATCATTAACTAACACTTGATAAATTCCAGCGCTTAACCCAGTAACACTTGCAGAATTTGTGCCAACTCCAAAACCAGGATAACCAGAACTAATGTTTATCCAATTATAATTATAACTTCCAGAAACAGTTCCTCCAGACGAAACAACACTAGCTTCTCCATTAGAGTTTCCACATGTTGAACCGATAAAAGAACCTGTCAAGACAAGATCGCTTGGGGTATTTAATGTTATAGAGTCGTCTAATAAACATCCACTGCTATCAACAATTGAATAAACATATGTTCCAGAACTAAGGTTTATTAAGTCTTCATTATTTGAAAGAATAATGCCATCTTTCTTCCACTCAAAGGCAAAAGGAGCCGTACCTCCAGTTAGAGAAAGATCAATACTTCCAGTGCTATCACCAGAACAAAGAGGCTCAATATTTATTGATGAGGCAAATAATTGTTGAGGTTGATTAATAGTTAAGTTCGTCAAGTTATCTTCACACCCATTTGTGTCAATAACTTGCAAAGCATATGTTCCAAAAAACCAAGTTTCTAAATCTTCATTATTAATATGTGTTGCGTCAGGAGCAATACTTCCGCTCCAATTATAAGTAAAAGGAGTAGCTAAACCAGAAACAGAAACATAAATAGACCCGGTTTGGTTTCCAGCACAATCCACAGGATTAATAGCGTCTAAAGTAATAGAAGGACCACTTAATTGAGATATATTTACATTTCCAATAGAAACACAACCATTATCATCGGTTACTTCAACTGAATATAATCCAACATCAAGCCCTGTAACCTCATTACTTAAACCAACAGTATCTCCAGTCGCATTTGTCCAAACATAAGAATAATCTACACTAACCAAACCACCAACAGCAGAGACAATTGAAGTTCCTGTTGGGGCATCACAAGCTGTTTCAGTAGAGCTTAGTGATAGAATTATAGTGTCAGGTTGCGTGACATTGTAAGTGAAATCCGGTATTGGACAACCATTGTCATCAAAACCAGAAATTAAATAAGCTCCAGAATCAAGAGCAATCAAATCTTCACTGTTTGATGTAAACCCATTAGGCCCAGTCCAAGAAGGTGAAAACGGGCTAGTTCCACCATTTATAGTTAAATCAATTTCTCCTGCCCCATTATTAAAACAAGCAAGGTTTACAACCACAGCACTGGTGTAAACAGAATCTGGTTGATTTATAGTATATACTTCACCAGAAACACACCCTAATGTATCTTCTACAGTAATTGAATAAGTTCCTGCAACTTCAGTAATTAAATCTTCAAAACTATCATCTTGACCGGGTGATACTGTTTGCCATAAGAAGGTGAAAGGAACATTAACTCCAGAAACTGAAATCATAATATTTCCATCATTTCCTCCAAAACAAGATACGCTATCAATTTGATCGAGAGTAATTGTTGGTCCAGTTGGATTACTAATACAGACAATATCATCGATACTACACCCATTATCATCGGTAACGTTTATGTTATAACACCCAGCAGCCAGATTAGACAAAGAGCTAGACGCACCAATTTGAGTACCTGTAGAATTGGTCCACAAATATGTATAGTCAGGACCATTAAGAGACCCGCCTGAAACAACGATTTGAGCACTTCCATCATTTAATCCACACCCACTCAAGACTGAATTTAACGTATAAGTTAGTTCTGTTGGGTTTATTAAAGAGATAGACATTGAAGATGAGCAACCAAAATCATCATATACAGAAACAATATAAGTTCCAGAACTTAAACTATCTTGGTTTTGATTATCATCTAAATCGCCAACTCCATCTATGTCCCAATCATATGAATAATCAGAAACAACACTTCCGCCAGAAACAAACAGGGTAATGGACCCAGAATTATCATTAAAACAAAGAGGCGAAATATCTACAGAGCTTAAAATTAAATTTTGAGCTTCATTAATATCTATAATTTCTTGTTGAATACACCCAAGACCATCCGTTAGGGTTGCAACATATTGTCCAGCAGCTAAACTTGAAATGGTTGTATTATTTCCTCCAGGGTCAACAAACCCAGCTGGACCTACCCATGTAAGGGTTAAAGGAGCAGGGGAGCCACTTAATGAGACAATTATCATTCCATTAGCATCGCCAGCACAAGATTCGTGTTTAATAGAATCAATGGTTATTAATGAGTTGGATAAATCATTAACCAAAGCACTTCCAGTTGCCTCACACCCTAAATCATCAGTAACAGTTATATAATATGTACCAGATCCTAAACTTCCAAGACTTGAGTTTGCAGATAGAGCAACACCTCCGTTATCTTCCCATAAATAATTGTAAGAACCAGAAACTATTCCCCCAGATGCAACAACAGCAACATCACCATTATTATTTCCACAAGTCGCATCATTTGATGAAATAATTAAATCTAAAACAGTATTTTCTAGAACAGATATAGTTGCTGTATCTGTACAACCATCATCATCAGTAACGGTAATAAAATAATCATCAGCAACTAAGCTTGTTATATCACTTATAGAAGAAGTAAACCCTGTGTTTTGACCAACCCAATTATACTGATAATCGAAACTTGATGAGATGTCACCACCAACAACTGTTAAGTCTATTGCGCCAGTACTATCTCCGTTACAATCAACATTTGTTGTTATATTCGATAAAACAATTTCAGCAGCACTTGAAATAACAATTGTATCAAATAAAGGACAGGTGTTTACATCAATAATTTCAAGATAATAAGTTCCACTGCAAAGATTAAATTGGTTTGGGTTACCATCATTAATAAACCCAGCATTTGAAGAAGACCAATTATAGGTTAATGGAGCGCTTCCAACAGTTACATTTGTTGTTATAGTACCATCACAAGACCCAAAGCAGGATTCATCTGTAAAGCTAACATTTGCCGTAACAGCTGGGGGGTTATCATTTAAAACAAAGGTTGTATCTACAACACAAACAGTACCATCGTTACCATTATAAGACAAAGAAAGTTGATATGTTCCTTGAAATAAATTAATTAAGTCTTCTGTATCGTCATTATCTCCAGTTCCGTCATTGTCCCAATCAAAAGTAAAAGGAAGATTTCCCCCTGAAATAGAAATATTTATACCACCATTATCAAATCCACAATTTGAAGTATCAATTATTGGGTTAAAATAAACGGTATTTATAGTTGTAATAGTAATTGTTGAATCTTTAACACATCCATTATCATCAATAATACTAACAGTATAACTACCCCCTCCTAAATTGTTTAAATCTTCAGTATCATCATTATCACCAACCCCATCAATATCCCAATCATATATATAATTTCCAGCAACAGTTCACCCAATAGGATTTATGTCAATAGCCCCGTTTAATGAATCAGCACATGAAATTTCAACAACTGAAGTTGAACCGATAAATAAAGTGTTGGGTTCCAATATAGAGAAACAAGTATCAAGTTTACATGAGATTTGCGCCTGATCAATAAGAGACAAACAAAACGTTCCTTGAGAAAGAGAGTTTAAATCTTCATTATCATCATTATCTCCTGTTCCATCATTGTCCCAATCAAAAAAATAATTTCCAGACCCACCTGAAGGAGATATGTCAATATCTCCATCTATTAACCCATTACAACTTACATTGGTAATTACGGCTGTAAGCTGCAAAGCATTAGGTTCATTAATAGTAAAAGTAGTGTCTTTGGTACACCCAAGATTATCTACAATAGAGACAGTATAGGAGCCACCATCAAGGGGATCAAGTGTTGTAGCATTACCGCCAGGATCAACAAAAGCAGGATCAGAGGAAGTCCACGACCAATTAACTGGAGCATTACCTCCTATTACAGTAATGTTAACGTT
>PBNK01000025.1 GCA_002723085.1 Crocinitomicaceae bacterium | reverse complement strand
TTTTATTTGAAACTATTCCAATTATTGCATTAATTCTGATAATAAGTCTGGATTCATTAAAAATTGTTGATTTATATGATGAATCCCAATGATTCATATTGATTAAATATTTTTGATGCAAATACTAGCTATTTCCTTCAAGCCCAAACAGCATAGAAAAAAAATCCTTAGGATTTGTAAAAAATGATTTTGTTAGTATAAGACTATCGTCAAAATATTTAAAAATATCTGAATTATGCCTGTCTTTATAATAGCTCGAGTAAAACCAAATTAAAGTTAATGCAGCCAATAATTTTATAAAAAAAGCAACTGCAATATCTTTTTTTGGTAGCCCTTCAATTCTGAAAATTTTCCATTTGTATATAAGAATGAAAAAAACTAAAACATATATGCTTGAAACGAATAATTCCAATGGCTATTTAATCAGTAAAAAGTTAATTCGTTGAAATTAACCAATTATGTTAGTAATTACAGTATTTTTTTCTATTGCCTTCTGACTTGTTTTGATACTTTTGTTCCTCATTTATAAAAAGTATGAAAAATAAATCTAGTCTTCAAATTGCAACCTTAGACCAAGCTATTGAATTAGGCTTAAAAAAAGAAGAGTTTCAGGAAATTTGTAAAATAATGGGGAGAACTCCCAATTTTACTGAAATGAGTATTTATTCTGTAATGTGGTCTGAACATTGTGCTTATAAAAACTCAATTCTATGGTTAAAAACATTACCAAAAGATGGTCCACATATGTTGGTTAAGGCTGGTGAAGAAAATGCAGGGTTGGTTGATATTGGAGATGGTTTGGCATGTGCTTTTAAAATAGAGTCTCACAATCATCCTAGTGCTCTTGAACCATATCAAGGTGCCGCAACTGGAGTTGGAGGGATTAATAGAGATATTTTCACCATGGGAGCTCGACCAATTGCTCAGTTAAACTCGCTGCGTTTTGGAGACATTAAAAAAGATAGAACTAAATGGCTTTTGAAAGGAGTTGTTAAGGGAATTGGAGATTATGGAAATTCATTTGGTATCCCTGTTTTGGGTGGAGAAGTTTTCTTTGACGATAGTTTTGATCAAAATCCTTTAGTAAATGCTTTTTCAGCTGGTATTATGAAAGTTGATGAGTTAATTTCAGCAACATCTTCTGGTCCTGGAAACCCAGTCTTTATTGTTGGTTCTTCAACTGGAAAAGATGGTATTCATGGTGCTGCCTTTGCTTCAAAAGATATAACTGAAGATTCAATGGATGATTTGCCTGCTGTTCAGGTTGGAGATCCATTTCAAGAAAAATTATTATTGGAAGCATCTTTAGAACTTTCTAAATCTGATGCTATTGTTGGAATGCAAGATATGGGCGCTGCAGGAATTACTTGTTCATCATCTGAAATGAGTGCTGCAGGTGGAGTTGGAATGAAAATAGATTTAGATAAAGTTCCTACAAGACAAGATGATATGAAAGGATGGGAGATTCTTCTTTCAGAATCTCAAGAAAGAATGCTTGTTGTTGTTGAAAAAGGAAAAGAAGATGAGGTAAAAGCTATTTTTGATAAGTGGGATTTAAATTGTGAACAAATTGGTGAAGTTACACAAGGAGATAAACTTGAGTTTTTTCAGCACGGAGAATTAATTGCAAGTTTATCGCCTAAATCTTTAGTTCTTGGTGGAGGGGCTCCTCAGTATAATAGAGAGTATAAAGAACCTGCCTATTATAATGAATTTAAAAAATTTAAAATTGAAGATATTGAAGTCCCTAAAAACTTAGTTGAAGTGGGCCATTTCTTATTAAAGCAGCCAAATATTTGTTCTAAAAAATGGGTTTACGAACAGTATGATAGTATGGTTGGAACCAACAATATAAGCACCAATTCTCCTTCAAATGCTGGTATTGCTTTGATTAAAGGAACTAAAAAGGGAATAGCTATGACAGTTGACTGTAATTCTAGATATGTGAATGCTGATCCTGAGATTGGAACATCTATAGCAGTTTCAGAAGCTGCAAGAAATATAGTTGTTTCTGGTGGTAACCCTTCTGCGGTTACTAATTGCTTAAATTTTGGAAATCCTTATCATCCTGAATCGTATTGGCAATTTGTTGGTGCAATAAAAGGAATGTCAGCTGCTTGTAAAAAGTTTTCTACACCTGTTACTGGAGGAAATGTTAGTTTTTATAATCAATCTATAGTTGACGGTAAAGAGGTTCCTGTTTTCCCAACACCAACAATTGGTATGATTGGCTTAGTAGATGATGTTGAAAAAGCAATGTCAATGAATTTTAAAAATGTTGGGGACTCCATATATTTACTTGGTCATTGTAAAAATGACATTTCATCATCTGAATATTTATACAATTATCATAATGTGAAATCTTCAACTGCTCCCTATTTTAATTTAGATGAGGAGTTTGAACTACACACTCTAGTTCAGAAGCTTATTAAAAATTCTTTAATAAATGCTGCTCATGATTGTGCTGATGGTGGGCTTTTTATAACTCTGGCAGAAATGGGTATGACATCAGATTTAGGATTTGAAATAAATATCAATTCTAATTTTAGAAAAGATGCATATTTGTTTGGTGAAGTTCAAGGAAGGGTTGTGGTTTCAGTATCAAATGATATGCAAGAAGATTTTTCTTCTTTATTAAAATCATTTAATGTTCCATATGAAAACATAGGTAAAGTTGTTGAAAATGATTTTATCATTGATAATGAATCATTTGGGTCAGTAAGTTTTTGTAAAGAAATTTACGATAATGCATTAGCATTAAACTTATAAAACCATTTAAGATCTACATATCACAGTTTTAATAGCAGATTGTTGAAGGCACATTAATAAAAAAGAAAGTAGCAATAGAAGAAAGTCCAAAAAAATAATTCCTTTGTTTGGCAACCCATATGTAGATTAGTCGTTTGAATTGTATATCAATTAGTTTATTTTTGTTTGTTATGTTAAATAGAAGACTACTTAAGTTATTATTAGCTTTATTATTATTTATTCCATTTTCTTCAAAAGCTTCTCATGTCCCTGGAGGCAATATTACTTATGAATGTATAGGACCTAACACTTATGTTATAACTCTTACTTTATTTGAAGATTGTGGTACAGCTTTTACTAGTAATTTTCCTGAGACTATTGATATAACTAATAATTGTGGATTGAATTTTTCAGCAACTATAAGTTTGCCAAATATTATTTTTCAACAAGAAGTTTCCCAATTGTGTGCTGCATCATTACCTGCAAGTGAGTGTAATGGAGGTCAGTTACCAGGTGTATATATGCATGTTTGGCAAGATACAATTACCTTACCTGGTCCTTGTGACAGTTGGGTTTTTTCTTATAGTTCTTGTTGCAGAAATGCGTCTAATAATTTAACAGGAACTAGTAGTGATTATTATTGGGAATCTGTCCTGAATAGCAATACTGCTGCATGTAATACTTCTCCTCAAATTACTTCTCAACCAATTCCTTATTATTGTGTAAATCAACCAGTTGTATATAATTTTGGTGTTGTTGAACCAGATGGAGATTCTTTGGTTTATTCATTAATCAACGCACTTACTGGACCTGGTGCGTCCACTCCTTATCAGCCTGGTTATACTGGCGCATCTCCAATAAATGGAATTAATATAGACCCTTCAACTGGTGAAATTACTTTTACTCCAACCATGGTTGGTAATTTTGTTGTTGCTGTTCTAATTGAAGAGTTTGATGCTAATGGAAATTTAGTAGGAAGTATTATTCAAGATTTTCAATTTGAAATTGTAAATGTTGCTGGATGTGGTAATAATAATCCTTCTCCACCTGCAGGGGGGTTGAGTAATTTTAACAGTACAGCTGTTCTGTCTGGCCCTTATTCTATACAAGCATGTGAAGGGGATAATGTTTGTTTTGATATTGTGTTTACTGATTCTGTTTCTGTAAACGGAACTATAGATTCTATATACATAAGTTCAAATGTTGATCAAATATTTCCAGGAGGAACAATGATTCAAAATACATTTTTTTCCCCAGCATCAGCCACAGTCTGTTTTGATGTATTACCTGGTGCAAACCCTTTTTCAACCATTAGTTTTGACGTTAATGATAATGCTTGTCCAATTGTTGGAATTACTTCAGCAGCTGTTGGGGTTACTGTAATTTCTAGTACTTACGCTGGGAATGATGTTACTATGTGTCAGGGGGTTGGCACCCAGTTGAATTCAACAGGAGGTTCAAATTTTGTTTGGTCTGTAATTTCGGGAGACCCCATAAATGTGGGTACTAATTTTTCTTGTAACAATTGTCCAAATCCTATTGCAAATCCTGCTTTCACTACTATTTACGAAGTTACGAGCAATCTTTCAGGTGGATGTACAAATACAGATACCATTGAAGTAACAGTAGTTCCTGACTTCACTTATTATTCAGTTCAATCATCCTCTGGAACATGTTTAAACTCAACTGTTCAATTTAATACTACTCCTAATCCTCCAGGAACATATTCTTATCTATGGACGCCAGCTGCAAATTTAAATTCAGATACTATTCCTAATCCTACATTTAGTTCTACTGTCCCTGGTAATTTTGATTTGGAATTAACTATTACTAGTTCTCTTGGTTGTGTTAAAGTTGACACACTAAATGTTGATGTTGTTGCTGCATATTCGCCTAATATTACTTTGTCAGCAAGTGATACAAATATTTTATGTGGAGACAGTGTGTTTTTTGATATTGATCTTGGTGGCGGTATCCCTGCTGTTTCAGGGCCAAGTAATTTAACTTCTTTTGCCGGACCTTTCACTCAAAATACTTTATGCACTAATTCATCAGGATCCAATACTGCAACTGCATTTCCAGCTGTTTTTGGAAATTGGTATAGAAATGCAAAACATCAATTTTTATATACTGCAGCTGAGTTGCAAGCATCTGGTTTTGTTGGTGGAATTATAACAGAATTGTCTTGGGAAACTACAGCTCAAAACACAGCAACAACAACCTTTAATGGTTATACAATTAAAATGGGTTATACATCAAATAATTCATTAACTACTTGGGCTACTGGATTAACTACTGTTTTTTCTCCTCAAAACATAAACGTTGTATTGGGTTGGAATACTTTTCAGTTAACAACTGCTTATGAGTGGGATGGGATTTCTAATTTGATTATTGAAGTATGTTATGATAATTTGAGTTCA
This sequence comes from Crocinitomicaceae bacterium, assembly GCA_002723085.1. Taxonomy (GTDB): domain Bacteria; phylum Bacteroidota; class Bacteroidia; order Flavobacteriales_D; family Parvicellaceae. The sequence goes on along the minus strand of PBNK01000025.1, from coordinate 59,720 downwards.
AATTACACAAGAAATTGGTCAACTCCATATTGTCAAACCGCTTTTACGTCAGTTTTATACTTTAGAAGTGACTTAACTCCTGCTTGTCCTTATACTGGTGCTCCAACTACATCAAATAATCGTCCAGTGACAAGATTTAATACATGCCCAGCTATTCCAGATCCAAACAACTACACTTATCAATGGTTCCCAAATACATTCTTGTCAAGCAATACAGCTCAAAACCCTTTCGCTATTCCAATGGTAACTACAAATTATTCAGCAGTAGTTACTGATATCAGTGGAGGGTGTTCAGATTCAACTTCTTTAATGATTAATGTATTATGTGATACATGTGACGCACCAATTCCTACTTTCACTAATGTAACATGTTATGGTGGCAATGACGGTTCTATCACTGGTGTCCCTGGTGGTACGGATGGCCCTCCTTGGATTTTACAATTGGTTGATCCGTCATCTGGAGCTTTATATGCTGTTGATAGTAATGTAACTACTTCATTCTTTTTTGATAGTTTAAGTTCAGGAACTTATTCTGTAAGGTCAATTGATACTACTGGTTGCTATGCAGATACTTTAATTACTATACCTCCTGGTATTCCCATGGTTGTTACTACTTCAAATGATACAATTATTTGTTCTGGGGGTTCTGCTACAATTGCTGCCAATATCTCTGGAGGTACTGCCCCTTATATTTTAAATTGGGAAGACTATGATACTTTGGTACCTGGATTAAATATTGCAGGGTTATCAGGAAATGGGCCACATGTTGTTTCCCCGCAATTCACTCAATTTTATTCTATTTCAGCAACTGATTCTGCAGGATGTACTTCTCAATCATCTTCTATAATGGTTGCTTTAAACCCACCAATTTTAACAACTATGTGCCCTGAAGATACAGTTTGTCCTTATGATCAGGTTAGTTTATTTGCTTCAGCATCTGGTGGAATGGGATTTCCATATACTTATTCTTGGGTTGATGAAAATGGATTTACTGTAGGTTCATTAGATTCTATTACGACAATACCAACTTCTAGTTCAACATGGTATTATGTAACCGTAGAAGATAATTGCGAAACTCCACCTATGACAGATTCTGTGAAAGTTTTATGGTACCCATTACCTGCTGTTGATTTGTCTGTAATTGGAAATACTGGTTGTTATCCTATCACTGTTGATTTTACAAATACAACATCTTCTTCAATGGTTCAAGATTGTTTTTGGGATTTTGGAAATGGTGACACAAGTACTGTTTGCGGCACAATTCAAAATACATATTATAATCCTGGAACATACGATGTTCAATTGTCTGTAATAAGTCCAGAGGGTTGTGAAAATGATTCTATTTTTACGGACTTAGTTGAAGTGTATGATTACCCACAAGCTGCTTTTTCATCCTACCCTAATCCTGCTCAAATTTTAACACCAACAGTTCAGTTTACAGATTCTTCTTCGAATGATGTTGTTTCCTTTTCTTGGATATTTATGGATAGTGTAAATAATGTTGTAGCTTCAAGTAATGATGAAAATCCAAATATCACTTTTTCAGAAGATGCTGCTCAAAATTATAAAGTAGAATTAGTAGTTACAAACCAAAATGGTTGCACTGATACAACATATGGATTGCAAGTTATTAACGGTTTTTATGCTATTTATTTGCCTAATACTTTTACCCCTAATGGAGATGGTAAAAACGATGTTTTTAAAGTTGTAGGAGAAAATATTGGGCTAAGTAATTTTAGTTTAGAAGTCTTTAACAGATGGGGTGAATTGATTTTCTTTTCTGATGACCCTTATTTAGGGTGGGATGGAAAAGATAAAGCAGGTGTTGATTATGTTCAAAACGGAGTATATTTATGGAAAGTTAAGGCTAGAAATAAAATATCAGGTGAAATAATTGATTACAATGGTTTTGTCTTAAAAGCTAAGTAGCTAAAATATTCTTTGATAACCAATGTAAGGAATCGGAATAAAAGGGTTAGGTAGCGGAATTCCAACAAAATTTTGAGTATTAGTATTAATTCCAATTATTCCAAAAGAAATCACTTCAAATCCCCTTCTAGTAGTACAGTTTAATGTAACATCTCCAAGGAGTAAAATGTTGTGAGAATCAACTGTAAGTCCACTTAATTCACCAGACAAGGTTAATCTTTCCTTTATTTTTTGTTGGGCACCTAAATAACTTCCATAAATCCATTCATTGAAATATGAAACTTTAGTTGTTATTAAACCCATTGAAATGTTTTGATTTTCATCTCCAAAAGATAATCTTGGGATAAATCCAATGCCTCTTTGGTTATCTCCTGGGTTATTAGGGAAATAGAAAACATAACCACCATAAACACTTACAGCTGCCCTTACGGATTTATAAATAGGTTTAGAATAGCTAACAGATGCTAAGCCGGAATTTATAAAAATACTACCAATAGAAAACTCCCAGTTATCAGATAATCCAATTTTTAGGTTTGCTGTAGTAAAGTAATGAGAATATGAGTTGCTTTCACCTTTTTTTGTTGTAAAAGCAGAAGGAAAAAAACAGTATCTAGTGTAATTGTAGTTAGGAGATTCAAACTGTGTTTTTGATTTAATTTCCTCACTAGTTATAAAACGAAATCCAACTATTTCATTTTTAAAAAAAATAACATTTTCATCTCCTAATTTTACAACAAGCTTTGTTCTATGTTCAGAAATAAGTATTCCTCTTATTTCTGAGTAATCTTTTTTAACAATTACAACAATAGTATCTGATATAAACTGATTTTTTTCATTAGTTAAATTATTGATTTTACTTGTGTTTAATGCAAGACAAGATGAACTAAGTAGCAGAATAATTGATGCGAAAAATGTAGAGTTTAATAATATCATTAAAAAATATCTGATTTGAAAATACTGTTTTTATACATTTGTTCTATGAATTTAAGCAATGATTTAATAATTAAAGCTGCTAAGGGTCAAAAAGTGGAAAGAACACCTGTTTGGCTTATGAGGCAAGCTGGTAGAATTTTACCTGAGTATAGGAAAATAAGAAACTCTTTGAGTGGTTTTAAAGAGTTAGTAGAAACCCCGCATCTTGCAGCAGAGGTTACTATTCAACCAGTTGATATTTTAGATGTAGATGCAGCTATAATTTTTTCAGATATTCTTGTTGTGCCTGATGCAATGGGCTTAAGTTATGAAATGATTGAAAAAAAAGGACCGTTATTTAGAAATACTATTCAAAAAGAAAAAGATTTAAATAGTATTAAAATTCCAGATATTGAAGATAATTTATCTTATGTTTTTGATGCGATAAAAATTACGAAAAAGGAATTAAATGGACGAGTTCCTTTAATTGGTTTTGCTGGAGCACCATGGACTATATTTTCTTATATGACTGAAGGTCAAGGGTCAAAAACATTTAGCAAGGCAAAAAAACTTTTATATCAAAACCCTAAACTTTCTCATGATTTATTAAATAAAATTACTGAAACAACTATTCTTTATTTAAAATGTCAAATTAAATCAGGAGTTGATATGGTTCAAATTTTTGATTCATGGGCAGGTATTTTAAATAAGGAACAATATTTAGAATTTGGCATGAAATATGTTAAAAGAATTTGTAACGCTATTGATGAAGTGCCTATTACCGTTTTTTCGAAAGGTGCTTATTTTGCTCTTTCAGATATGGCTAATTTGAATTGCAATACAATAGGTCTGGATTGGAATATGGATATTGAAAATGCTAAAAATATTTTTGGCAATACTAAGACACTTCAAGGTAATCTTGATCCATGTGCTCTTTATTCTGATTTTAAAACTATTGAAGATAAAACCAATCTTATGCTAAATAAATTTGGTAACAGTAGACATATTGCTAACTTAGGCCATGGTTTATATCCGGATATAAATCCAGATAATGTTAAATGTTTTATAAATGCAGTTAAAGCCTATCATAAAAATAATTAAACAATGAATTTTAAATTAATTTTAATATCTCCAATGCTAATTTCTCTTCTTGTATTTGGTCAGGAAGATAAAAATTTAGTTCCAAATCCAAGTTTTGAAGTTCTTGATGGAAAACTTAAAAAACTTAAACAAATAAATGTGGCTAAACATTGGAGCTCTCCAACAGCTTTAAAAGCAGATTTATTTTCAAAAAAGAAAGACGCTCCAGTTCATGCTCCAGAAAACATGTATGGAAAAGAATTTCCAAAAGATGGAAATAATTATGCTGGAATTTTATTGTATTCATATAATAATAAGTCACCTAGAACATATATTCAAACACAATTATTAAATCCATTAACTGCTGGTTTAGATTATTGTGTAAAGTTTAGGGTAAGCCTTTCAGATTTAAGTAAATATGCAGTTAATAATATTGGGTTACATTTTGGCGTTGACCCACTTTCCCTTGATGGTAAAGGGGATATAATTTTTAATAAATCAGATGAATTTTCAAGCGTAATTAGAGACGGTGGAAATAAAACTTTTAACGCTAGGTATAATTGGGAAACTGTATGTGGAATTTATAAAGCTGATGGCAAAGAAAGTTTTATAACTATTGGTAATTTTTTCAATAATAAAGATACCAAGTTTGAAAAATTAAAAAAATTAGAAAACTTTCCTGGTACTCAAATTCCTTCTGCTTATTATTATGTTGATAATGTTGAAGTGTTTTTAATTGAGAACATTTCTGAATGCAATTGTTCAGGTCAAAATAGAATTAAAAGAGAGTCTATTGTATATCATAGAGATTACCCAACTGATGGGTCAGATATTTCTATTGAAGTTCAATTAAAAAGAGCTACTGTATATTTTGATGTAGAAAGTGATAAGATTGATAATATGTTTTTAAAATCCATTAACAGTATTGCTGAATTAATGAAGAGTAATAAAAATTTAAAACTTGAAATTCATGGCCATACAGATCAGGCAGAGCACGATGCCATTCAAGAAGATCCTGAAAATCAACAATTAATTAACCTTGCTGAATTAAGAGCTAAATCCATTTTTAATGCACTTTCATCTAAGGGTGTTGAATCCGACAGATTAATTATTAAAAGTTTTAATTCTGATCAACCTGCTTTTAAAGGCTTTTCTATGTTAAGTTTAGCAAAAAATAGAAGGGTTGAATTTAAAGCAGTTCAATAGGGAATATTTATAATGAAAGGAAACAAAAAGCTTAAAAATGCTTGGGCATTTTATGATTGGGCTAATTCTGTTTATCCTTTAGTGATTACAACTGCTATTTTTCCTTTATTTTATGAAAATTATGCAGTCCATAAAACTATTCTTATTGATGGAACTGAAAATAAAATAGTATCTTTTTTTGGTTGGGAAGTAATTAATACTGCTTTAGTTTCAATTATTACTTCAAGTTATTTTTTATTGTTGTGTTTTGTTTTGCCTTTACTTTCAGGTATTGCTGATTATGCTGGAAAAAAGAAAACCTTTTTAAGATCTTTTTGTTATTTAGGGTCACTAGCATGTGTTGGATTATATTTCTTTGATGTAAATCATCTTGAACTAAGCATGTTGGTGTTTGCTATTGCTGGAATAGGGTTTTGGAGCAGTTTGGTTTTTTATAATGCTTATTTACCAGAAATAGCGCCCTTAGAAGAACATGATTCTTTATCAGCTAAAGGTTTTTCTCTTGGTTATATTGGTTCTGTATTTTTGTTAGTGATATGTCTAATTTTAGTGATGTCTCAAGAGGGAGATGCAAGAGCTGAAGCAACAAGATGGTGTTTTGTATTTACTGGAATTTGGTGGTTTGGGTTTAGTCATATAACATATTATTGGTTACCAAAATCTAATGTGAAAAATAAAGTAGATAGGTCAGTAATATGGAATGGTTTTAAGGAGTTAAAACTTGTTTATGGAAAGATTAAGAAAACAGTCCGCCTTAAAAGATATTTAGCAAGTTTTTTTGTTTATAGTATGGCTGTTCAAACCATTATGATAATGGCTATTTATTTTGGAACAAAAGAGATTAATTGGTCAAGTGATGAAGAAAAATCAACAGGATTAATTATAGCTATAATAATGATTCAATTGTTAGCGATTTTAGGCTCTTTATTGTTATCCAAACTATCTTTTAAAATAGGTAATTTAAATGCTCTTAAAATTGTTCTTGTATTGTGGATTGTCTTATGCTTATATGCCTATTTTGTTGTTTCACCGTTTGATTTTTATATTATTTCCGCAATAGTAGGTTTAGTTATGGGAGGTGTTCAATCCTTATCAAGATCTACTTATTCTAAATTTATTCCTCAAGATACAGTTGATACATCATCCTTTTTTTCTTTTTTTGATGTTGCTGAAAAGTTAGGTATTGTTATAGGAATGGCATCATATGGTTTCATTGAACAATTAACTGGTAATATGAGAAATTCTATTGTTGCTTTAGTGTTGTTTTTTGTAATTGGTTTACTTTTGATGTTCTTTGTTCCTAAAGAAGAAAAATAAATATTGCATGAACGAAAAGATATATGATATTGCTATAATTGGAGGCGGAATTGTAGGTACAGCTACATTTTATAAACTTCAAAAACAATTTCCTAAAAAGTCTTTAGTATTAATTGAAAAAGAAAAAGATTTAGCCCATCACCAAACAGGGAATAACTCTGGGGTTATTCATTCGGGTTTATATTATAAACCAGGGTCAATGAAGGCAAAAAACTGTGTTAATGGCCGCCATGAACTGGTCGCTTTTGCAAAAGAACATAATGTTGCCCATGATGTTTGTGGAAAAGTTGTTGTTGCAACAGATAAAAGTGAATTCAAATTCATGGATCAAATTTTTGATAATGGAGTTGCAAATAATACGGAAGGAATTGAAAAAATAAATGCTGATCAAATTAAGGAGATTGAGCCTCATGTTAATGGAATTGCAGGCATTTGGGTTCCTTGCACGGGAATAATTGATTATGTTGGAGCTACAAAAAAAATGGCAGAAATAGCTTGTGGAATTAATGAGAAAAGCAGTCTAATATTAGGTGAAGAAGTAAAAAACTTTACTCAAGATGGAGATATTAAGCTTATTCATACTTCAAAGCAAGTTATAAAATCTAACTTTTTAATAGTTTGTGGTGGTTTACAAGCAGATAGATTAGCTAAAAGTGATGGTGTTAGTTTAAAAGAAAAAGTAGTAGGTTTTAGAGGTGATTATTATGAATTGAATGATCATGCTAAACACAAAGTAAAAAATTTAATTTACCCTGTTCCAAATCCAGAATTTCCTTTTTTAGGTGTTCATTTTACAAGAATGGTTAATGGAGATATTGAATGTGGTCCAAATGCTGTTTTTACTTTTAAAAGAGAAGGGTATGGAAAGACAGATTTTAGCATTAAAGATACTGTTGATGCCCTATCTTACAGAGGAACATGGAATTTGTTTTTTAAAAATATGAAGTTTGGAGTTGATGAATATAGAAGGGCATTTTCTAAGAAATTATTTTTAAAAACCTTACAAAGGTTAATTCCTTCATTAACTATGGACGATTTACGTCCAGGAAGAGCTGGTGTTCGTGCATTGCTGTTAAGTCAAGATGGAGATACTAGAGATGATTTTAGAATAGAGTACAAACAAAATAGTATACATGTTTTAAATGCACCTTCACCAGCTGCTACTGCTGCATTAGCTATAGGAGACGAAGTAAAAGAAATGGCTATTAAACAATTTAACTTTTAGGTTAAAATATATTTTGAGTTATTTTATGTTTATTAAATAAACTATTCCAATCCCATAAATAATTCTCCATAATATTATCAATCCTTTTCAAGAAAATAGGATTTGGTGAATTCAGTTGAGCAAAATAATCTTCTTGATGTTTGCCAAGTTCAAATTTAAAAAACACAGCTTTAGACATTCCATATAGAATATTTTTTGAAGGATGGTTTACTCTAGAGATATATGATGAATATTCTTCTAAGTAGCTTTTTATGGTGTTGTAATCTGAATTATATATTTCAGCAATTTTTTCAGTGATAAGCCCATTTAATGAAATTTCTTCGCTTGCCGGAAGAAACCTTTCAATGGTTTTAAGATTCCCCGCCAATACTATGAAGGTGAATTTGTCAATATCTCTTTGATTTAGTGAAGGACAAGACGTTAATTCAGAATCATTTTTTATGGCATCAATTATATCCGGAAATGAGTCATCAATAGCGCTTATTGTTATATTAACAAAAGTCTGAGCCAGTTGAGATTCTGTAATTTTTCTTTTTCTAAAAAGAGTTGATAACATTAAAAATCTTTATAACAAAAATATTTGTTGAATTAAAAAAAACGAAGGGTAGCTAAATATGGTTTTCCACAAAGTTATTAACGATGTTTTTTTTTGTTTACAAAAAATATGCAATATAAATTAGGTATATAGTATTAAATTACTTGATAAAAAATATATTTGTCGTCTCAAATTTATTTAAGGTAATGGACAAGAATACAACAACAGGTTTTTTATTGATTGGAGCTGTTTTAATGGCTTTTTTGTATTTAAACAGAACAAATGATGTTGAAAAACCAAACGAATCCAATCAAATTGAATCTAATGAAGCAAATAAAAATGTTGATTCTGAAGACCCTGAGCTAATTAATGATGTTTCTCAAGATTCAAGCAATAAAGAAATTGTTAATAATTCTATTGATAATGCATTGTCAAATGCTGATATTAAACTTATTGAAGAACAAGATGATAGAAAAAAATATGGGTTGTTTTATAAAGGAGCGGATGGTATAGATCAAGAAGATTTTCTTCAGAATTCGAAAATTCGACTTTCTTTTTCTTCAAAAGGTGCAAGAATAAATTCAGCGGAAATTGTTGAATTAAATAAAGATGGGGAATATAAATACAAGACTCATACTGATTTTGTAAATAACGTAAATAATCCTATCCGACTTTTTAATAAAGAAAATTCTTTTCAAAGTTTGAGAATTATTGATGAAGAACTTGAAGAAGCTATTGAAACTGGTGACTTATTTTTTAAATTACAAAGTAGCTCTGAAAAAAACATTACATATAGATTAGAAACGGATAACCCTGATCAATATTTAGAGTTTTCATATACTCTTGAGCCTGATTCCAATCATGTTGACTTTGAAATCAATTACCACAATTTAGAAAATAAAATTAGAAGTGAAGAAATAGGTATGCGTTGGGGCATGGATGGTATTTCTACTGAAAAATTAGCAGATGACGAAAGAATGACATGTTCAGTAATGTATCGCTATAATAATGAAGGTAGAGATTATATTACAGAAAGGTCTTCTAATAATGATGATCCTCTAAAAATTGAAGGAGATCTTAACTGGGTTGCTTTTAAACATAAATTTTTCTCATCAATTTTAATTTCTGAAAACCCTATAAAATCTGGTTATTTAGTTCAAGAACAATTACAAAGCGAAGATTACACCATTAGGTATAAGTCTGACGTGATTTTACCTAAAAGTGATAAAGTTAAATTAAAGTTTTTCTTTGGGCCTAATGAATATGACTTGATGGCTAGTTATGATAATGAAATGGATGGAATTATCAATTTAGGTTGGGGAATATTTAGATGGACAAATAATATAATGATTGAACCAATTTTTAATTTTTTAAAATCATGGGGTATAGGTTTTGGTTGGATAATTTTATTATTGACTTTGTTTGTTAAAATAATTATTCTTCCTCTTACTTATAAAAATTACACATCATCTGCCAAGATGAAGGTTTTAAAACCAGAAATAGCCAAAATTACAGAAAAATATCAGGGTAAGACAGATAAAGATGCGGCTATGAAAAAGCAAAGAGAAACCATGTCTTTGTATAAGCAAACTGGAGTTAATCCTATGGCTGGATGTATCCCAGTACTTATTCAAATGCCAATTTTATTAGCGGTTTTTAGGTTTCTTCCATCAAGTATTGATTTAAGACATCAGGGTTTTTTGTGGGCTGAGGATTTAAGTTCATACGATTCTATTCTTGAGCTTGGATTTGAAATTCCTTTTTACGGAGATCATGTAAGTCTATTTACTCTTCTAATGGCAGTTTCAACTTTGTTTTATACTATTTTAAATAGTAGCCAAATGAGTGGTGCTCAACAACCTGGAATGCCAAATATGAAAATCATTATGTATTTATTTCCAATAATGATGATATTTTTCTTTAATACTTATTCGTCAGGATTGAGTTATTATTATTTATGTGGAAACATGATGAATATGGGGATTATGTGGGCTATTAAAAAATATATGATTGATGAAGATAAGATTCGTCTCAAGATAGAAGAGAACAAGAAAAAACCTAAGAAAAAATCCAAATTTCAACAGAGAATGGATGAAATAGCTAAGCAACAACAAAAAAGAAGAAAGTAAAAACTGCATTAATATTTGTATATCATTTTAAAATACACTTATTTTGCACTTCAAAATTTTTTAAAAATGTCAAGAGTTTGTCAAATAACAGGAAAGAAAGTAATGGTGGGAAACAATGTGTCTCATTCTAATAGAAAGACTAAGAGAAAATTCTATCCAAATCTTCAAACTAAGAAGTTTTTCATCCCTGAAGAAAACAAGTGGATTACACTTAAAGTTTCTGCAGCTGCATTGAGAACTATTGATAAAAAAGGTATTTCTGCAGTTTTAGCTGAAGCAAAAGCTCAGGGGCAATTATAAGTACTGAATTTATATTCAAAAAAGCCTTAGTACTTAGTGCTAAGGCTTTTTTATTTGATAAAAATTATTTTCAATTTTTTATCTCAATTTAAGAGATTGAAAATTAAATAAAAGTTTTAAATTTTTTTAAGATTTTTATAACTATTTATACACAATAATTCTGTTTTTATCTTCTTCAAATTCCCATGTTCTGAACTTGTCAAATAATCCTTTTCCACAAAGCATGCCACCATCATCAATAATTGCTATGTACACGTTGTTTAAAGTATAGTTTCCTATTTTTAAATTGTTAACTAAAACAATGTCAGCTTCCACTTTTTCATTGTTAGCTAATAAGTAAAAATCTTTTCCAACATAACTGTTTTTATTAATTGATCCATTTATTAATAAATCTCTTTCAATATTTCTATTTATCACTAGATCAGATGCTCCAGTATCAAATAAAAAATACTTTACTACGCCATCTATTTCTATTTTCATCTTGTAACCTTGTCCTAAATAATCTACTAATTCTATAGCTGATGAATACGAATTTCCTACAATGTCATTTATGTTGTAAGTATTTGGAAATTGATAAATTTGCTCTTCATCTGAAGTCGTGATTAATTCAGATATACAGGGAACAACAATTTCATTAAACACTTTACTGTCTTCATCATCGGTTTCCATTAAATCTTTAAAAGTGTACCCTTCAGAATAAAGTTTTTTCATTGCACATTCGCAGTATTCTTCAGCTTCGTTAATTGACCAAGGTTGATCATCTTTATTATTCATAAATTCTTGAACACACGTTTTCATGTATACCTTTTTTTGATTTTCAGAATAGGCATTTTCTTTAAAAACATAATCATCTTCTAACTTCATGTGATCTTCTACACATTCCATTATTAAATCAAAATTTTTGTCTTTCATAAAAATAGACATGATGTCGTTGTTTTTCATAAAATGTAATATTTCTTCACTTGTGATTTGAGGCATTAAATTATCACACATACATGAGCAATAATTTTTTTTATTTATAGTGATACCTTTTAAGTTAATGGTTTCTTTTTCAAATCCACCAATGCATGAATTAATGAATTCTGAACGATCTCCAAGTTTAATCCCATCTTTAGTATAAACATCTTGAGCAGAAAATGGATTATATATAAATAATAAATAAATAATAAGTAGAATACATCTTTTCATAAAAAGCAAACTTTAGTTTTTTTAGTTTTCAATAACTATACATTAGTTTAATTTACTGTTTTTTTTGCAATAAATCTAAACCCAGTATATGGGTTTGGAGCATAAAATTCTTCTTCTGATTTAATTAGAATTTTTTGTCTAAAACTCCCCCAGCTTCCTCCTTTACTAATGGGTTTATCAGAGACCATTTCTGCAACATTCCCACTTATGCAATATAGTCCATAACTGTTAGGAAAATAACTATCTACAGGACAAGTGAATTCACATCCATCAAGTTTTCCAGCTTCTCTCATTTGTTCTGTGCTTATGCCTGGTTTTATAAAGTTTTCGTCACTATCTAAAATCCAACGTTCTTGAACGGGGTTGTAGTTGCATAAAAAACATCCTTTTTTATTTCTTAAGTATTTGCCCCCCCAAGGATATGCAATATTATTTAAACCTCCTCTGGCAAAATCCTCCCATTGTTTTGATGTAGGTAGTTGAAAAGTAAGTTCTCCTAATTTCTTTTTTTCAAATGAATTGTATTTTTCTGTCAGCCATTTGCAAAAACTTATGGCTGATTCTTTACTAATATTTACTACGGGATGATTGTGATAATCTTCGTTTTTCGAATAATTTCTCACTAAACGCATTGGGTATTTTATATTTCCAGCCCATTTTAAGTTTTGTGGGGCATGTTTTATTTCACCTGTTTCCCCGATAAATTGGTGATATAGTTGGTTTGTAACCTCAAATTTTCCAATATAAATGCTATCATATATTAATTCAGATAGCAAAGATTCTATGTATTTAGCATTTATTTTTAAGGTTTTATTTTTGGTGCTGTTTTTAAATTCAATTATTTCAATGAAGTATCTAAAGCCAATCATTGGAGATGGCTTTTCCCAACCTTCAAATTCATCTTTTGCATTTATTTCTATATATGGTGGTTTGCTTGCCCAGCTTCCTCCTTTGGTTCTGCCTGGTTGGTCAATCATTTCTGCCACATTTCCGCTCATGCAGTAAAGTCCAAAATCGTTGGGCCAATACGATTTTACCGTTGCAGTAACATCCATTATTTTATTGATGTTATCTGTTGTAGGGTGAAACTGATTTTTACTTCTTACAAAATTAGCCATCATGGCCCCTTTGTGTTTTTCTTCTTGATTTCTAAGTTTTATTCCTTTCCATGGAAAAGTAGCTGTTGGGTTTCCTGCTTTAGCCGCTTTAATCCATTCTTCTTCAGTTGGAAGTCTTGCTACCAATTCATAAACAGGGTGTTTTTCATCTTTTTGATATCCTTGGTTTAAAATTTTTGTTAACCATTCGCAGTATGCTTTGGCTTGGTTGTGGGTGATTCCAATTAATGGAAATTCATGGTATGCTGGGTTTTGAAAATAATAATGAACGTATGGGTTGTTGTAGCTTGAGTTTTTGTTCCAGCAGTTTGTATCTGGAAGCATTTTACTATGTGCGCTGTCTCCGAAATCTTTTTTAACGTGCCATAAAAACTCTTTGTATTGTAAGTTAGTAAGTTCTGTTCTTGCAGCCCATAAGTAATTTTCTATTATAGGTTCGCAATTAAAAATTTCAAAATCTGCCCATTTTTTATTGATTTGGGATTGTGTTGAAAAAGAGTGAAAAAATAGTATGACAACTAGGGAAATTAGTGATCTAATGTATGTCAATGATTTAATTTTAATTGGTTAATTCTAACTACTGGTCCTGGACATGATAGCTGATGACAGCTCAAACAATTATTTATTATTGTTGAGTAGTTTCTAGAACTGGGTTCTTTATTGAACTGTTCTATTGAATAAGCAAAGTTTTCAGACATTGGTTTGATGTGAGGTTTTACAAACGAAGAGTCCGTAGGCTTTTGGTTGTGTATTAGTGCAAAATCAAGTTGATTTTCATCCAATACTTCGTTATTTTCAATTGCTGTTTTAATGCCTTCTAATTTTAAGGTCATGTCTCTCATTAGTTGAGCCATTTCACTAGTTGGATTGGGGTCAATTATGATTTGTGAACTTTTTTCAGTTAATGGATTAGAGCAATTGTAAAAAAGTAATAAGCTGGCTATGTAAATAATTTTTTTCAATCTTTGATTATTACTCCGTCTGCAATAAAGTTTACATCATAACTTGGTTCAGTAATTAATGCAATTTCATCTGCAGATTTACCAGCGTCTTCAGCATAGTGTTTTAGCATTTCAACAGAAGTGGTATCTAAAAATAATTCTCCTTCTACTATAGCGGTTTTTCCATCAACTCCTGAAGTTGGGACAAAAAAACCATAGTCTCTAAATTTTATGAATAGAGTATCGGTGCCGGTGTCAAAACTCATCCAACATCCTTTTTTTTGACAAGTTTCAATTATTTCTCCTGTTAGTGTAGCATTTTCTTTTCCGCTTTGCATAACCAACTCTTTTGTTTTTGAGTAGTCGTCATTGTCTTCTTCTGAAATTTGTTTTCCGTAATATGTCAAGTTTTCAGATTTAGAAACAGCATTTTGATCATTATTTTCTAATGTGCTTGAATTGATTTTGTCATTAGCACAGGAGTTAACTATTAAAAAGGTAAGAAGTAAAACAGTATTTTTCATGTGGGTTTAATTTTATTCAAATATATTGCATAACCTTCATAAAAGGTAAAAATAAAGGATTAAATAAAAATGATAATATTGTATTGTAAATAACGATAAATAAATTATCTTTGCCATCCGTAAAATTTTAGAAAAATGGCTAAAAAAGGAAATAGAGTTCAGGTTATTTTAGAATGTACAGAGCACAAAGACAGTGGAATGCCTGGTACTTCAAGATATATTACAACTAAAAACAGGAAAAACACACCTGAGAGAATTGAATTGAAAAAATACAATCCAATCCTTAAAAAGAGTACTGTTCATAAAGAAATTAAATAAGAATTGTCATGGCAAAGAAATCTGTAGCATCATTACAAAAAGGAGGCGGTAAACAACATTCAAAAGTTATTAAAATGGTGAAATCACCTAAAACTGGCTCTTACACTTTCAAAGAAGAAATTGTACACAATACCAAGATTAAAGATTGGTTTTAATTTTCGTTTATTAAATCTTATTGTAAGCTTCTTCTTTTATTTAAAGGGGAAGCTTTTTTATTTTATATAATTACATAAAATGGGTTGGAAAAGTTTTTTTACAAAAGATAAAAAAGAGGATTTGAATCAAGGTTTAGAGAAAACTAAACAAAGTTTATTTTCTAAAATTGCTTCAACTGTTGCTGGGAAATCAAAAGTAGATGATGAAGTTTTAGATGAACTTGAAGAAGTTTTGGTTTCTTCTGATGTAAGTGTTAAAACAACATTGAAAATTATTGAAAGGCTTGAAATTAGAGTAAAGGAAGATAAATATATTAGTGTCGGTCAATTAAATGAATTATTGAAACAAGAAATTACTAAATTATTAATTGAGAATAATTTAGATGATGTATCGGATTATACAGTTCCTGAAAGAGATATTCCTCATGTTATTATGGTAGTTGGAGTAAATGGTGTTGGAAAAACAACTACTATTGGTAAGTTAGCACACCAGTATAACAAAAAAGGATATAAAGTGGTTTTGGGGGCAGCTGATACTTTTCGAGCTGCAGCAGTTGAGCAATTAACTATTTGGGCTGAAAGAGTAGGGGTTAACATTGTTAAACAGGGAATGGGTTCAGATCCTGCGTCTGTAGCTTTTGATACTCTTCAAAGTGCTAAAGCTTCTAATGCTGATGTGGTTTTAATTGATACTGCTGGTAGATTACACAATAAGGTTAATTTGATGAATGAATTGACTAAGATTAAAAATGTAATGCAAAAGGTTATTCCTGATGCTCCACATGAAATTCTATTGGTTCTGGATGGCTCAACAGGTCAGAATGCAATTGAACAAGCTGAGCAATTTATTAAAGCTACTGAAGTAAATTCTTTAGCTTTAACCAAATTAGATGGAACTGCAAAGGGAGGGGTAGTAATTGGGATTTCAGATCAATTTAAAATACCTGTAAAATTTATTGGAGTTGGAGAGGGAGTAGAGCAATTACAGGTGTTTAATAAAAAAGCATTTATTGACGCAATGTTTGAAGGGTCTAATTTCAATTCGTAAATTGTAAGTATGAAAACCAAGACCCTTAAGAAAAATAAAGTTAATGTTGTCACTCTTGGTTGTTCAAAAAACCTTTATGATTCTGAGGTAATGATGGCCCAATTAAAAGCCAATAAGTTTGATGTTGAACACGAATCTGTAAAAGAAGATTCCTCAATTGTAGTAATAAATACCTGTGGTTTTATTGATAATGCAAAAGAAGAGTCCATTAATACCATACTTGATTTTGTAGATGCAAAAAAGCAAGGTGGTGTTGAAAAGGTATATGTTTCGGGCTGTTTATCTGAGCGGTATAAAGATCAGTTAGAAAATGAAATTCCTGATGTTGATGCCTATTTTGGTACTAGAGATTTGCCAAATTTACTTAAAACACTTAAGGCTGACTATAAGCATGAGTTGCTAGGAGAACGTTTGCTAACTACTCCTAAGCATTATGCTTATTTAAAAATTGCGGAAGGATGTAATCGCCCATGTTCTTTTTGTGCTATACCTTTAATGAGGGGGAAACATCGATCTACACCTATTGAAGATTTGATAATTCATGCAAAATCTTTAGCTAAAAAAGGAGTCAAAGAAATCATGCTAATTGCTCAAGATTTAACATATTATGGATTGGACCTGTACAAAAAAAGAGCTTTGTCTGAATTGTTAAAGGAATTATGTAAGGTTGATGGTATAGATTGGATTCGTTTGCACTATGCTTATCCATCGGGTTTTCCTATGGATGTTATTCATGTGATGAAACAAGAGCCTAAAATTTGTAATTACCTAGATATACCATTACAGCATGGTTCTACAAATGTTTTAAAGGCAATGCGTAGAGGAATCAATCGTGAAAGAACTACAAAACTTATAAGGGAAATAAGAGAAATAATTCCAGAAATAGCAATTAGAACTACATTAATAGCTGGTTATCCAGGTGAAACACAAGAAGATTTTAAAGAAATGTATGATTGGGTTGAAGAAATGCAATTTGAACGGCTAGGTATTTTTTCTTATTCACATGAAGAAAACACTCATGCTTTTAATTTTGAAGATGATGTTCCATCAGATGTTAAACAACAAAGAGCAGATGACATAATGGAGCTTCAGTCAGGGATTTCATATGACTTAAACCAGCAAAAAGTTGGAAAATGTTTTAAAGTTTTAATTGATAAAACTGAAGGAGGGTATTTTGTAGGAAGAACTGAGTTTGATTCTCCTGATGTTGATAATGAAGTACTTATAAAACAAGAAGAAGATGTGTATTGTCGAATTGGTGACTTTGTAGATGTTGAAATTATCAAAGCAGATCATTATGATTTGTATGGCAAATTATTGAATTTATAAGTTTTATTTTTTAAAAATGAGTAAGTTTAAAATAGGCGATAAAGTAAGATTTTTAAATGAGGAAGGTGATGGCATTATTACTAAAATTATAAATGATTATAAAGTTGAGCTTGAGAATGAATATGGTTTTGAGGAAGTATATAATGTCAATGAATTGGTATCAGAAACAACAAATGACGATTATCAAACAGATAATTTAGCCTTTGATAAAAATGTGGTTTCTAAAATAAATGCGGATAGCATAGCAAAACAAGATCACCAATTAAAGAAAAAATTTAAGCATTTAGACCATTATGGTGTAAAAGATCGTGATGTTATAGATTTACATATTGAGAATTTAATTGATTCTCATCGGGGTATGAGTAATGCTCAAATTTTAAATATTCAAATGGTTAATTTTCGAAGGTTTTTAAATGCATCTATAAATAAACAACATAAAAAAATAGTTATCATTCATGGAGTTGGTGAGGGGGTGCTTAGAAGTGAAATTAGAAAAGAATTAAACTACAATCACAGTCATTTAGAATATTATGATGCTTCTTATCAAGAATTTGGTATGGGCGCTACAGAAATAAGGCTAAAAAAGTAGTTTATTGTTCGTTGTTTAAGGTAACCTCAAACTTCATTGTAGATTTAATAATAGCTTCATTTGCAGTAAAGGCTTTGTCAAATACTAAACTCATATAGGTTTGGAAATTACCAGCATGAATAAATTGATCTAAGACAGCATCCTCATTAATGGCAAGAGTCATTGAGGATCCAATATTTTCAGGAATATTTAAATATTGACCTAATTTTACTGCATTATGAGGTTCAGATGGGTTTGCTGGATTTTGTATAGTAAAATCACTTAAAGATCCAGTTACGTTTTCCATAACTAAATACAGTGTAACTTCCTTAAGCATGCTTAAATCACAATCGGTTATATTGGTTAGTTCTAGTTTAAGAGACTTGGGCTTGATGTCATGCGCCATGTTAGCCAGTGGATTTGGATTCGTAGTTGGAATAAATGCTTCATAATCTATAGTGAAATCAATATCACCTAATCCAAATGTTAAAATTGCAGGAACTTTTAATTCCATGCAGTTAGCAACACTAAGTAAGTTGTAGTCAATACCTCCAATTGTAATTTGAGAAAAATCTAAATCTGAATTTGGAATAACGTAAGTTATTACATCTTCTATTTCAAAAGTTGTTTCAGCAAATTCAATATTATTTCCTTCATAATCCTTAAGTTTTTTACAAGTGATAGAAAATAAAGAAATAATAAATATTGATATGAATAAATTATATGAATATTTTTTAAACATTAAAATTTAAATGATTTAAAATCACTTAAATTTAAGTAAAAGAAATGAAAGTTTATAAAATTAATCGATTAATCCAGGATATTCTTCTAATGCTTTCTCAATACAAATTACAGCATTTGCTAAATCCTCCTTCTTTAGAACATAAGCAATTCTAACCTGGTTTTTTACTGAATTACTTGAGTAAAAACCAGATGCAGGTGCTAACATTACAGTTTGATTATTATAACTAAAATCTTCTAAAAGCCATTGGCAAAAGCGATCTGCATCATCAATTGGCAATTGAGCAATTGCATAAAATGCACCTTGTGGTTTAGGGCAAATTACCCCTTCAATTTTATTTAAGCCATCTACCATAATATTTCTTCGACCCACATATTCTTCACTTACATTATCAAAATAACTTTTTGGTGTGCTTAATGCTTCTTCTCCTGCAATTTGACCTAAAGTGGGAGGGCTTAATCTTGCTTGACCAAATTTTAAAGCCATCTGCATAAATGTGTGATTTTTACTGATTAATGCACCAACCCTAGCTCCACACATAGAATATCTTTTTGATACAGAATCCACCAAAACAACATTTTCTTCAATGCCTTTTAACTCTAATGCAGAAAAATGATTCGCTCCATCGTAACAGAATTCTCTATATACTTCATCTGCAAATAAGAAAATATCATTTTCAATTATGATTTCTTTAAGTGATTGGAGTTCTTCTTTAGAATATAGATAACCAGTTGGATTTCCAGGATTACAAATAAGAATACCTTTTGTTTTAGAAGTTATCTTCTTTTTAAATTCATCAATTGGAGGAAGAGCAAACCCATTTTCAATAGACGCAGTTACTGGAACTACTTTTATTCCACATGTGGTGGCAAAACCATTATAATTGGCGTAAAAGGGTTCTGGAATTATAATTTCGTCACCAGGTTCAAAACAACACTGAAAAGCAAAAATCAAAGCTTCAGATCCTCCAGTTGTAATCATTATTTCTTTATTGGGATCAAGATCTATTCCTATGTTTTGATAGTATTTTGAAAGGCCTTCTCTGTAGGATAAAAAACCAGCACTATGGCTATATTCAATAACTTCTAGGTCTAAATTTTTTAATCTAGTCATCACACCTTTTGGAGTTTCAATGTCTGGTTGACCAATATTTAAATGATAAACAGTTTTTCCTTTTGATTTTGCTGCCTCCGCATAAGGAACTAATTTCCTTATTGGAGATTCAGGCATAGCTATGGACTTAGAAGATAGTTGTGGCATTTGATTTAAAATTTATTGGCACAAAAATGCAAAATAAAAATTAAAAAAAGTGAGATTAAATCCTTTTAATGCTACACCCAGAATTTCTAGTAGTATTTGTGGTTATTTTCTCCCCCTTACCAAGAGATGTTATGGCATTGAAAGTCCATTTTTTTGTTACTTTTTTTCTTGAGCTGACATTATCATCAATAGCTCCTTTATAAACCAGCTCTAATGAGTTATTAAATAAAAACACATGTGGTGTAGTGCTTGCCCCAAATGCATCTGCAAGTTTATTTCTTTTGTCTATTACATATTCAGATTTATATTTTTTTTCAAAAGCATGATTTTTCATATTTTCAAATGAGTCCGCCCCGCTTCTTTTAGCTTCATTGCTGTTAACTAGTACCATCCCTACATTGTGTTTTTCACATGTTTCATATAGTTCATTATATCTATTTTCCCATCCTTCATTGTTTTCACTTCCAACAACAAATGGGCAAGTATTGCAACTGAATATAACTAACAAGCCATTTTTTTTATTTAAATCTTTTAAAGAGATATGTTCACCAGAAATGGCTTTCATTTTAAATTCAGATAATGGTGCTTTGGTTCCTATTTCTATTGATATAATTTTGTTTTTATTGTAAGCAAAAGAAAATAATGTAATTAGAATAAAAGCTATTGATACATAAGTTAATTTATTTTTCATTTTTAATTAATTTACTATTCGAATTTTATAAATTTTGTTTAAAATGTTGTCCCATTTTTAGCCATTTCAATCAACATTGGTCTTGGGTTAAATTTTGGACCATGAATAGATGCGTAATGCCTCATTCTTGAAACAATATGGTCAATTCCTAATAAATTCATGTAGCTAAAAGGACCACCTGACCAAGGTAAAAATCCAACACCAAGTACAGCTCCTATATCTCCATCTTTTGCATTTTCAATTATATTATCTTCAAGACACCAAACAGCTTCGTTAAGCAACATAAGCATAGTTCTCTCATTAATTTCTTCTTCACTTCGCTTTGTAAGTTTTGGATTCCCAAAATATTGATATACATCAGTATTTGGGGAGCTTTTTTTAAGTCTTCCTTTTTTCTCGGAATAATTATAAAATCCTTTTTTTGATTTTCTTCCATGTAGACCTGCTTCAAACATTTTGGGCATTGAATGGTTTATTTTAAAATCTTTGCGACCTTTAAGAAGTTCCGCCATATTTCCACTCATTACATGTGCACCTACATCAATTCCAACTTCATCAAGCAAAGTAATTGGCCCAATAGGCATTCCAAGTTTGGTAATTGCTCCGTCAATGTCTTCAATTGAAACACCTTCTTCAATCATTAATAAAGCTTCAATTAAATAAGGACAAAGAATTCTATTAACATAAAATCCAGGCATATCATTGACTACGATACATGTTTTACCTTGCTTGATTCCTAAGTCATAACAAGTAGATAATGTTTCTTCAGATGTTTCAGCTGTTTTAATAATTTCTAAAAGTGGCATTTTTGGAACAGGTGAAAAATAATGCATACCTACCACATTTTTTGGATTTTTAGCAGCTTTTGACATTTCAGTTAAAGGCAAAGAAGAAGTATTTGATGCAAAAATAAAATCCTCTTTACATTCATCTTCAAGCTGCTTTATTACATTTTTCTTAATGTCCATGTTTTCAACTATAGCTTCAATAACTATATTAACGTTATTAAATCCATCAAAATTTGTTTGTCCTATTGCTTTTTGAATTATTGATTTTGCTTGAATCTCCTTAATTTGTTTACGCTTAACTTTTTTTGAAATTGTTTTCCATATGTTTTTTTTAGCATTGCTAACAACCTCTTCATTTAAATCTTTAAGTATAACATCCATTCCTTTGTTTATGGAAACTTCTGCGATTCCAGCTCCCATAAATCCAGCTCCTAAAACTGCAAATCTGTCTGTATTCCTTGGTTTTATAGAGAATGGATTTTTCTTTTTTTCTGTCATTGTAAAAAAGATATTTCTTAATGCTTTTGAAACATCAGAAATCATCAATTGTTCAAATTGTATAACCTCTTTTTCGTATCCCGCTTTCAATCCTTTTTTTAATCCGGTTTCGACACAATTTATAATTTCTATTGGTGCTGGATAGTTTCCTTTAGTTTGTTTAAGTACTTTTTTTCTTGCTTGAGAATAAACCACTGACCTGCCTATTGAAGTATGATCCAAAATCTTATTAAATAAAGATTTTTTTACTTTTCTTTTCAAAGGTCCTTTAGTAATGATTTTTTCAATCATAGCTTCGGCTGCTTTGTGAAGTTTACTTTTATTAACGACTTCATCTACAAGCCCCATTTTTTTTGCTGGATAAGGAAAAATGTTTTTCCCAGTAAGCATTATGTCAAGAGATTTTTGAAGTCCTACAAGTCTCGGAAGTCTTTGAGTACCTCCAGCTCCAGGAAGTAGACCAAGCTTTACTTCAGGCAATGCGATTTTTGTTCGCGGATCATCTGAACAGATTCTTCCATGACATGCTAAAGAAATTTCTGTTCCCAGTCCATAACAGGTGCCGTTTATTGCTGATATTATTGGTTTTTTGCTTTGTTGAATTAGATTAAGCATACTATGTCCTTCTCTGCTAGTGGGTTGGAAGTCCCCTACTTTTTCGCCTGTGAATGATTTTATATCTGCACCAGCAATAAAATCTTTTTTAGCACTAATTAAAATAGCTCCTTTTATTTCTTCATTTGAAGCAACCTCATTAAAAATTTGGTCAAAATCTCCCATTAAACTAGGGGAAACAATGTTCATTTTGTCTTTTTGGGAATCAATCCAAATTGTGGCTATTCCATTTTTGATTTCAAGTCTAAAAAAATCGTTATTCATTATTCTTCATATTTTTTTATAATCATTGCATGTCCATGTGCACCTGCTGCACAGGCTGATAATATGGCGTATTTACCACCTTCTTTATGTAATCTGTTTGCTGCAGTATTAAGTAATCTGGCTCCTGTTGCTCCAAAAGGGTGACCTATAGATAAAGAGCCTCCCCACTGATTTACTTTTGACATATCTATTTTTCCTACTTTTTCACCTTTTTTTAATCTTTCTTTACAAAAATCTTCACTGTCTAGACATTTAATATTTGCTAAAACTTGTCCAGCAAAAGCTTCATGAATTTCAAAAACATCAATATCTTCTAGTTTTAAATTAGCATTATCAAGTACTTTTGACATTGCAAAAGCTGGACCTAGTAGAAGTTCATCTTCAAGTCTTTGTCCTGTAAAACTATAATCAATAATCTCTGCTTTAGGTTTAAGCCCCAATTCTTTGGCTTTGCTTTCTGTCATTAATAATACTACTGCGCTTCCATCAGTTAAAAATGAAGAATTTGCGGCATTAAGTGTTCCATGTTTTTTGTCAAATACTGGTCTTAGTTTAGCTAGTTTTTCAATTTTTGAACCTGGCCTAATCCCATTGTCTTTATTAATGAATTTAAATTTTGGTGGTATTTGAACTGGAACTACTTCTTTTTCATGGTGCCCTTCTTCCCAAGCCTTTGCTGCTAAATTATGAGAAACAATAGCCATTTTATCTTGTTCTGTTCTTGTTACTCCATGTTTTGCTACCATTATGTCACAGTCTTGACCCATAGTTCGGTTTGTGGTAAATTCAGTTATGGATGGTGTTTCTGGTAAAAAATCTTTTAATCTTAGTTTACTTATGAATTTAAGTGTGTCCCCAAAAGATTTAATTTTATTGGCTTTCATGAGTTTTGTTCTCATTGCTTTTTTATATCCAATAGGTGTTTCTGATGCACTATCAGCACCACCAGCAATTACGATTTCAGCATGTCCAGTATAAATTTCATTAATAGCAGAAACTATTGCTCTATTGGCAGAAATACAGGCTTGTGTAACAGTATGACATGGTGTTGTATGCGGAATTCCTGCAGTAAGAGCTGCTTCTCTAGCAATGTTACTTGTTTTTAAAGTTGATATGACACATCCTAAAACTACACTATCAATAATTTTTGGGTCAATTCCAGTTTTATTTAACAAACCTTTAATAGCTAATTGACCTAATTCATAGGTCATTGTGTTTAAAAAATCAGTTTCAGATTTTAGAAATGGTGTTCTACATCCATCTATTAAGACAATTTTTTCTTTCATTTTTTTTGTTAATGTGTGATCATATTCCTTTTAATTAAACTATGCGCGCATTGTAAAGTAAAGTAAATTATATAATTAAAAACAATTTTTAGATGAAAAAAAATATTTATATGTTAATTTTTTAATTTATTCAATGCAATGTGAATTAAATTTTTAATATTTGATCTTTATGGATAATTATGAAAAAATAGCTGAGAAGGTTGTTGTAAATAAAATAAGATCATCTTGGCTTGAGTTATATAAATTATATAACGATCAAGCTAACAGTAGGGGAGTAACTTTGTCTATGGCATTTGTTTTGTTAACAATTAATGATACTTATGGAACACCTGTTACTAAAATTGCACCAAGAATGAGTATGGAGCCTAATAGTCTTTCAAGAATTTTGAAATCGCTTGAAAAGAAAGGAGCCATATATAAAAGAAGAGATAAAAATGATAAAAGAAAAGTGTTTATATGTTTAACCGATCATGGTTTATCTTTAAGAGATATAGCCTCCAAACGTCTTTTTTCATTTGAAGATGCAATAAAAACTAAATTATCTGATGAAGATTTGTCAACTTTTTTTAAAGTTATAAATGTTATTCCTGATGTAGTTGATGAGTTAAGAAGAAGTGGTTAATATCACCATGTGTATTCCCCATTTTCTATCATATGTTTAGCTATGTTTCTTCTTGTTTCAGTTGGGTTTATAGCAAGTTGAGGAGTGAGTCTTTTAACTATAAACCTTAATGATCTATTTTTTGTGTTAGGTAAGCTGTCGATTATGATGTTTGCCTTTTGAATAATTTTTTGATTAGCAACATAAAGTTGAAGATTCAGTACACTTTCCTTTAATTCAATCTCACTTTGAGAAACATTTTTTTCTTTTAATTTTTCAATTCTAAGATATACAGACTCAGCTATATATGCTTCTCCCATTATATCTGCTAAGTCCATAACTATTTCTTGTTCATCAGCCAACTTCATTCCAAATGCTTTTCCTGTATAACTGGTAAGTATTAAAAAAAGCATTTTAAAATTTTCAATAATTTTGTAAGTGGTTAATTTTTGAAATGGCAATGATCTTTTAAAAACTATTTTAGGAATTGATCTTCCTGCTTTTTGTAGGTTTATTTCTTTGCTTTTAAAAGCTCTTTTCATCAATTCGGCAAAAGATAACATTCGGTTAATTTCATTTGTCCCTTCATATATTCTTGTGATTCTTGCATCACGATATCCCATTTCAACACCAGCTTCAGTACTGTAACCCATTCCACCGTAAATTTGAAGTGTTTCATCCACTCCATAGGATAAAGCTTCAGTGCTGTACACTTTTAATATAGCGCATTCAATGGCAAACTCTCTTAATGCTTTAAGTTTGGTTTCATTTTTTGGCAGGTTTTGATTCTCTAATTCTTTTTCTTTATCATCAATATTCTTTCCAGTTCTATAAATAGCAGATTCAGACGCAAAAATAAGTCTGACCATTTCTCCAATTTTGTGTTGAATAGCGCTAAATTTATTTATGCTTTTATCAAATTGTATTCTTTCAGAGCTATAAGTAATGCTTTTATTTAATGCGAATTTTATTCCTCCAATTGATCCCGCAGCTAATTTTATTCTACCAGAGTTAAGAATGTTTAAAGCAATTTTAAATCCTTCTTGTCTTTTACCCAATAAGTTTTCTAACGGGACAGGACATTCATTAAAAAACACCTGTCTAGTTGATGAACCTTTTATTCCTAGCTTTTTTTCTTCATCTCCAAGTGTGATTCCTCCAAAAGTTTTTTCTACAATAAATGCCGATAAATCTTTGTCATCTTCAATTTTTGCAAAAACAATAAAAATATGAGCAAAACCAGCGTTTGTAATCCACATTTTTTGTCCATTTAATAAATAATATTTTCTATCATTACTAAACGTAGCTTTAGTTTTTCCTGAATTTGCATCCGATCCTGCTCCAGGTTCAGTAAGGGCGTAAGCAGCTTTGTATTCAGCAGTAGCAATTTTAGGTAAGTATTTTTTCTTTTGTTCGTCATTTCCGTAATACACTATTGGTAGTGATCCTATAGATACATGAGCACCAATTGTAGTGGCAAATGAAAAACCCGGGGCCATAGCTTCAGTGAAAAGTAATCCTGTATTAAAGTCTAGATCTGTTCCTCCATATTTCTCTTCAATGGCTAATCCGCAAAGGCCTAGTTGAGCACTTTTATCAAGAAGTCCAGAAATATAATCTAAGTCCTTAGAAGCATCGAGCTCTTCTGGTAAGGTGTGAATCTCTTTTTTAAGAAAATCATGAATCATTTCTTTTAACATCAGTTGTTCTTCATTCCAGTCTTCTGGGATGAAAACCTCTGATGGTAGAGTTTTTTTAGTTAGAAAATCAGCTCCTTTTTTGTTCATTGTATTCTTATGTTTTGAATTCAATCAAATTTAATAAAAATTTTTATCATATGCATGCATTGTAAAAAGATTCGCATTTCACAAAATTTTTACATTTATTTATAATATGGAATCTTATAAATCTTTAAAAAAACATTTTCATCAATCCTTGAATGATGTTTTTTCTTCACGTGAAATAGATTATTTTTTTTTTCAGATACTTTATAAGATTTTAAAATGGCAAAAAATTGATTATGTATTAAATCAAGAAAACTTTTCAGATAGTGAATTTTTGAATTTTTTAAATCATGCTATTTTAGAATTGAAACTAAATAGACCTATTCAACATATTTTAGGCTATGTAAGTTTTTATGATTTAGAAATTAAAGTCAATGGAGATGTTTTAATTCCAAGACCAGAAACGGAAGAATTAGTTTCAATAATAGTTAATGATTTATCTAATGCTAATACTTTGTTGGATATTGGTACTGGTTCAGGCTGTATTCCTCTAGCTGTTAAATATAAATTTCCTCATTTAAATTGTATAGGAACTGATGTTTCAATTAAAGCAATTAAAGTAGCACAAGAAAATTCAGCTAGATTAGGTATTGATGTCGATTTTATTCATCAAGATGTTTTTGCTTCATCATTTCCTTTAGATTCAATTGATATTTTGGTAAGTAATCCTCCTTATATACCAAAAAAGGAACTTTCTAGTATGAGTCCTAATGTTGTTGATTATGAACCTCATTCTGCACTTTTTGTCCCTGATAACAATCCATTGATGTTTTATTCTATAATTGCTGAAATGGGGACTAAAATATTAAATAAAAACGGTAAAATTTATTTTGAAATTCATGAAGAATATGGAGATCAAATTGTAAATTTATTATCAGATTTAAATTATTCCAATGTTTTACTTTTTCAAGATTTACAAGGAAAGAATAGAATTGTGACAGCATCAATATAAATTTATGAGTTTACTAAGAATAAAAGAGTTAAGGACACTATTGCATAAATACAATCACAGTTATTATGTTCTAAATATTTCTTTGGTTTCGGATTTTGAATTTGATAATTTAATGTGCGAGCTAGATACACTTGAAAAGAAACATCCTGAATATGAAGATGTTAATTCACCATCTAAAAGAGTAGGGGGTGACATAACAAAATCGTTCAATTCTGTTAAGCATCAATTTCCAATGTTGTCTTTGTCAAATAGTTACTCAAAAGAAGATATAGTCGATTTTGATTCAAGAGTTTCTAAGTTAATTGATAATACATTTACTTATTTATGTGAATTAAAATATGATGGTGTTGCTATAAGTCTTATATATGAAAATGGACAATTAGTAAGGGCTCTTACAAGAGGAGATGGTGTAAGCGGGGAAGACGTTACTGCAAATGTCAGAACCATTACATCTATTCCTTTATCATTGATAGGTAATTATCCAGAAAAACTGGAAGTCAGAGGTGAAATTATTTTTCCCAGGCCAGCTTTTGACTTATTAAATAAAGAACGTTTAGCTAATGGAGAACAACTTTTTGCTAATCCAAGAAATACAGCTTCAGGAAGTATAAAACTTCAAGATTCTTCTGAAGTTGCCAAAAGAAAATTAGATTGTTTCTTATATGCACTTTTTTTAGATAATTCTGTCACAAATTCAGCTTATGAACATTATGAATTATTGAAAAAATGGGGCTTTAAAACACCTTTTTTAGATAAAAATTATGTTAAATCAGTTTCAACTATTGATGAGGTGATGTCTTTTATTAATTATTGGGAAAAGTCTAGAAACGACCTTCCTTTTGACATTGACGGAATTGTGGTTAAAGTAAACGAGCTTTCATTGCAAAAATTAATTGGAAATACCGCTAAGTCACCAAGATGGGCCATTGCCTTTAAGTATAAAGCTGAGCAAGTTTCTACTTTAGTAAAAAATGTATTTTATCAAGTTGGTAGAACTGGAGCAATTACACCAGTTGCTGACTTAGAGCCTGTTGAAATTAGTGGTTCAGTTGTTAAAAGAGCAAGTGTTCATAATGCCGATCAAATACTCAAATTAGATTTACGAATTGGGGATACTGTTTTTGTTGAAAAGGGCGGTGAGATAATACCAAAAATTATTGCTGTTGATTTTACTAAAAGAAATAAAAATCAATTGCCTTTAGATTATATTAAATGTTGTCCAGAATGCAATGCTGAATTAGTTAGGTTTGAAGGGGAAGCACAACATTATTGTATTAATAGTAATGATTGTCCTCCCCAAATAAAGGGTAAAATATCTCATTTTGTAGGAAGAAAACAAATGAATATTGATGGTGTTGGTGAGGAAACGATTGATTTATTATTTAATGCTGGTTTAATAGCTAATGTTGCTGATTTATATAATTTAAAAAAAGAAGATATTTTGCCATTGGAAAGAATGGCTGAAAAATCTGCTGAAAATATAGTTAATGGAGTTGAAGCTTCCAAAGTTGTTCCTTTTCACAAATTACTTTTTGCATTAGGAATACGCTATGTTGGTGAAACAGTGGCTAAGAAATTAGCCAATCATTTTGAGAATATACAATCCTTAAGAATTGCAGATTTTGATACTTTGGTCAATGTGGATGAGATTGGAGATAAAATTGCAGAATCAATAATTGATTATTTCAAGTCCCCCATTAATAATGAGCTTATCGATCAATTGATTGGGTTTGGGCTAAATTTTGAAAAAGCAAAAATTAAGGATGAATTATCTACTGATTTATTAAAAGATAAAAAGATAGTTGTTTCTGGAAAGTTTAATATTGTTTCTAGAGATGAAATTAAACGATTAATTGAGCTTAATGGAGGTAAAAATATTAGTTCTGTTTCATCTTCAACTGATATGATTATTTGTGGTGAAAATATGGGCCCTTCAAAATTAAATAAGGCAAAAAAACTTGAAATTAAGTTGGTTGTTGAAGAAGAGTTTTTAGATATGATAAAGGTTAATCAACATTCAGTAGAGGAAAACCCTCCAATTCAAGGTGAGATTCAATTTTGATCTTTTATAAATTTATGTGCATAATCTTAATATTATGTATTCTTTTTATGGGTTAAAAAAGTTTATTGGTCAGAAAGTTCTAAATCGTCTTTTGAAAAAATCATCTAAAAGACAAGTAAAATCCTGTAATATTTTTAATGCTAAATCTTTAGGTATATTATGCTTAATCAATAATAAAGAAGATTATGATAAAGTTTTAAAGCTAATTAACTTCCTAAAAAAGGAATTTTCAATTCCTGAAATTAAGATTCTTGCTTATTTTCCATATAAAGAAGACCCTTTTTACCTTAAAAGTAAATTGGGTTTTGATTATTTTAAGATTGATGATTTAAACTTATTTTGTTTCCCAAATAATGTTGAAGTTCGCAATTTTATTAATGATGGATTTGATATTTTATTGGACCTGTCTAAAGAAGATGTTATACCATTAAGGTTTATTTTACATTATTCAAAATCTTCTTTTAAAGTAGGTAATTATTCTTTATATAATGAAAGTTATTACGATATGATGATTGACATTGATATAAATGATTATAACGAATATATACTTCAAGTTGTTAATTATTTGAAAATGCTAAATAATCCAGTTGAAAAAGAATAGTATAACGTCTAATATTATTCTTATTGGGATGATGGGAAGTGGCAAAACAACAGTAGGGCAATTGCTTTCTTCTTATTTAAACTTTACTTTTATAGATACCGATCGGCTTATTGAAAACCAACAAGGAATGTCTGTAGATGACATTTTTAACCAAAAAGGTGAATCATATTTTAGAAAATTAGAACGCAATATTATTACTGATTTACCTAAAACGCATGCTGTAATCTCAACTGGAGGAGGTCTGCCAATTTATAATGATAATAGTTCCAAATTAAATCGTTTAGGCATTACATTGTATTTAGAGGCTAATGAACAATCTATCCTAAAAAGAATTCCCATTCAATCAGGAAGACCTTTGTTTAGTTCTAAAAAAGGAGATATTTCAAATCTTATTTCAAATAGAAAAGAAGTTTATAATAAAGCAAAATATATTATAAACACCAATGATAAATCTCCAGATAAAGTCATGAATAGTATTTTAAAAATACTATTTGGATAAACCTTCTAAATGCATAATAAATGCATATTCTAGCGCAATTTCTTTAAGATATTCAAATCTTCCACTAGATCCGCCATGACCTGCTTTCATGTTGGTGTGAAGTAATAATATATTATCATCAGTTTTGTAATCTCTTAATTTAGCCACCCATTTAGCCGGTTCCCAATATTGAACTTGAGAATCATGTAGTCCAGTAGTAACTAATAAGTTGGTGTAATTCTTTTTTTCAACATTATCATATGGCGAATATGATAAAATGTAATCGTAATATTCTTTATTATTGGGATTCCCCCATTCATCATACTCACCTGTTGTTAGTGGAATACTTTCGTCAAGCATGGTTGTAACTACATCTACAAAAGGTACCTGAGCCAGCATTCCATTAAAAAGAGTTGGCTCCATATTTAAAACAGCACCCATTAGTAATCCACCAGCACTTCCTCCGGCTGCATAGATATGTTCTGATGATGTGTATTTTTCTAAAATTAAATAATTAGCACAGTCTATAAAATCATTAAAAGTGTTTTTCTTTTTCAAAAGTTTACCATCTTCATACCATGATCTGCCTAATTCTTCACCACCTCTAATATGAGCAATAACAAAAATAAAACCTCTATTAAGAAGAGATAGGCGGTTTGAGCTAAAATAAGGATCTATACTATAACCATATGAGCCATAGGCGTAAAGTAAAAGTGGATTATTTCCATCTAACTTAATTCCTTTTTTATATACCATAGACATAGGGATGTTTACACCATCTCTACTTTTAGTCCACAATCTTTTAGATTCATATTGACTGGCATCATAACCACCAACAACCTCTTTTTGTTTGAGTAGTTTTCTTTCTTTTGAATCCATATCGTATTGGTAAATTGAACCAGAATTCACCAAAGAACTGTACCCAAATCTAAGTTTGTTGGTATTCATTTCAGGATTAATTGCTGATTGAATAACATAGGTTGGTTCATCAAATTCAATGTAGTGAAATTTATCTTCATTATAAGAGTATATTTTCAACTTCATTAGGCCATTTGATCTTTCAGATAGGACATAATGATCATTAAAAAGTTCTAAATCTTCAAGAAGAATATCATCTTTTCCTTCAATAATGGTTTCCCAGTGAGATGTGTCTGTTGACTCAGCATTACAACTCATAAGAGAGAAATTGGAGTGATCTTTATTAGTTAAAATGAGAAATTTATTTTGCTGATGAAAAATACTGTATTCTAAACCTCTTTGTCTGGGCTGAAAAATTTTTGCTTCTTCATTAGGTTGGTCAGCATCAATTATTCTATACTCATCGCTTAGGGTACTTGAAGAGTTAATTATAATATATTTTTCAGATTTTGATTTGTATACATAACAATAAAAAGTTTCATCTTTTTCTTCAAAAATTAATGTGTCATTTTTTGGATCAGTACCTATAGTATGCTTGTAAATTTGAAATGATCTTAATGTTTTTTCATCTTGTTTAGTGTAAAAAACTGTTTTGTTGTCATTAGCCCAAGCCATTGATCCAGTGGTGTTTTCAATAGTTTCATTTAATAATTTACCAGTTAAAAGGTTTTTAAAATTTATATTATAAATTCTTCTAGATAAAGTGTCAGAGGAGTAGGCAAGTATTTCATTGTTAGGACTAATGTCAAAATCTCCCAAGTCAAAATAGTCAAAACCTTTAGCTAATTTATTACCATCAATTATAATTTCATCATTATTGCTTCCTGATTTTTTTCTAAAATGTACTGCATGTTCATCTCCTTTAGAATATTTTCTCCAATACTCATATCCATTATAAAAGTAGGGAACACTTTGGTCTTCTTCTTTTATTCTTGATTTTAATTCTTTGAACAGTTTTTTTTGAAAAATTTCGGTTGGTTCAAGTATTTTTTTTGTGTATTCATTCTCTTTATTGAGATAATCAATAACATCAGAATTATCTCTATCATTTAACCAATAATATGGGTCAGTTCTTACATGTTCATGTATGGTTAAATCTTTGTTTTTTTTCTCACAAATAGGAGGAGTAATTTTTTTGCTCATTTGTTTTTGATTACAAGCGTTTAGTAAAACCAATAATATTAATAATTGTTTTTTCATTTTAGTATAGTACAATTGAAAAAATAGCTAGCATTAACAATATTTTATATGCAGTATTGATTTTATTGAACTGAGAAGGTGTTTTTGCTTTATATAGCAGAAAAATACTGAATAAAATAATACCCATTGCTATTATAAAGTATATAGCTATTTTTTTTTCTATTATAAATGGAATTATTGTGATTATGGATAACAATGAAAAAATCATTTGTGATAAAATAATGTATTTAGAAAATCTTATCCCAAATAAAATTGGAATGCTTTTTTCACCAACTATTAAATCTCCTTTTAAAGAAACCATTTTTTTAATAATTTCTCTAGTAAGATCAATAGTGAAAATATAGGTAACGAATAATAAAAGTGTTTTATTTAACTCAAGATTATTAAATACATATAATCCAATAAATGAACTGATGGTTAAAAAGGTTGCACTAACCTCTCCTGTAAGAGGTTTTTTCCTTAGTTTATGAGAATAAAGCCACAATCCAAATGCTAAAAGCAAGTTAAATAATAAAACTTTTTTGCTTATTAAAGCAGCCATTGAAACCCCTAAAAAAGTTAATATAACATAAGTGTTTAAACAAGTTTTTTTACTAACTAATCTCCCAAAATATGTAGTTTCAGGATGATTTATTAAGTCTTTTTCAAAATCATAAAATCCATTAATTAAATATCCGCCCATAGTTATAAATACAATTGTCAAAGTATAAATATGGATTGGAAGGTTTAATAAAGTTTCTAAAATATTTTCTCCATTGTTAAATATGAAAATCTGAGTCAGATATAAACTAATAACGATTAATAATACATTATACCATCTTACAATTGAAAGAAGAGCCAGCATTTTAACTAATGGGCTTATAGAAGAATTTGATTTAGAATCTGTGGATAACATCAAGTTGATAATCTGACAACTTTTTCTTAGCAGTATCAAGATCTTCGGTAAAACCTAATATGAATCCACCACCACCAGATCCGCATAATTTTAAATAATAAGCATTTGAATCAATGCCATCTTTCCATAATTTTCGATATAGTTTAGGAATCATGGGTTGAAAATGTTCAAGTAAAACTTTTGATAAAGATTTAACATTTTTAAGTAATGATTTCCCTTCATTATTTAAAAAAGCATTGATACTTGCATCGTTGTACTTTTTAAATTTTTCTTTTAACATTTTTCTAAATCCATCTTCTTTACAACGCTCTAAAAAATGTTGAACTAAGGGTTGTGTATTTCCAACTTCTCCAGTGTTTAATAAGAAAACAGCTCCTTTTCCTTTGTTTGAACTTGGGATACCAACTGTTCCTAGTTCAGTTTTAGATTTGATTAAAATAGGTAAATTAAGGTAGCAAATAAGTGGGTCTAAACCTGAACTTGTTCCGTGATAATAGGCTTCAAGTAATCCAAAAACTTTTTTTAATTCTAAAATTTTGTGGTTAGATAATTCTTTAGAAGAACTTATTTTATTTTGTTCACAATACCTATCGTAAACAGCAGCAACAATGGCTCCAGAACTTCCAATTCCAAATCCTTGAGGAATTGATGAATCAAAGTGAATACCGTTGTTTATGTCTTCTTTAAATTTTAATAAGTTAAGATGACAAGGTAAAGAATCAATGGTTTGCATTTCAAACAAGTGATCTAAGAATAAACTTAGTTGTTTGTTTGATTTTTTAGTCTCAGGAGATTTTTCATTAGCATATAAAAACTTACCATTATAGTCGTTATAAGGTATTGATAATCCCATTGAATCTTGAATTATCCCATATTCACCAAATAAAAGAATTTTACCGTAATACAACGATTCCTTAATCATAGCTTTCCTCTATAAGTTTTGGTCCTGTACCAATTTCATCACAAATATACTGCTGATTTTCGCAATAACCAATTAATTGGTCTTCAACAAAAGCCATTATACGATTACTTTCCGATTTTGGATACAACAAATGAACATTAGCTCCAGCATCTAAGGTGAAACATAATGGGGTTTTAGTAGTTTTTCTAAACTCCCAAATTTTATGAATTGTCTCTATTGTGCCTGGTTTCATTAAAATAAAATATGGGTTTGACGTCATCATCATTGCGTGAAGTGATAAAGCCTCATGTTCCACAAGTTGTATAAAGTCTTCCAAGTTTCCAGAACAAAGAATATTAAGAATTGAATTTAAGTTTTGCTTAGCTTGAGAAAACCTTTCCTTAGCATAAGGATGATTTACCATGAGTTTGTGTCCAACAGTAGAGCTTACTTGTTTTTGTCCTTTGTCGATCAAAAGAACCGTATCTTGGAAGTCTTTAAAAACATCATGAATTTTGTTATGAGGGGTAGCATATAAGTCGCTACAAATATTATTAGTATTATTTTTTCCCCATATAGCCATTGGTCCATAAATTGATCTTGATGCACTTCCTGAACCTATTCTGCTTAAAAAAGAAGCTTTTTTAAATT
The DNA here is from genome assembly GCA_002723085.1 of Crocinitomicaceae bacterium. Taxonomy (GTDB): domain Bacteria; phylum Bacteroidota; class Bacteroidia; order Flavobacteriales_D; family Parvicellaceae. The sequence continues at coordinate 24,711 of PBNK01000025.1, read as the reverse complement.
TAAATTCATCTGAATAATGACATAACTTTTGTTCAAATTGAACAATACACATAGATAATGCGCTAAATCCAGAAGCAGAAGAAGCTATTCCACTGCTATGAGGAAAAGTATTGCTAGTTGAAATTGTTATTTCATAATTTTCCAAAAAAGGGCAATAAGACTGTATTAGAGAAAAATATTTTTCAATTTTAGCAGTAAAAGAATGCTTAGTTTTGCCATCAACAATAACATTATTTAATTTTTTCAAGCCTTTTTTTAAAAATAAAGTTGTAGTGGTTTTACAGTTTTTTAAAGTGAAACTTATTGAAGGGTTTGTAGGGATTTGAATTTCTTTTTTCCCCCAGTATTTTATTAGAGCAATGTTTGATGGACTTTCCATTGTTATGGATGCATCAATAGGGGTGTCATTTTTTGGTACGTTTATAAAACTTTTCTCTTCCATTTTTTACTAAAATAGCATACAAGTCATTGTGGTTTTTTAGATTACTAATTAGTTGTCAACATTAAGGGATTGATTTAATCATGTTTTTAAATGGGATAATGGTATTAAAACCTTTAGATTTAAAATATTCATTGCAGTTTGCATTTCCAGAAGCCATAACGAAATCGCCTCCCCAAGCGCCTAAAGATTTAACAGCCCCATCAAAATCAGAAAATTGTTCTTTTTTAATGGGTTTTCTTCCTATGTAGTAGCCTATTATTTCTTCATGTTCCTCAATTAAATCATTAAAAACATGAACATCTTTACATGTGATTATTTTTGAAGTAATATCAGAAATTGTCTTTACATTAATGCTTTTGTTTTCAATTTTATTTTTAAATCTGGTTATTTCCAGTTCACTTTTTTGTTTTTTATTGAGGTGGATAAAAAAGAGGTTTTCTTTAAAAGGGATATCCCAACTTACTTCTTCTATTATAGGCTTTTTATTGTTTATTAAATAGGTAATAGGTTTGTCGTGAATTCCACAAGCTACATCGTATCCGCTTCCATTTGAAGTATTAAAGTGAAGTTCTAAGGGGTTAATTTTTAATAATTTACTCAAGCAGGCAATTAATGTAGAGCTTGATCCAAGCCCCCAGTCATTTGGGAATTCTAGTGCTGTATTTATTTTGCCAATAAGCTTAATGTTGGAAAGTTTATAAGCTTCAATAAGTATTTTTTGAAGATTTTTAGCCTTTTTTTTATCTGAAGTATTTAAAATATCAAAAGAATCGGATTCAAATTTTGTAGAAAACCACTCATTGTTATCAAAATTTAAGCTTCTCCAGTCAATTGCATTTGCATTATTATCCTGTATGTATTCTAAATTTTGTCCTTTAGAGCAGGGAATAGCTAGAGAGTAAGCACCTTCTAAAATGAGATACTCTCCAGTAATTAATAGTTTGCCGTTCGCATAATTTCTTTTCAAGAATTAAGATTAATTTCTGAAATGTTTTTAATTCCTCTTAGTTTGCAAAATTGATCTACCACACCTTTGTGAGAAACAACTTTATCTGAAAAATGAAACTTTATTTTTTCTCTTTCTTGCTCATTAGCTCCCAATTGATTCAAAATGTTTAGCAAATGCATTTTCATGTGTCCTTTTTGAATACCTGTGGTTACTAATGATCTTACAGCTCCAAAATTTTGAGCTAATCCTACTGCAGCAATAATTTTCATCAAATCTGTTGCTTTTGGGTTGCCTAATAATTGATGAGCAAACTTAACCATTGGATGAAGAGAAGTTAATCCACAGACTGTTCCAACAGCAATGGGAACTTCAATCCAAAACTTAAATTGACCATCTTTAACTTCTACATTGGTTAAGCTTTTGTATTGACCATCTTTTGCTGCATAAGTATGTCCACATGCTTCTACAGCTCTAAAATCATTTCCTGTTGCAATAATAACCGCATCAATGCCATTAAAAATTCCTTTATTATGGGTTGTAGCTCTGTAAGGTTCAATATTAGCTACGTGAATTGCTTGCTCAAACTTTTTAGCAAATACATTTACATCAATAGATGGATCATCAGCCAATTCTTCAATAGAACAACTTACTTCGCACCTTACTAAACACTCTGGAGTATAATTGCTTAAAATACACATTAGAATAACAAGTTTCTTTTCCTCTTTTGAAAAGTTACTTTCGTTTAATTCTCTTTCAAAAATTTTAGAAAATTCTTCAAGCAGACTGTTAATGAAATTAGCACCCATTGCTTCACAAGTTTCAAATTTTGCTTGAATTTGATAATAGTTGGGTTCTAAATGAGTTTTATTTAGGATTTGAATGTCTAAAATTCCACCTCCTCTTGACCTCATGTTGGTAGTAAGGTTTTGAGTTTCCTCAATAAATTTATGCTTTATGCTTTCAAAGAAAACTTTAAGTTTTTCAAAGTCACCGTACCAAGCAAAATGAACATGACCAATTTTAGTTGTTGAAATTACTTCTGATTTAAATCCACCTCTGTTCATCCAAAAACTAGCATTTTTTGCAGCTGCTGCAACAACTGAACTTTCTTCAATAGCCATTGGAATGCAATAAATTCTGCCATTAATTAAAAAATTAGGGGCTACACCAAAAGGCAAATAAAAGTTAGTAATGGTGTTTTCAATAAATTCATCGTGAATTTTTTGAACAGATTCGTCTTCGTGCCAATAACTTTTAAGAAGACCTACACTTTTGTCATCCCCTCCAAGATATTTGTTTACAATCCATTCAATTTTACCTTCTTTTGATAATTTTGAAAACCCTTTAACAGTAGTGTTGTTCATTTTTTTTTTTGCAAAGGTAATTCAATGAGTTTACATTTAATATTGTTTGTCAAAAATTTAATAGCAACAAAATATTAAGTATGAAAATTAAAAAAACACATAGTGTATTTAAAACATTAATTAAAATTTATTGTTTCTTTATGGCTTATCAAAAACACAATTATGTCAAATAATAATAATTCTGCTTTATCAACTCTTGTAACTGTTTTCTTTTTTTGGGGTTTTATTGCTGCTTCTAATGGTGTATTTATCCCATTTTGTAAAACGTATTTTAATATTGATCAGTTTCAGTCTCAATTGGTTGATTTTGCTTTTTATGGGGCTTACTATTTTGGAGCTTTAGCACTTTTTGTTTTGTCTAGCGCATTCGGAAAAGATATCTTGAATAATTGGGGTTTTAAAAATGGAATTATATATGGTTTAATAATATCTTCCTTGGGTGCTCTTTTGATGTTTCCTGCTGTAAATGGAGCTGAGTTTGGTGAAGCAAGTGTTTTTTATTACGTACTGGGAGCTTTATTCATTGTTGGACTTGGGTTTTCATTGCAACAAACTGCAGCTAATCCATTTGTAGCATCATTGGGTGATCCATCAAAAGGTTCTCATCGTCTTAATTTAGCCGGAGGCATTAATTCTTTTGGAACTACCATTGGGCCTATTGTAGTGGCATTAATTATTTTCGGATCAACCCCTCTATCTGGTGAAGAATTGAACGATTTAATTAAAAATGATGGGATTAAATTATCTACATTACAAAATTTATATCTTGGTGTAGCTGTATTATTTTTGGGAGCAGCATCCCTTTTTTATTTTTCAAAAAAACTTCCTCAAGGTAAAACAGAATCTTCATTTGAATCTGCCAATAAAGCCATTTTTTTACTTCTTATTTTATCGGTGATTATTATTCTATGCTTTGTTAGTGTTTTTTTATCTTACAATGTTTCAAACGAAAATATCAATATAAATGATTTAGAAAATAAAAGATTGTTTTATTTAATTGCAGCTTTGGTTGCTATTCTTTTAGCTTTAATTCTTGCCTATTTTAGTTCTTCAAAAAATCCGTCTGGCTGGGGTGCTATGCAAAAGCCTCAACTTATTTTGGGTATGCTTGCTATTTTTACTTATGTTGGTGTTGAGGTTACGATTCAGAGTAATTTGGGGGAATTATTAAAATTTTCAGAAGACGGTATTTTAAATCCTTTAGGATTGCCAAAAATGGATGATGCTCAAATTGCACCCTATATCTCTTTATATTGGGGAGGATTAATGATTGGAAGATGGGTAGGGGCAATAACAGTTTTTAATCCATCTAAAGGTTTAAAGAGATGGTTATATATACTTGTTCCATATATTGCTTTTGGTGTGATTTTAGCAGTGAATTTTGGTTCATATAACATAAATGAAATACTTATTTTTTCTTCCTGTGTTGGTGTTCAAATTTTTGGATTTTTTATGGCAAAAGATAAGCCAATAAGAACAATGAAAATATTCAGTCTTTTGGGGATTATTGGTATTTTAATTGGATTGTTTTCATCTGGATCAGTTGCTTTATTTGCTTTATTGACTGGAGGGCTTTTTTGTTCTATAATGTGGCCATGTATTTTTTCACTGAGTATTCGTGGACTTGGCAAATATACATCACAAGGCTCCGCATTTTTAGTAATGATGATTCTTGGAGGAGCAATTATTCCTCCTATCCAAGGTAAATTAGCTGATATTTTCAGTATTCAATCTTCATATTGGGTTGCTGTTATTTGTTTTGTATATCTATTATTGTATGCATTTTTAACAAAAAATGCTCTCAAATTACAGGGCATAGAAGAGGAATAAAATGAATTTTATATATAAATATTTTACTGTTCTAATATTTTTTTTCTTTTTAGTCAGTTGTGAAAATACATCTTCAAAAGATAAAATATTTTCACCATATGAACTGGTAAATGTTTTTATTGGTACTGGTGGTCATGGCCATACATTTCCTGGTGCAACGTTGCCATTTGGAATGGTACAGATTAGTCCCGATACTAGGCTTGAGGGTTGGGATGGTTGTTCTGGTTATCATTATACAGATTCAATCATTTATGGATTCAGTCATACACATCTAAGCGGAACTGGTATAGCAGATTATTGCGATTTATTAATCATGCCATCTCAAGATGATATATGTTTTGACAATGGTTTTAAAGACAGCATTGAAAATGGATATTCTTCAACTTTTAAAAAAGCTAATGAAACAGCTAGTACTGGATATTATGAAGTTTTATTAGACAAGAATAATATCCATTGTAAATTTACTTCCACTCAAAGAGTGGGCATTCATGAGTATACATTTAAAAATAAAAAAGCTGCACATGTCATTATTGATTTAGAACACAGAGATAGATTATTAGATTGGAAACTTGATGTAACTTCTAAAAAAGAAATAATGGGGTCTAGAATTTCTAGTTCTTGGGCTGAAAATCAACATTTTTATTTTTGTATACAAACTTCTCAACCTTTTGAAAATGTAATTTATAATCAACAATCTGATTTAGAATTAAGAGATTCAACAAAATTAGCCCTAATCTTCAGCAACCTAAATTCTGATAAATTAATGCTTAAGGTGGGAGTATCTACTGTAAGTCCTGAAAATGCCAAAGCTAATTTAATGGCTGAAGCAACACATTGGGTTTTCGATAAATACAAAAATGAAGCACAAGAAATATGGACAAAAGCTTTAAGTAAAATTGAAATTGAAGGAGGGTCTAATGAAGAAAAGGAAATATTTTATACTTCTTTATATCATTCTATGATAGCTCCTAATATAATTAGTGACGTGGACGGTTCATACAGAGGAACTGACTTTAATGTTCACCACTCAAATGTTCCTGTATATACTGTTTTTTCTTTATGGGATACATTCAGAGCTACACATCCTTTATTTACTCTTATTGAACAGAAAAAAACAAGTGAATTTTTAAATACTTTTTTGACTCAATATCAAAATGGAGGTCAATTGCCTATATGGGAACTTTGTGCAAATTATACTGGCTGTATGATTGGATATCATGTTGTTTCTGTGATTTTAGATGCCTATGTAAAAAATATTTCCCAGGATAAGGCAAAAGAATTATATCCAGCAATGTTACATGTTTCTAACAGGGATAAGTTGGGCATTCCTGAATTTAATGATAATGGATACATTTCATCTGAAGATGAGGCTGAATCTGTTTCTAAAAATTTAGAATATTCTTATAACGATTGGTGCATTGCTCAAATGTCAAATGAATTAAATGACACTTTAAATTTTAATAAATACATAAATAGAGCGCAAAATTTTAAAAATATATTTAACCCAAAATCAGGTTTTATGCAACCAAAATTAAATGGGAATTTTAAATTAGGTTTCATTCCCGAAGAGGTAAATTATAATTATACAGAAGCCAATTCATGGCAATACAGCTTTTTTGTTCCTCATGATATTAAAGGATTAATTAAACTCCATAAAGGGGAAGATAATTTTGAAAATATTTTAGATCAATTGTTTGAAACAGATTCAAAATTAGTTGGCAGACATCAATCTGATATTACTGGAATGATTGGTCAGTATGCTCATGGAAATGAACCTAGTCATCATATGGCATATTTATATAATTATATTGGAAAACCCTATAAAACACAGTATAGAGTTTCACAAATTCTAAAAGAACAATATTCTACTCAACCTGATGGTCTTTCAGGAAATGAAGATTGTGGACAAATGTCATCTTGGTATGTTTTAAGTGCTCTAGGTTTTTATGCTGTAACACCTGGATTGCCTTACTATACAATAGGATCTCCATTATTTACAAAAGCTTCAATTCATTTAGAAAATGGAAAAGTTTTTACTATTAAAACAAATAAAAAGAAGAGTGATCAAATATACATTCAAAACGCTTCACTAAATGGCAACTCATTCGATAAAAATTACATAAGTCATTCTACAATTATGAAGGGTGGTGAATTGGTATTTGAAATGGGGAATACACCAAATGAAAACTGGGGAATAAATGATTTGCCTAATTCTAGTATTGATACAACACTTAATATTTCCACTGTTCCTTATTTTGAAACTTCGTCTAATTCTTTTTCTGATTCATTGTTGGTTTCACTAAAAAGCATAGATGCTAATTCTCAAATATTATATAGAGAATATCACTCCAATGATTTTAATGTTTTAAAGGCTCCAGCTTTTCAAGTGTATAATGCTCCATTTTACATATATGATTCTAAAAAAATAGAGGCTTACTCCATTTCTAATAATGTTAGAAGTAATAATGTTCTTTCATCTTACTCTAAAAAAGATGGCAATAGAAAAATTAAGCTTGTATCAACTTATAGTAATCAGTACAATGCTGGAGGTGATGAAGCTTTAATTGATGGGCTTCGTGGCCCTAATAGCTATCCAACTGGTTTTTGGCAAGGTTTTCAAGGACAAGATTTTGAGGCATTAGTAGATTTAGGAAGTATAAAACAAATATCTAATGTTTCTATTGGATCAATTCAAGATATTAAATCCTGGATATGGTTTCCAAAAGATGTGGAATTTTTTACTTCAAATGATGGTCAAAACTTTACATCAATAGGATTGTTGAACAATGACTTTTCAGTAAATGAATACGGCTCATTTATTAAAGACTTTAAGGTTTCTTTAGAAAAACCAATTTCAACGAAATACATTAAGGTGAAAGCAACTAATTTTGGGAAATGTCCTGAGTGGCATCTTGGTTATGGTGGAGAAACTTGGTTGTTTTTTGATGAAATTGTTATTGAATAGTGTTTTTGATATCTATAATTTTATTTTCATTTACTGACCCTGTTTTGTCGATGGTGAAATGCAATCCATTAACACCAGTTTCAGATAATTTTTTCGCATTTGAAGCATTGACTCCACTACCAGCCAAAATATTGATTCGATGATTGCTTATTTTGATTATTTCTTTAATAAAATTTATTCCTTCAATAGCTGTATTTTTTTGACCTGAAGTCAATAGCCAATCAAAGTGTAATGATATTATTTCTTCTAATGATTTTATTGGTTCTTGACAAAAATCAAAAGCTCTATGAAAAGTACATGTAAGTTTTAAATCTTTTGCTTGCTTGACCAATATTTTGTTTACGTTAATATCTATTTTATTTAATTCATTTAGTGCTCCAAAAACCACCCCTTTTGCATTTAATTTTTTAGCTATTTTAATTTGATTAATCATCAATTTAATTTCATTTTCACTGTATACAAATCCATTGTTATGAGGTCTAATCATAACATGAGTTTCTCCTTTAAATGCTTTAGAACATGACCTTATTTTTGATTCTGAAGGTGTTAATCCATCTTTATGCAAATCACTACATAACTCAACTCTATTTGCTTTCCATTTTTGAGCAGCTTTTGCCCCCTCAATAGTTGATATACAGCATTCAATTATCATTTTATTATAATTTCATCAATAAATAGCCAGGATTTAGAACCAGCAGCTTCATGCCAATCTGGTACTGGTCCTCTATTTTTAGCAATTAATTTTATATATCTTGCATTTTTATTATTACATTTTATTGAAATTGTTTCAATAAAGTGTCCTCTTTTTTTAGGCGATCCAATAGATTGTTTTTTTTCTAATTTCTCCCAATTTTCACCATCAAAAGAAAGATGTATTTCTAAATATTTTGGTAAAAAGATCCAAGAATTATTGTATTGATAAAAATTACTTTGAATTAAAGATATAGGAATTGTCTTTTGTAAATCCAATATGCATTCAATGTCTTTTCCAAAAAAACCTTGCCAGTTTCCATCTTTAAAGTTTAATCCCCCAATCTTACTATCGGTTAATGTGTAATTGTGATTTGATTCATAAAATTCACTGTAAGATGATATATATTTAACAATACCTTCATTGGCTTTGTTTTTTGAAAATTTTTGAAAATGAGGTGCTCCATATTTTTTTTCATTTTTAAATGCTTGAATTGATAATACACCTGTTTGATTAATTTGTATAGTGTTATTTTCATTTAGATCTTTCATTTTTGAATCTGTATCCCATTTGTATTTGAAGTTTAAGGATGATTCACCAGCAACTATTTTAACTTTTGATGGATTTGAATTGTTGATGCACTTTATTGCAATAGGTTCAACAGCTATTCCATAGTTAACTCCTAAATTCTCTAATAAAGTATAGTGTTTGTTAACTCTGTTTTCAATAGATGAAGAATCTCTTTTTGGTGGATAAGTCCAAAGCACTTCACTCATAGCTAAAAGTCTTGGAAACGTTTTTTGATCTAACTCTTTTTCATTTAAAATCCTTTCAGACCACAGATTACATTCTCCACCTATTATGAGTTTTTTCTCTTTTTTTGATAGGTTTTCTGGAATAGGATCAAAATTATATACCTGATATAAGTTTGTTGTGTTTATATCATAATCAAAATAACAATGTGAAGTTGGTGACATTATAGCTCTATTTCCTTTTTTTACTGCTGATATTCCTCCTTCAAAACCTCTCCACGACTGTACAATTGCGCCTTCAATATTACCTCCTTCAAGAATTTCATCCCAACCAATTATTGTTTTATTTTTCATTTTTAATTGGTTTGCAATTCTTTCTATGAAGTACCTTTGAAGTTCGTGTTCATCTTTAAGGTTTTCATCTTTGATTCTTTTTTGACATTTTTTGCAATTTTCCCATCTTTTTTTTGGAGCTTCATCCCCTCCTATATGAATGTATTTGGAAGGAAATAATTCAATTACTTCATCAAAAATGTTTTCTAAAAATATAAATACACTATCGTTTCCAGCACAATAAATTTCTTTAAAGACTCCCCAATCATTAGCAACATTTACGTTGTCACCTTTACAAGATAAATATGGATAAGACGCTATTGCTGCTTGAGAATGACCCGGTAATTCTATTTCTGGAATTATTTCAATGTGCCTTAAAGATGCATACTGTACAATTTCTTTAATTTCTTCTTTAGTATAAAACCCACCGTATATTTCTGAACTATCTTTTCGCCATGAGCCTATAGTATTTAATTTTGGATACCTATCAATGGCTAACCTCCATCCTTGATCTTCAGTCAAGTGCCAGTGTAAAACATTCATTTTATAAAATCCTAAAAGATCAATATATTTTTTAATTGTTGATACTTCAAAAAAATGCCTACAACAGTCTATTAGCATTCCACGATGAGAAAATTCAGGCCAATCTTTTATCGAAAGACAAGGATAAATTAGATCTAATGATTTTTGTTGATTATTAAGTTTTGTTAATTGAATTAAGGATTGAATCCCATAAAAAATACCTGCACTGCTTCGTGCATTAATAGAAACTTCTTTTTGATTTATATATAATTCGTAGTAATCTTTTATTGTGTCTAGCTGATTGGACTTAATAAGTTGAATGTTTCCTTTTAGGTTAGTATCACTAAGTATTATTTTTATTTCAGGATATTCAGATAATGCATTTTTCAAATAAATGGCCTCTTTTCGAAATTGTTCTGAAAATGAAATAACAATTTCAGAAGATGAGAAATGCTTATCGTTTTTTGTTAATTTTTTTGGATATGGGATTAAACTTGTGTTTAATTCTTTGAATTTAGTTTCGTTTGAACAACTAATACAAAATCCAATAAAAAAAATCAAAAGGTAATTTTTACCATTCCATTTCATACTTTGTATCAATTAATTTATCAGTTTTAGAATTTTTTAAAGCATAATTAAATCCTGCATACATGCTATGTCCTGCATGTTCTCCTTTTTTGTTAAGAGCTAAAAAGCCAACTTGTAAATCTTTAAGATTTTTATTTGTTTTCTTTATTCTTTGAACAGCTTCATAGCATGCTTCATTGGGTTTTAGCCCTTGCCTCATTAGTTCTACTACAAGATGACTGCCAGAAATTTTGATTATGGCTTCACCTAAACCAGTTGCGCATGCAGCTCCAATTTCGTTATCAACATATAAACCTGCACCTATAATAGGAGAGTCTCCAACTCTTCCATGTAATTTATATGCCCAGCCACTAGTTGTACAAGCACCTGATAAATCACCATCTTCATCAATGGCTAACATTCCAATGGTGTCGTGATTTTCGTGGTTTATTTCAGGAAGTTTTTCAGTTTGTAATTCCTTCCATTTTTTCCAGTCATTTTCAGCTTCAGGAGTTAATAAGTTAGTTTTTGAAAATCCTTTTTCGATTGCAAAATCTAAAGCACCTTTGCCACAAAGCATGACATGAGGTGTATCTTCCATAACTTTTCTAGCAACAGAAATGGGGTGTTCTATGTCTTGTAAAAAAGCCACAGAACCACAGTTGTAATTGTGGTCCATAATACAGGCATCAAGGGTAACAATTCCATTTTTATCAGGGAGTCCTCCAATACCAACACTTTTATTGTTTGCATCAGATTCAATAACTCTTACTCCTGCTTCTACTGCATCAATTGATTTCCCATTTTTACTTAAGATTTTCCAAGCAAATTTGTTTGCTTCTAACCCTGGTTTCCATGTAGATATAACAGTTGAATTGCCTTTTGTAAAAGAATGGTTATTTAATTTAACTTTATCTTCTTTAGAGGGATCTAAAACAATTGCTGCTGATCCTATGGCGCTTATTTTTACGAATTTTCTTCTGTCCATTATAATAAGTTAATTTTTTATTGTTGATAGAAAACAACTAACAAAATAGCAAAAGAAAACTGAATGTTTTAGTGATTGTAAGTTTTTTGAAAATAAACTTTAAAGATTTAGACCAAAGTGTTGTTTGTTTCGTCTGGGAAAATAACTGATGGTTCAAAGTTCTTAGCCTCTTCGAAATCCATTTGAGCATAAGCAATAATTATTACAATATCTCCTTTTGCAACTCGTCTAGCTGCTGGCCCATTTAGTGCAATTTCACCACTATCTCTTTTTCCAGGTATAACATAAGTTTCCAGTCTTTCACCATTATTTATATTAACGACTTGAACTTTTTCTCCAGCAATTAGGTTAGAAGCTTCCATAAGATTTCTATCTATGGTAATGCTTCCTATATAGTTAAGATCTGCATCTGTTACCTTAACTCTGTGAATTTTTGATTTTAGCACTTGAATTTGCATGCGGCAAATGTAAAAAATTTATGGAAATTCTAAAGAAATTAAATAGAATGGTTAAAAATTATAGTTTTTATAATCTCTACTAAATTCCTCATCATTTATTTCTTTATTAATATCTAATGTGAGGTACATAAATTTTTCATAAAGTCCTTTTCTGTCATGTATTTCTTGATAAATAGGGAAATTGTTTTCAGAATCTATATATAAAATTATTTTCTCAGCATAAAGATTGGTGACGATTATCTCTTGATTTTCCTGTAAAAAATCGGTGTCATCAATTTTTGGATTTAATTCTCTTAGTTTACTTACATTTATAAGTAACCTATCAGCTATTTTATAAAGGTTATCACCACTCTTACTTTTATAATTTAAAATCTTATAATCAGGAAATTTTATAGTTATTTTATGACAATTTCTATCATTCCAAGAATAAAATCCATTGTACTCAATCAAATCATATACTTTATGACCATATATTTTCTTATAATGCTCAATCATTTTACACAACAATTTAAAGCCAGCTTCTTTTAAACAGTGATGACCTCCAGCAAGAAGTAAATTATGTTCTGGCTTAAATGATAATGAAAAATATGGAAATGCATTTGGATTTATTAATGCTTCATTATCATTCCATCCTTCTTTGAATAAAATCTCAGCACCTGGGCTTGGATGAAAACTTTTAATGTAAATTTTAAAAGGGTTAACATTTAGTTTAGCATAAAATTTACCGCTAACAAATTTTGGAAATTTTGTGACTTTTATATCTCTTTCCTTCTTTTCCATAGTAAAACTCATTTGGTTTTGTGCTTTAATGGAATTAGTCATTTTTTCAATAATTTCAATTTTAAAATCTATATTTTGATTTTGTGCATATTGAATTTTTACAAAAAAAAGAATAAATGCTAAAGTGTATAAGAATTGTTTTTTCATTTAAATTTCATGAATAAAATTATAGCTTTTAAACCTAAGTTGTTTTCCATAAACACCGTTGGTAGCTCTTTTCCCTGCGCTAATAACCATTGAGATTTCAGCAGGAGTAGACAAACCTAGTAATTTTTTAATTTTTCTTGAATCTATTCCTTCCATTGGACAGCTATCGTATCCATATGCTCTGAGAGAAAGCATTAAGTTTTCGCAAGCTAAAGCAGTTGATTTATGTGCCCAAACAGCCATTCCTTTTTTATTATATGGTTCTCTAGGAGTGGGAGTTTTTAGACCACGTATTTCCATTACTATCTTTTTAATGTAACCTCTAATTGAAAATATCCCTTGATTATAGGCAAGAGGAACTATTTTTTTATAATATGTTGTGGCTGATTTTGGGGTTTTTTCACCCATTTCATTAAACAATTCAAGCATTCTTTTTTGGTTAATTTTCCAAAAATCTGGTCTGGCAACTGCCACCACTAGCTCTTGTGCAGTAGTTGCTGCCGGTTGACCTAAACAGTATTCTATAAGTTTTTGTTTTTTTGTTTTGCTTTTCACCCAATAAAACTCCCAAGGTTGAAGATTTGAGGAGTTTGGGGCTAGTAGAGACAATTCAAGACATTCTTTCATGTCTTTTTCTGAGATTGGTTCTTCATTATATATTCTTACACTTCTTCTGCTTTTTACGGTTTTTATAAATTCTTCTTTATTTATTTTTTCAGCAGGTTCAATATGAGTGTTTTTTGATTCAAATAGCTTATTTAAAATCGGTTTTTTTTTGTCTGACATTTACTTTCTTTTTGTAAAATGTATTATCTAAATAACAGATTATAAAGTTAATTTTTTTTACTTGCTTTTCTCTATTTATAAGTATGTTTTAAAATTATTTGTACCCTTTTTTTAATTCTTGGTTATAGATGTATAAACTAAATAAATTAATTCTGCCTATAAGCTAACTCTACTCAACCAATTTTATTGATAATTAAAAATAATGAGTACGAGAAATATGATAACATTGCCTTTTTTGTTGCTGCCTTTCATATTTTTAGGTCAATCGAGAAGCAATAAACTAAAACTAAATTTTCATCAGAAAAGAATTCAACATTTATATGAAAAACAAAAATATGAACGTTGTATCACAATAGGTAGAAATAGGAATTTAAGTAGGGAAAATATAGACAGAGTTACTTACTATTATTTAGCATTGTCTTACTTTAGGTTATATGATAATAAAAAGAAGGATTATTTATTTGATCGGTCAATTCGGTATTTAAGCTATTCTAATTTCAATTCTAATAAATTGGTAAATGAAATTGCTAATCATGATACCGTTTTATTAAATTACATACATGAGCATTTAATATCTCTAGCTAAGAAAGAATCTCGTTTTAAATTAGATAAAACCAAAAGTAAATTAAAATATGCTAATGATATCTTTAACGATTCAACAGATTACTTATCTGTTTGGTTGCCTCCATCTCCTAAACCAAATGTTTCTAAAAAAATCAATAAAAAAGAAAAGAAAAAGTATTTAAATATTGCCCAAGAGATAGAGGATTTATTTATAAATGGATATTTCAGTTCAAGTTCCTTGTCTGTCTATATAAAATCTAAACTTAATATTCATTTAAATGAATTGCAAAGCAATATGTTAGATAAAGTTGCGGGCTTTTATGGAATGTCTGAAACAGCAGGAAAAAGTCATAATCAAAATGTAGTTAATTTATTTCATGAATTAGGATATAAAAACATTAATGATGATGAAACTCCTTGGTGTGCTGCTTTTATAAATTATTGTGCAAAACAAATAGGGGCTAAATACCCATCGGGACTTAGGGCCAAATCTTGGTTATCAACAGGAAAACTTACAAACTGTCCATCTCCTGGAGATGTTATAGTTTTTTGGAGAAACAGTCAAAAGTCATCTGCTGGTCACGTAGGATTATTCATTTCAGAGGACGAAAATTATGTCTATTGTTTGGGAGGAAATCAAAGTGATAAAGTTCAAATAAGTCCATTTCCAAAAGAAAGGATTCTTCAATACAGAAAATTAACTAAAAAATAAAAACATAAATCATGAAAACAAAAACAAAAATAATAATGGGAAGCGTAGGAGTTTTAACTCTTGGATTGTTAGGATTTACAAATTCATTGACAAGCGAATCAAAAAGAGAAACATTACATTTAGATAATAAACATTCAACTAGTTTAGCTATTGAAGAAAACAATACTAAACATCACAAAAAGAATGAAATCGTCAAAACTCCTGATTTAACTAAAAAATCAACTTCTTTAGATGTTAAGCCAACCCTTAAAGGAAAATTAAACACCTATTTTAAAAAGCATGCTGTAGATAATGTGTTGAATAATATTAATGCAGTTAAAAATCCAAAATTACCTTTAGATGTCGATAAGGTATTGGAAAAGAAATGGGATGTTGATATTGGAAATATGAGTTATAGATCAAATTATGAACTCGTTGGAAATTACTTATACGTTGGTTCTAATGGTGATCACTTTAGAGATTGGCGTCATGTTGATAAGAAAAGTGGAGTTTATAAGATCAACACTAAAAACGGAAAAATTTCATCAAAGTTTTGTGATGCTAATTTAGGAGATATGGACGTTAATGGTTTATTGTATCATAACGGGAATTTATTTTTTGGAAATGATAATGATGAATTTATATCAACGGATTTAAATGGAAAAATAAATTGGAGAATTCCAGTCTCAGGTGATGTTGAACACAAGCCAACTTTAATAAAAAACAAAGAAAATAATTTTATTGTATTTGCAACAGAAACTGGTGAAGTAAGAGCTGTTGATCCTAAAACAGGTAATACTGTTTGGCAACATCGAGATAGGGCATTTAGCGGATGGAAAGAAGGAGATAATCGCTATGTTTTTAAACTTCAGGCTCATTTTACAGATGGAGAACTTTTTTTTCATGAACCTGGGATAGGTGATTTTAATCGAGATGGTGTTGTGGATGTATTGTATGGTGGTTCAAACATAAAAGCCATTAATGGTATTAATGGAAAAGTTTTATGGAAAATTCCAAGTGAGTTTAACGATGTTACTAATAAAGTAAAATATAAAGTTAATATGACTAAAGCTACTCCTTTAGTAGTTGGTAAAGGAAAAAATACTAAAGTACTTACTTATGCTAAAGAGTTACCAAATATTGATTCAGAAGAAAACGAATCAAAAAATAAAAAAGGAAAGATATTGGTGTTTAATTACAAAGGAAAACTAATTAATAGAATTCCTTATTCATTTGAATTTAATAATGGAACATGGGGGAAAACTAGTGTTTATAATTATAAAATTAACGATGTTGAAGCTGCATTTGTGTCTAATAACACCATTTACATATACAATGCTGAAAACAATACAGTTTCTATTATTAAGCAATTCAATAAGTTTTCTAAGGACAATTGGGGGTATTTAAATGAAGAATATTATGGTACAGTTGAAATTTCCCCTTTTAAAATTAAAACAAATGTTGGTGCATGTAGATTAGTGAAGTGGGAATTTGGTCCAAATACATCAAAAGATGAATGGAACAGGCAATCGATTGTTAAATTATTTAAAGTAGATGATAATTCTGAAGTTTTGACCTTAAGGTTACCTTCAGGTGAAGAAGGACCTCTTCTTGTAAAAGATATTGACAGAGATGGAAAAAAAGAATTATTGGTAGAGTGCAATGGGAAACTTATCTGCTATGATCTAACTAGTTTAAAAATATAAATCATTAACCACTAAAATTATATATTATGAAAACTTCAAAAAAGAATAAAAAAATAAAATGGATAGTAGGAACTATCTCAGTTCTAGCATTAAGTTTTGCATGTTATTCACATTATAAATACATGCATAGTTATGAAAATGGAATTCAAACCGTGTTTGGCAATGATTTTGAATATACAGAGTTGACTTTTGATGTAAACGATGGGTTTGAATACCACGCCCCAAATGGCACACATTTATCAATACCAAATAATGCTTTTGTATATAAAACTGGTAAATCAGTAAAAGGGGAAGTAACTATTAAGTTTAAAGAATTTCACAAGGCTAAAGATATATTGTTGTCTGGAATTCCAATGCAGATGAACGATGACAGAAATAAATACATGCAATCTGGAGGAATGTTTGATATACGTGCTTATAGTTCAAATTATGAACTTGAATTACAAAAAGGAAAATCCATTGGCGTAAATTTGGCAGCTCTTAATGATGTTGATGATAGTTTTAATCTTTATTATTTAAAAAACGATGAAGAATGGATTGAAAAGGGAAAGTTTTCAAACGATTCAAATCAGGTGAAATTAAATGCATTAGCAGCTATATCTTCGCCAATTGATTTGCCAGAAGATCCAAAACCTGATAGTTCTGATTTTATTTTTTCTCTTTCAATAGATTTAAAAAATTCGCCTCATTTAAAATCTTTTAAAGATGTGGATTGGGTTATGATAAGAGAAAATAATGAGCCAATTCCATACGATCAATTAAGAAAAGGTTGGGACAAAATAAAAGTTCGAAAAAAAGACAATGAGAAGAATGTTTTTGAAATTTCTTTTAGTAAAAAATATTGGTTGAGTGACCCAAGGAGAGAGAAAAAAGAAAGATTTAAATTAACAGCTGTTCCAGCATTAAAAGGCAAGCAATTGGCTAAAGCAATAAAAAGCTATGATAAAAATTTAAAAAAATATGAAGAGTTACTAGCTAAAAAGGAACAAGAAGAGGCTAGATTAGAATTAGAAAGCGATTTAGTTAATACATTTTCCATTCAATCCATGGGGATTTGGAATTGCGATAAATTAGTGAACACTGAAATATTTGCAAAAGGAACTTATGAGTTTGATTTTGATAATGAATTTTTACCCATGGTTAATAAAGTAAAACTATATGTTGTTTTAAATGATCAAAATGGAGTACTTACATTTAATAACTCTGATTGGGATGACGTGCCTTTTTTCCCAGAGGAAAATGTAGAGTTGTTTGCAATTCTTCCTGACTTAAAAGTTGCCTACATTAGTTCTGAAGAGTATAGAAATAAAGTAAATAAAGAAACAGTTACTAAATTTTTTACAAATAAAGTAAAATTTAATTCGGTAAATATCCCAAGAGAAAAGGCTTTTTCTTATATTCAAACTTTAGGAAATGAAACGTCTTCTCAATTAGCTATAAACAACTAAAAAATACAAAATGAATAATAAAAATGCAATCATATATTCAGCCGCAATTATCTTGGCTGTTGCTTTATCTTGTTGGACTTATTTAAATAGATATCCAGATAATAATGACGGACGAATAGAAGTAAAAGGAATGGCTCAAAAAGATTTCGAATCAGATTTAATTGTTTGGGAAGGGAGTTACAAGAGGGAGAAAGTAAATCTTAAGGAAGCATATGCTGCCATAACCAATGATAAACAAATTGTTGAAGACTTTTTAGTCAGCAATGGTGTTTCAAAAGAAAACATTGTTTTTGGACCAGTAAGCACTGATGAGGTTTTTGAGACTTTATATTCTAACGATGGAGATATTATAGGCAGAGAATTTAAAACATTCAATTTGACACAAGAAGTTATGATAGAATCAAAAAATGTTGCCAATATTGAGAAAGTATCAAGAATGATTACTGAGGTTTTAAATAGTGGAGTAAGGTTCTATTCATATAATCCAAGGTATTATTACAGTGAACTGCCAAGTTTAAAATTAGATCTTATTTCAAGAGCAACTGAAGACGCTAAACTTAGAGCTGAAAATATAGTTGAAAAGTCTGGCGCATCTCTTGGAGATTTAAATTTTGCCGATATGGGTGTTCTTCAGATTGTAGGTCAAAATAGTGATGAAAGTTATTCTTGGGGAGGAGCTTTTAACACTTCTTCTAAAAAGAAAACAGCCAGCATTACTATAGATTTGAGTTATGATGTTAAAAATTAAAAATTTAATTTGTTGTGTTTTTATCAATAAAAACCATAATTAATCAATTAATTTTTGTTGGTTTTTTGTTGCCTTTTTTTTCTTTTGATTATGCTAATTCTATCAATGAATTAGCTAATCATGAATTTAGAAATGGGGATATTATTTTCCATCAATCTAATAATGAACAAAGCAAAGCCATTCGTTTAGCTACTGGGTCTAAGTATACCCATATGGGTGTTATATATGAAAACGATGATAAATTTTATGTTTATGAAGCTGTTGGGCCAGTTAAATTAACTCCACTTGAAGATTGGATTAAAAGAGGTGTTGATGGTCATTATGTTTTAAAAAGATTGAAAAATTCTGATGATATTTTAAATGATGAAGCACTTTTAAAAATGAAGTCAGTTGGAGATCGTTTTGAAAAAAAACCATACGATTTTCTTTTTAATTGGTCTAATGATGAAATTTATTGTTCTGAACTTGTATGGAAAATTTACCATGAAGCCCTAGGAATAGATATAGGAAAATTAGAGCTTCTAAAAGATTTTGATTTATCTAGTCCTGAAGTTAAAAATATCATGAAGAAACGTTATGGAGATGATGTTCCTTTAAATGAAAAGGTCATTTCACCCATAGCAATGTTTAATTCAGATTTATTAGTTTCTGTAAATTAAATATTAGATGCTTTTATATACGTAAATTGTTTATGTACTTAATTTATATATTAAATAATTAACTTAGTTATATATTAATATTTATGGAAATTATCATAGTTGTTATACTCATTCTTTTACTTGTTGCAGTAGTTTTTTTAATCCTCCGTAAAAAAGATGATAATGGTCAATCTCAAGATTTATTAGTTCAATTGAATTCTGAACTTCGAAAAGAAATTCAAGAGGTAAGAAAGGAATTAAGTAATGATGCTGAAAAAAGCAGATTAGAAATTGATCAAAAACTTTCAGGGATAAATAAAGAAATCAATGAATTTCACAAAACTTCAAAAACTGATATGCAAAAGCAATTTTCAGATTCTAATAAAGTAATTACTGAAGTAACTAAAGAGTTGGAGAAAATAAAAGGGACAAATGAACAAGTATTGAGTTTTGCTAATCAAATGAAAACTTTAGAAAAGATACTGGGCAATCAAAAACAGCGAGGAATTTTAGGAGAAATTCAATTGCAAAATTTATTGGCTAATGTATTGCCTCCTGAATTATTTCAAATGCAATATAACTTTAACAACGGGGAGGCTGTAGATGCAATTGTTAGAGTAGGTGAGTATATAATACCTGTTGACGCTAAGTTTTCTTTAGATAATTATAATAAAATGGTAGAAAGTTCTGATAAAGCAGAAGTTACAGCTTTAGAAAAACGTTTTAAAGAAGACATTAAGTTACGTATAGATGAAACTGCAAAATATATTCGTCCAAATGAAAAAACCACGGATTATGCTTACATGTTTATCCCAGCAGATGGATTATATCAAGATCTTTTAAACAGTAGGGTAGGAACTCTACAAATTAATTCTAGAGATTTGGTTTCTTATGCTTATACAAAAAAGGTTATGATTGTATCGCCAATGAGTTTGTTTCCTATGTTGCAAATTACTGTTAAGGCTTTACATAATTTAAAGATTGAAAATTCAATTAAAGATATTATGAAGAACATAGATAAGTTGGGTAACCACTTAAATGCTTACAAGGCTTATCATGATAAACTTGGCAAAACTTTAGGAACTGCTGTAAATCATTACAACCAATCTTCATCTGAATTTAAAAAAATAGATAAAGATGTTATTAAGATTTCTGAAGGTAAGACGCAGATAAATTTTGATCAAGAGTTATTAGATCGTCCTTTATTGGCTAGTGAAGATTAATCAAATTGTTTATAATTTTTTTTGAACATGTAGTTGTTTTCCTTTAAAAAGTAAAGAGATTTATGTTATAAAAAAAATTGAAAAAATTAAGGCGTATACAAGTGGTTAAAGAATTAAGTTTTTATTCTATGAATGAAAATGTACTTGATGTTCCTTTTTACCAGTCTAATGTTCCAGCAGGTTTCCCGTCTCCTGCTGAAGATTTTATGGATTTAGACCTTAATCTTCAAGAGTACTTAGTTAAACACCCTTCAGCTACTTTTTGTATTCGTGTAACAGGAGAATCTATGAGAAATGCAGGTATTTTTAGTGGGGACGTTATGGTGATAGATCGTGCCTTAGAGCCTAAAAACAATAGTATAGTCTTAGCGGTTTTAAATGGTGAATTTACTGTGAAAAGGATTTGCAAAAAAGGAAGTGAGCTTTATTTAAAACCAGAAAATAAACACTTTCAATCTATTCAAATTAATGAGGAAATGGATTTTCAAGTTTGGGGTGTGGTAACTCATGTTATTCATAAGGTATGATTGCTTTAGTAGATTGTAATAATTTTTACGCCTCTTGTGAGCGTGTTTTTCAACCACATTTAGATAAAAAACCTATTGTAGTTTTATCAAACAACGATGGATGTGTTATAGCTAGAAGTAATGAGTCAAAATTGTTAGGTGTTAAAATGGGAGCTCCCGCATTTAAAATGAAAGAAATATTTGAAAAAAATAATGTTCAAGTATTTTCTTCAAACTTTGCTTTATATGGGGATTTATCTAAAAGGGTAATGACTATTTTAGAAGAAGAATCTCCAGAAATAGAGGTGTATTCTATTGATGAGGCTTTTCTTGGTTTTAAAGGATTTAAAGATGTCAATAAACAAGCGGCTAAAATTAGACATAAGGTGAAAAAATGGACTGGGATTCCAGTTTCTATAGGAATAGGCCCCACAAAAACATTAGCTAAGGTTGCTAATCACGTGGCTAAAAAACATACTAAAACGGGAGTTTTTGTGTTGAATGATTTTAAATTCACACTTAAGGTGTTAAAGCGAATACCAATTGGTGAAGTTTGGGGTATAGGCAGAAGATATGCTTCTTTTTTGTGTAGTAACGGAGTAATAACAGCTTATGATTTAACTCAAAAAAGTGAATGTTGGGTTAAACGTAACTTAAAAATTAATGGATTAAGAACGTTAAAAGAGCTTAAGGGGATTTCTTGTTATGATTTGGAAACTTCAGTTATGCGAAAAAAGAACATATGCACATCAAGATCTTTTGGAAGAAAAGTTAGGGATTTTGACGAGCTAAAAGAGGCAGTTGCTTCTTATGCTACGAGTTGTGCAATGAAATTAAGAAAAGAAAAAAGCCTGGCATTTAAAGTAATAGTTTTCTTAACAACTAATCCATTTAATACCTCAGAGTCTCAATATAGGGCTTCTCAAAAAATAATGCTAGACGTTCCAACCAATGATGGAGTTATGATAACAAAATCAGCTATATCTGCTTTACAAAGAATATATAAGTCAGGCTTTACTTACAAGAAAGCAGGAGTTATAGTTTCAGAAATAGTTCCGGATTACAGCAGGCAATTGAGTTTGTTTGAGAACAAAAATATTTATAAGCATAAAAACTTAATGGATGTGATGGATAAGTTAAACACGAGAATGGGAAGAGATAAGGTGAGATTAGCTGTACAAGGTTTTGATCGTAAATGGCGTTTAAAACAAGAACGTTTATCGCCTTGTTATACTACACGTTTTTCAGATATGTTAACGGTTGAAATATAGCTTTAAACTAAAATTTGACCTAGGCTTTCTTTGTTGTTTAAGTATTCGTCATAAAACCCATTGGCTTTCATTCTTTCGATTAGAGGAATAAGGTCTTTTTCGTTTTTTATTTCAAGCCCCACAACCGCATGACCTTTTTCTCGATAATTCTTTTTGGTATACTCAAAATGTGTTATGTCGTCATTTGGGCCTAGAATTTCAGTTAAAAATTCTTTAAGAGCCCCGGCTCTTTGAGGGAGTTTAATAACAAAGTAGTGCTTTAAATTTCCAAAAAGTAATGCTTTCTCTTTTATTTCTGACATTCTTGTAATGTCGTTGTTACTTCCACAAACTAAACAGACTACATTTTTGTTTTTAATTTCATCTTTATAATAATCTAAACCAGCAATTGCAATAGCCCCAGCGGGTTCAACAACTATTGCATCTTTGTTATACATATCAAGAATAGTCTGGCAAATTTTCCCTTCAGGAACTAGAATTATATCGTCTAAAAATTGTTTACAAAATGAAAAACTGATTTCCCCCACTTTTTTAACTGCAGCACCATCAACAAAAGGGTCAATTTTAGATAAAGTAACTATTGTATTTTTTTCTAGGGAGGTTTTCATTGAAGGAGCACCAGAAGGTTCAATTCCAATAATTTTTGTTTCTGGTGAAAGTTGCTTAAAAACACTAATTATTCCAGAAATTAATCCACCACCTCCAATAGGGACAAAAATATAATCAATTTTATTTTTTGATTGACAAATAGTTTCTAAAGCTAGAGTAGCTTGTCCTTCAATCACCTTTAAGTCGTCAAAAGGGTGAATGAAACATTTGTTTTCTAATTCGCAATATTTTTTTGCAGCTGAAAATGCATCATCATAGGTATCTCCTTCAAGCCTTACTTCAATAAATTTTCCACCAAACATTTTAACTTGTTCAATTTTCTGGTTTGGGGTGATTGTAGGCATATATATTACTCCATCAATTTGCAGTTTATTACAAGATAAAGCAACCCCTTGAGCATGATTGCCAGCACTTGAGCAAACGACACCTTTTAATTTGTCTTCATTGTTAAGTGAAGATATTTTGTTATAAGCTCCTCTAATTTTAAATGATCTTACTTTTTGTAAGTCTTCTCTCTTAAACCATATTGAAGATTTTAATGCATCGCTGTATCTTGCATTGTATTGCAGTTCAGTTTCAAGAACAACATCTTGTAACTTTTTTTTAGCTAATTCAATAGCTTTTATTTCAATAGGTTTAAATTTCATTTAGACTATTTTTTTCATAGCAGTCATTGATGCTCTTAATTCTTTTCCTATTATCTCTACTGGATGATTTCTAATTGTATCGTTTATTTTAATTAATGTTTGATTGTCAGCATCATTATTATTACTGAAGGGGTTTCCAATGTGTTTGCTTTCAATTTTATTGAAAAAATCAGTCAATAAGGGTTTACATGCATGGTCAAATAAGTAACAACCGTATTCAGCAGTGTCTGAAATGATCCTATTCATTTCAAATAGTTTTTTTCTTGCTATTGTATTGGCTATTAGTGGTGCTTCGTGTAAGGATTCATAGTAGGCAGAAGCATCTTTAATTCCAGCATCAATCATAGTTTCAAAAGCAAGTTCAACACCTGCTCTAACGAGTGCAACTAATAAAACTCCGTTGTCAAAAAATTCTTGTTCTATAATTGGTTCATTGGTCGGTTCTGTTTTTTCAAATGCAGTTTCTCCAGTTTCAGCTCTCCACTTTAATAGATTAGCATCGCCATTTTTCCAATCTTCCATCATTGTTTTTGAAAACTCTCCTGTCATTATATCATCCATATGTTTTTGAAACAATGGAGTCATAATTGTTTTAAGCTCTTCAGATAAACGAAATGCTTCAATTTTAGCTGGGTTGCTAAGCCTATCCATCATGTTGGTTATTCCACCATGTTTTAATGCTTCGGTAATGGTTTCCCATCCATATTGAATCAATTTAGCAGCATAGCTAGGGTCAGTTCCATTTTCTGCCATTTTATTGAAAGATAAAATTGACCCTGTTTGTAAAACACCGCATAAAATAGTTTGTTCTCCCATTAAATCTGATTTCACTTCTGCAACAAATGAAGATTCTAATACTCCTGCTTTATGTCCTCCAGTAGCAACTGCATAAGCTTTTGCATAATCTAAGCCTTTTGATAATGGATCATTTTCAGGATGAACAGCTATTAAAGTTGGAACACCAAAACCTCTTACATATTCTTGACGAACTTCTGTTCCTGGACATTTTGGTGCAACCATAATTACAGTAATGTCTTTCCTAATTTCAATTCCTTCCTCAACTATGTTAAATCCATGTGAATAAGA
>PBNK01000024.1 GCA_002723085.1 Crocinitomicaceae bacterium | reverse complement strand
TTTTTCTAAGGCTTTAAATGTTTATAAACTTTCAAATAAAACATTCAATCCTGCATTATATCCAATTGTTAATTACTGGGGATTTTATGATTCAAAAAAAAATAATTTTGCTCCAGATTCACTTGAAATTGATTCTTTATTAATAACATGTGAATTAGAAGACTGCTTTAAATTAAGTGAAAATAAATTTTGTAAACTTAACTCTTTGTCAAAGCTTGACTTTAATGCTATTGCACAAGGGTATTCAGTTGATTTAATAGCAGAATTTTTAGATGAAAACAACATCAATAACTATTTAATTGAAATTGGTGGAGAGTTGAGAGCTAAGGGTAAAAATAGTAGAAACAAATTCTGGAGTGTTGGTATAGATAAACCTGTTGATGATTCAAAACCAGGAGAAAATGATTTCCAAGAGATAATTTTGTTAGATAATCAATCATTAGCAACATTGGGAAATTATAGGAAATTTATTTCAATAAATGGGAAAAGATATGCTCACACTATAGATCCTTTTACTGGATATCCTGTAAATCATAATTTATTAAGTGCAACTGTTATTGCTGATGAAGCTTATTTTGCTGATGCAATGGCTACCTCATTTATGGTAAAAGGTTTAGAAGGTTCAAGAAAGTTTATTGCGAACAATAAACAATTAGGTTTAAAAGTACTTTTTGTTTACGACTCTTTAGGAGAATATAAGGAGTGGAAAAACTATTAATTTATGCTGCTTCAGTATTGCTTTTACATTGTTCATCAGGTCTAGCCCCACAAAAACTACAACTTTCACCTTCTTTATTAAGTAATGGATTATTGCTCGCACAAGTGCCAGAGAATTCACCATCTTTCTTTAAAATTATTTTAATAGCAATTCCTGCAAAGCAGATTCCTAATAAAACTATTGATACTAAAAACAATTGCATAGCACAAATTTAAACATTTTTAATCGGTTTATTAAATTGTTTTTTTAATGTAGTTTTAATATTTAATAATTGATTCACTTATGAAAGATAAAGAGATAGCTACATTTTCCAGGTTACTTTCCATTATGGATGAGTTGAGAGAAAAGTGTCCATGGGATAAAAAACAAACACTAGAATCATTAAGTTACTTAACCATAGAAGAAACATATGAGTTAATTGATGCTATTTTAGAAAATGATATGAATTCTATTAAGGGAGAATTAGGAGATTTATTATTACATATAGTTTTTTATGCTAAAATCGCTTCAGAAAAAAAATCATTTGACATTAATGATGTTATTAATACAGTCTGTGATAAGCTCATTGAAAGACATCCTCATATTTATGGTGATGTAGAAGTTTCTGGAGAAGAAGAAGTTAAGGCGAATTGGGAAAAAATAAAATTAAAATCTGGTAAAAAGTCAGTTCTTTCAGGTGTTCCTAAATCTTTGCCAGCAATGGTTAAAGCAACTAGAATTCAAGAAAAAGTTAAAGGTGTAGGGTTTGATTGGGAAAATGCATCTCAAGTTTTAGATAAAGTTAAAGAAGAGTTATATGAACTTCAAAGTGAATTAAACATCAATTCTGAAAGGGTAGAAGCTGAATTTGGGGATTTACTATTTTCGTTAATAAATTATGCAAGATTTATTGGAGTTGACCCTGAATCTGCTTTACAAAGAACTAATAAAAAATTTATGGGAAGATTTGGCTTTCTTGAAAATGAGGTGAAATCTTTAAATAAAGATTTATTAAAAATGAACTTAAAAGAAATGGATGCTATTTGGGATATGGCCAAGAAGAAATTTCCCTAAGTCTATAGTTTTTTGTAAATTGAGGCAACGTTAAATTTTATTTTGCGTTTTAAATTAAAAAAGTTGCCATGAAACAAATATTTACTCTATTATCCATTTTTTTCATAAATTTTCAATTGTTTGCAACCCATTTAATGGGTGGAGAGATTGTTGTTCAGCATGATCAAGGAAACAATTACGAAATTCTTTTAACATTGTATAGAGATACGCTTGGAATTCAAATTAACAATACTCAAGATTTTACAATTTATGATGCTAATGGCAATCAAGTAATTACTGCTACCTCTATTTTGGATCCAATGTCTATGCATCCAATTTTCGGTTTACAAAATGGTTCTGTTTTGCCAATGTTCCCATATGGAGTGGAGGTGTATCACTACTCTGCAATTGTTTCTTTACCTAATGCTGGCACCTATACGGTTAGTTGGAGCAATTGCTGTAGAAATGCTGCAATCCAAAATTTACCAAATCCCTCTTCAAACGATTTACAATTATTTACTGAATTTACGGTATATGGAAATAATAATATGCCCCCATTAAATTTTTCTAATTCTTCACCTTTTTTCATGGTTAAGCCAGTTGTTTTTTTACCAGTTAACACTCCTTGGCAATACAATCCTTTGCCGTTTGACCCTGATGGAGATTCTTTGTCATGGTCTTTAGGTGTTCCTCATGAAGAAAATATTGGAAGTCCTACAGGAATTCCAATATCTGGTTATACAAATCCGCCCTCTGCTTCAGGTACTTCTTTTTCTATAGATCCATTAACAGGTACTATTTCATGGACAGCTTCTGTACAAGGTAACTTCGTGTATACAGTAACTTGTGAAGAATTTAGAAATGGATTGAAAATCGGGGAAATTAGAAGAGATATGCAATTTATTGTACTTCCTCCTGGACCTGTTCCACAATTATTGCCTACAAATACTTTATCTTCTACTTTTAATGGAGTTCCATTAGCTTTAGCTATGGCTGATTATCCATTTACTCTTAATTTATTTGCAGTTGACTCAAGCGTGTCTACCATTTTAGCTGAAGCCTTTGGAGAGCCTTTTGTTTTAAATAATCCAATGACTTACATTCAGGGTACAACGGATGATCCATTTAAAACCAAGTTATCGTTGATGTGGTCTCCAACAGATAATGAGGCAAGGGAAAACCCTTATTTAGTCGTTATAAGATTAATGAACGGTACTTTTTCAATGGATTATTCTATATATGTAAAAGTTGCTGAAAATAACGTTGGTGTTGAAGAATTGAAAAGCAATATTGGTAATATATTTCCTAATCCATCATCGTCACTAATTTCTATTCCTGTGTTTTTAAAAAGTAATCAGGAGGTTAAGGTTAATATTTATGATAATGTTGGAAAAATCATGAAATCTATTAATGAGAATTTCTTAATGGGTAATCATTGTTTAATGATACAAAATCAATTTATAAATGGAAATTACATTGTGGAAACAATCTTAGAAGATGGCACTAGAAATGTTCAGCAATTAATAGTAGTTAACTAGTAATTTTTTTAAATTTTATAAATAAAGAAAACCCCCTGTATATCATCCATGCTGTTAACGCTGTCCAAACGGAATATAAACCTAGATTTATAAAATCAAGTATATAAAGTATGGGAATAAACACAAGAAATGTTGCCTGAATTAAAGTGTTTCTTAGTTCTACCGCTCTTCCTAATCCTTTAAATAATCCGTCAAAAGTAAATGCTATACAATTAAAGGGTTGAGCAACTATAACTATCCAAAACGTAGATGCAAATAAAGCGTTTACTTGAAGATCTTTATTAAATAATAAACCAATATGAAAATATCCAATGGCGTATACTGTCATTAAGATTAGAACAATCTTCATGTTTATTTGAAGAAGTTTTTTTCCTAAAAAGGCTAGTTTTTGGTTGTCTTTTTCACCAAGAAATTTACCTGCAAGTGCATTTCCAGCATTCGAATATCCATCTATAAAAAAAGAGGTGAAAATCCAAATGTTATAAGCGATGGTGTATGCAGCAAGTTGTTCTTTACCATATTGATTTGCAAATCTATTTGAAAGAATAAAAACAATATTAAGAACCATGGTTCTTATAAACATGTTTGTGAAAATCAAAATCATTTCTTTAAAATAAGGGCTTATTTTTTTATTTAATTTTAAATAAAAAGGGGTGTATTTATACATGCAATATATAGCACACATTAACATAAAGATTTGGGAAATAACTGAAGCCCAAGCTGCACCTCTGACCCCCATAGGTTCAATGATGTTATTTACTCCTAATACAAGTACGAAATCTAAAATAATATTTATTGCACCACCAAATAGGCTTATGTACATAGCCCAAGATGTGTTTTGAAACCCTCTAAAAACTCCAAAAGCCAACGCTATAAGCAAACTTATAGGAATGCCAATACTCCTTACAGTAAAATATTCTTTTGAAAAATGATACGTTATAATATTAATATTTCCATACAAAAAATGGGCAATAGATTCATAGTAATAGGAAATAGAAATAGCAATTACTAACCCTATTATTAGGGTTAATATAAAAGTTTGGGGTATTAAGGTTTTGACTTTTTCCAATTGATTAGAGCCAAAATGTCGACTAATTATTGCTGATAATGATGTTCTCATTTGTGCAAAACCCCATATAAGTGTTGCAATTAATCCAGCAGATAATCCCACACCGCCTTGAGCTTGAGTAGCATTTTCATTCATTTGACCTATTATAGCAATATCAGTAAGGCCAATTATAGGTTCTGTAATATTAAATAAAATAGCAGGAAGTGCTAGTTTGTTAATTTCTTTTGCTGAAATCATTATTAAAGAAAATCTTTAAGCATATGAGTAGAGTCTAGTCTTATGCCTTTTTCATTCAATTTTAATTTACAACATTCGTTTATAGGGTCGTGTTCAAAAAATAAAGTAAAATTATTTTTATAGGCATAATCAAGGAAAAAACCTTTTTCTTTCATAGTGATTAATGGTCTTGTATCATAACCCATAACATATGGAAGGGGGATATGTCCTATACTTGGTAATAAATCAGCCATAAATGCAATTTTTTCATTTTTATAGTTTATGATTGGAATCATTTGACTTTCAGTATGGCCGTCTGCAAAGAATACGTCAATATTTTTAAAAACAGATTTTGTAAAGGAATCTTCTTTTTTAATCCATTTTAATTGACCACTTTCTTTTAATGGAAGTATATTTTCTTTTAAAAAAGAAGCTTTTTCTCTGGGGTTAGGTTCTGTAGCCCAATTCCAATGGTTTTCATTGCTCCAATATATAGCGTTTTTAAAATAAGGTTCAAGGTGAGTTTTTTCATTATTCGCCCATTTTACAGAACCACCACAATGATCGAAGTGTAAGTGAGTTAAAAAAACATCAGTAATCTCATCAATTGAAAATCCAGCGTTATTAATTGATTTTTTAAGAGAATCATTACCATGTAAATGAAAATGACTAAAAAACTTTTCATTTTGTTTATTTCCTATACCAGTGTCAATCAGAATAAGTCTATTGTCTTGTTCAATTAATAAACTTCTCATTGCCCAGGTACATAAATTATTGCTATCAGGCTGGTTAGTTCTGCTCCAAAGAGACTTTGGAACAACACCAAACATAGCTCCTCCGTCTAATTTAAAATTTCCAGTATTAATGACATGTAATTTCATTATTTCACATTTTAAGTTGTTGGTATATTTTTATGCATTCTTTGGCTTCTTTTATGTCGTGAACTCTTAAGATTTTACATCCTTTAGTTAAGGCAATCATATTTAAAGCTGTTGTTCCGTTAATTGAATTTAAAGACTTGATTTTCAATATTTTATATATCATAGATTTTCTGCTTATTCCAGCAAGGATAGGTTGTTCTAAAACTCTTAATTGATCAAGTTCAGACATAAGTTTAAAATTATGGTCTAATGATTTTCCAAAACCAAATCCAGGGTCTATAATTACATCATGAACTCCATTTTTTTGCAATTCAAATAATTTTTCAGATAAAAATTTAATTACTTCTTGAGTTACGTTTTTATAATTAGGATTTACTTGCATTGTTGAAGGTGTTCCTTGCATATGCATTAAAATGTAAGGGCATTTATGGTTCACAATTACATTAAAAAGTTTGGGATCAATTTCCCATGCAGAAATATCATTAATTATACTAGCACCAATATGTAAGGCTTCATCAGCAACTTTAGAACGAAAAGTATCAATAGAGATTAAAGATGAGGGAAATTTTTTTAAAATTAACTCTAGATTTGGGATGACTCGATTAATTTCTTGATTTTCACTAACTTCTTCTGCTCCAGGTTTAGAAGAATATCCACCAATATCAATAAAATCAGCACCTGGATCTAAGAATTTTTCTACTTTAATTAATAATTCTTTGTCTGATTTAATTTTTCCTCCATCATAAAACGAATCTGGCGTAACGTTAATTATGCCCATTATTTTAGGTTTAGACAAATCAATAAGATTTCCTTTGCAATTGATTGAGAAATTATCAAGTAAATACGTATCTTTCACCCCTTAAAATTTGAGTATTAAAATGCAAAATACTACTACACAATTTGATCAAGTAGTTTCCAAATGTACAGAGATTTTCGAAAAGAAAACCATTGATTACGGAACTGCTTGGCGTATATTACGTTCTAGTTCCCTTACTGATCAGATTTTTATCAAAGCTAATAGGATAAGAACAATTCAAGAAAATAAAGTTTCTAAAGTTGATGAAGGTATAGAATCTGAATTTATAGGGATAATTAATTATTGCGTTATGGCTTTAATTCAATTGGATTTAAAAAACGATGAAAGGTTAGAGTTACCATCTGATGAAGTGTTAAATATGTACAATGAATACATATTTAAGTCTAAAGAACTTATGCAGCAAAAGAACCACGATTATGGAGAAGCTTGGAGAGACATGAGGGTGTCATCTCTTACGGATTTAATTTTAATGAAAATTTTAAGAGTTAAACAAATTGAGGATAACAGCGGAAAAACTATCATTTCAGAAGGTATTGATGCTAATTATTTTGACATGATTAACTATGCTATTTTTGCCATGATTCATTTAAATAACTAAAAATATATATTTATGAAAAAATCAGATATTGTCTGGATAATCAGAATTTTAGTAGCAGCTGTATTTATATTATCAGCAGTTGCAAAACTTTATCCTTCACCAGCTACTGGAATTATTAATTTTGAAAAATTTTACCTCCAGGAAGGTCTTGGTTTAGATTTAAGTTTTTCTAAAATTGTTTCAAGACTATTAATTGGATTAGAATTTACTTTGGCAATTTTAATTCTTCTTCCATTTTATTTAAAGAAAATTGTTATTCCTTCAATAATAACTTTATTATCTCTTTTTTCTTTTCATTTAGCTATTCAAGCAATTAGTGGAGATGCTAGCAATTGCGGTTGTTTTGGGGAGTTGATTCCTATGACTCCTTTAGAAGCGTTAATAAAGAATATATTAACCATAGGACTTTTGATTCTTCCTTTAACAATATTTAAAGATGAGCTAAAAGAAAAACTTAATTTGAACCTAATTATTATTATTGGTCTATCCATTTCTTTATTAATGTTTATATTAATTCCATCTAACTCATCTTTTGGAGAGGGTAAACTTATTGATGATTCAAATGGTGTTACAACTAAATATTCTAAGTATTTTCAGGATGTAGATAAAGGGAATAAACTTTTATGTTTCTTTTCTCCTACTTGTGAACATTGTATGGAAACTGGTAAAGAAATAACTGTATTAAAAAATAAATATCCCGGGTTGATACCAGATATTGATCATATCAAAATTTTCTTTATGGATGAAGCAGGAAACGGTTCCCAATCAGAAATAGAAAGTTTTTTTGATTATATAGGCGCTAATTATGATTATAAAGTCCTTCCTGATGATGTTTTTGTTCCACTTTTTTGGGCAGAAAAAGATTTCCCCGGTGTATTGTACATGTATAATGGGGTTGAAAGGGTATTCTTTGATGGTATTGACGAAAATGAATTTGATGGAAATAAATTGATTGATGAATTAAAACGAGAATATTAGGTCTTTATTATAATTTAAATTATTACAATTTGCTTAAATATTTTTTAAAAAAAACGCTTTATGGTGTTCTAGTTTTACTAGGAGTTATAACCATTGTTTTTTTTATCTATAATATTAAACCTGGAGATCCAGCTACGCTTTCAGGGGGGCAAAATACTTCAAAAGAAATTGTCGAAAACATAAAAAAAGAGTGGGGATTAAATCAACCCATGTATGTTAGGTATTTTCAGTTTTTAAATGATGTTTCTTTACTTTCTTTATATAAAACTAATGATTCAGAAAGTTCTTTTTTTTATGATGAAAATAAATATGGAGGAGTAACTGTTTTAAATGTTTTATCAGATTTTAAAATTGTTTTAAAATATCCTTATTTAAAAAAATCATATCAAACCAATAGATACGTAACTGAAATTATATCTGAAAAATTACCTAGCACTTTTGTTTTAGCAATTTCATCAATTATAATTGCTACATTTTTTGGTATATTATTTGGTTCGCTTAGTGCATTTTATCCAGATGGATTCTTCAATAAGTTTGCTGTTATATCTTCAATAGCTGGCATGTCTTCGCCTTCATTTTTTATGGCATCTATAATTTCAGTTATAGGAGGCTATTATTGGTCTGAGTATATTGATCTTCCTATTTTCCCTTTTGTTTTATCTTTTTTATTTATTCTTATTGGAATCATAGGATATAAGAAACATAAAGGAATAAAAAGTATTTTTAAATCTATTCTTTTTATGGGTTTTAAAGGTGGGGTGATTGGCATTGGGATTTGGATATTTTATTTGTTTTTTGAAAGTATTTTTGATTTACAGGCGTTTAGTTTTCTTTCCTCTTCCTTTTCAATTCCAGGAACTGGTTTAGATCCTAGTGGATCTCTACTTGAAATAAATGACATTAACGGAGCTAAAGAATATCATTGGGAAAATCTCATTTTACCTAGTATAACTTTAGGTTTAAGGCCTCTAGCCATTGTTACTTTATTAACTAAAAAATCAATG
Organism: Crocinitomicaceae bacterium; assembly: GCA_002723085.1. Classification (GTDB taxonomy): domain Bacteria; phylum Bacteroidota; class Bacteroidia; order Flavobacteriales_D; family Parvicellaceae. The sequence continues at coordinate 14,908 of PBNK01000024.1, read as the reverse complement.
ATAGAAGTTCTTTCAAGTGATTTCATTAGAACTGCAAAATCAAAGGGATTAAGTACATATGCTATTGTGGCAAGACATGCATTACCAAACGCATTAAATCCAATAATAACAGCTGTTTCAGGTTGGTTTGCTTCTTTGTTGGCAGGCGCAGTATTTGTGGAAATGATTTTTAATTGGGATGGCATTGGAACAGTTCTTGTTGATGCTTTAAAGAATGATGATTTACCAATAGTTATGGGCATAACTTTTACCATATCTATTATTTTTGTGTTTATAAATATTATTGTTGATTTATTGTACAGTTTTATTGACCCAAGAGTTAGATTAAATTAAAATTTATGAGAAAAAGAATTGTAGCAGGTAACTGGAAAATGAATATGAATTATAAGGAAGCAAATAATTTATTTGAAGCTTTAAGTAAAATTAAAATTTCAAATTCTACAAATGTTATAATTGCTCCGCCATCAATTTATTTATCAAGTTTTAAAAATAATAATGATAAAATTTTCTTGTCATCTCAAAATGTATCAAATCATAATAATGGGGCTTATACGGGTGAAATATCTGCAGAAATGCTGTCATCACTTGATATAAATTATTGTATTGTTGGTCACTCAGAAAGAAGGTCATATTACAGTGAAAATGATAAATTGATATCTAAAAAAATAGATGCTTTGTTGAATTATGATATATCTCCTATTTATTGTTGTGGCGAATTAAAATTAGATAGAGAATCTCAAAATCACCAACAAGTAGTAAAAAGTCAAATTGAAGAGGCTTTATTTCATTTGTCTAAAAGTCAAATAAAATCGGTTATAATTGCTTACGAACCAGTTTGGGCTATTGGGACAGGATTAACTGCAAGCTCTGAAGATGCTCAAAATATGCATTTTTTTATTAGAAGTTTAATTTCTGAAAAATATGATTCTGAAACAGCTCAGTCAATTTCAATATTATATGGAGGAAGCTGTAAGCCTAATAATGCGAAAGAACTTTTTTCTCAACCTGATATTGATGGAGGTTTAATTGGAGGTGCAGCCTTGAATCATAAGGATTTTAGTGATATTATTTTTTCATTTTAATGGATTATACTGAATTTAAAATATCATTTAAATCAAAGGAACCTATAAATGATGTAATCAAGTCTGAATTAAATGAAATCGGGTTTGAATCTTTTGTTGATTATGAATCTGGCTACAGTGCTTTTATTCCATCTAATCTTTTTTCTAAAATTATAACCCTTAAAAGTATTGAAAATTATAAGTCTATCATTGATCATACTGAAATTATTGATCATCCATATCAAAACTGGAATAAAAAATGGGAATCTTCATTTAATCCTATTGAAATTTCTGATAATTGTATTATAAGATCTTCTTTTCATGAAAAAAGTAATGTTCAGTTTGATATTGTTATTAATCCTGAAATGTCTTTCGGAACAGGTCATCATGAAACTACTCAATTAATGGCAAAAAGTTTACTTTCTCATGAACTAAATGGAAAATCTTTACTTGATATGGGGACAGGAACTGGCGTTTTAGCCATTCTTGCAGAATTTATGGGCGCCAATTCTGTTGATGCAATAGAACTTGATTCTAAAGTATATGAAAATTCAATATATAATGGTAAATTAAATAATTGTTCTAAGATTAACTTTATCAAAGGGTCTGGTGTTTCAATTAAAAAAAACAAATATGATTACATTTTAGTTAATATAAACCGGAATAGTATTCTTGAAGAATTTAAATTTTATGCATCAGCAATGGAAAAAAATTCAATTATAATTTTATCAGGTTTTTATAAATCTGATATGTCAAGTATTCAAGAAAAGGGAAGGGGTTATGGTTTAAAATATTTAAATTCAGAATCACTTAATGAATGGACAACTCTTACTATGAAAAAGATTTAAAATAATGAAAAATATTTTTTACTTCCTTTTTATTTTATTATCAACCAATTCAATAATTGGTCAGATAGTTACATTTAATCCTGAACCTGAAAAATTTTTAAAAGATGTTCAATCTCATTTAGCTACATTTGATAAAGCTGATGCCAAAAAGTTTGTTTCCGATTTTGAACCAGTATGGTTAGGAGATTTTTTCAATCCTGATATAAAAGCTCATGTATATTCAACAGTTAATTTAATGGCTCAAAAAGGGCTAAAGCCTTATCCTGATTTTAAGAATTATTTTACAGCTATATATAGCTATGCAAAATCTGGTAAAACTCCTAAAGATTTTGACGATTGGCAAATAACTCTTGATAAGGTTTTAAATGGAAGAAATAAGAAAAAGATGTCTGATTACATTAAAACATCAAATTATTTATTTTCTAAAAAATCAATTTATATTGCTTCATTCAATCCGGGTTCAACTGTTTGGAAAATTTCTAATGATAATTTTACTTTTAGTTATGATAAATTCCCAATAATTCATTTTAAAAATACTGATTTAAAATGTTTTTCAAAAAATGATAGTAGTGTAATTTACAATACAAATGGAGACTTTTATCCTCTTACATCAAATTGGGTTGGAAATGGAGGAAAAGTAACATGGGAAAGAGTTAAATTTGATAAAGAAAAAGTCTTTGCAGTAATTAATAACTATTCTATATCACTAAAACGTGCTGGTTTTTCTGCTGATTCAGTTTTGTTTACTAGTAAATATTTTTCAAGACCTATTAAGGGGAAGCTTACAGAAAAAGTGCTTTCTAATTTAGGTGTAGATAAAGCCAAGTACCCAAATTTTGAGTCATTTGAAAAAAGACTTCATATTGATAATTTTTTTCCAAGTATAGATTATGAAGGAGGGTTTTCAATTCGGGGAAAAAACTTATTTGGGTCAGGTTCTTTGGATACCCTTGCTAAAGTTACTTTTAAATATAACGGAGAAGATTTTTTAACCGCAGAAGCTTTTAGTTTTATAATTAACGAAGATGAAATATTTTCTCAAAAAACTAGAGTTAGGTTTAAAATTGATGAAGATTCAATAACACATCCTGCTGTTAATTTAAATTATTCAAATAAAATTAAAAAAGTAACCTTGTCAACAGGTCAAGATGGTGTATCTGCCGCTCCTTTTTACAATAGTTATCACAAACTGGATATGTATATTCAAGCATTGTACTGGAAAGTTGGTGACCCTATTATTGATTTAGGTTCTGTTTTTGGAAGTACAGATATTTCTGCTCATTTTGATTCTCAAAATTTCTTTGATATTAAGCTTTATGATTACTTCTTAAAATCAGGTTCAAACCCTCTTATTGATATTAGAAATTTTTGCGATCAATACGGTGGAACTACTTTTCCTATTTCCAATTTATCATTGTTTTTGAGAAAACCTATTCAGGACTTAGAATTTATTTTATTTGAACTAACAGAATTAGGTTTTATAAGTTATAGTTCTGAAAGAAAAATTATTACTGTTTCTGATAAATTATTTAATTATATTGAAGCAAGGTCTGGAAAAATGGATTATGATGTTATTGTGATTAATTCAAATGATAAAACCAATGCTAAGTTAAGTTTGTCGTCAAATGATTTAACTCTTTATGGAGTAGAAAGAGTACTTCTTAGTAAAGCTCAGAAGGTTTGGTTTAAACCATCTAATCAAGAGTTACTTGTAAAGAAAAATAGAGAGTTTGAATTTGATGGATTAATAACTGCTGGAAAAACACAATATTATGGAAACGGATTTGGTTTTTTATATGATGAATTTGAATTGCACTTAGGCACATGTGATTCAATGTTTATTTGGCCTGATTATCTTGAGTCAAATAAGGCAGGTCAGTTGATTCGTTCTTTATCAGTCATAGAAAATATAAAAGGAGTTATACAAATTGATAGTTCAAACAACAAAGCAGGTATTGATACTTCCTTACATGATTTTCCAAAACTTACATGTAATGTAGATTCTTATGTTTATTATGATGACAAGTCTATCTTAAATGGGGTGTATGCTAGAGATAGCTTTAAATTTGTTATTCATCCATTTGTGATGGACAGCTTAGATAATTACACTAATCAAGGGCTTTTATTTTCTGGAGATTTCATATCGGGTGGTATTTTTCCAAAATTTTCTGATAATTTAAGATTACAGGAAGATTACTCTTTAGGTTTTATAAGAAAAACACCATCAGAAGGATTTAATTTATATGGCCATATGGCAAATTATGATAATGACATTAGGCTTTCACATAAAGGTCTTCAAGGTAGTGGAACAATTGAGTTTTTTACATCTAAAGCCATTTCAAATGAGTTAACATTTTTTCCTGACTCTGTAACTGCTATAGCTCAATCTTATGTAAATGAAAAACGAGAAGGTGATCCTGAGCTTCCTTATGTGATTGGCGTTGACTGTAAGGTTTCATACATTCCAAACGAAGAGTTGTTATACGCAAGTTCTATTGAAGATAACCTTATGTTTTTTGATAGTGCTGAGGCTAATTTAAATGGCACATTATCTCTTTCTAAATCTGGAATGACAGGTGCAGGGGTTATGCGTTTTGGAAAGGGTGAGGTAAAGTCCTATGAATATACTTATGAAGCAAACGCTATTAATGCTGATACAGCTGAGTTTAAATTAATTTCAAATGATGCTGAATTAGATGAATTGGCATTTAAAACTCAAAATGTTAATGCTAGAGTTGACTTTGAAACTAGAAAAGGTGAGTTTAAATCAAATTCTGGGGAGAGTTTTGTTTCATTCCCTGATAATCAATACATATGTTACATGGACCAATTTAATTGGTATATGGATAACGATGATTTGGAAATGGAGAATAGCAAAAGGGGAGATATAAATATTGAAACAGATTTGAATCTTGCTAAATCTAATTTTTATTCAGTGCATCCAGATCAAGATTCATTAAATTTTAGTTCTCCAAAAGCCAAGTTTGATGTAAAGAAAAATAAAATTACTTGCAATAAAATTGAATACATAAAAATAGCCGATTCAAGAATAGTTCCTGATAGTGGACAAATTATAATTCGTAAAAAAGCAAGAATCGAGACACTCAATAATGCTAAAATTATAACTAATGATGTTACTAAATATCATGAGATTTATAAGGCTAAAGTAGACATTAATGCAAGGAATGAATATATAGGTTCAGGAACATATGATTACATAGATGAAAATGAGCAAAAACAAGAAATATACTTCTCATATATTAAGCCGGACACTACAAATCAATCTGTTGCCACTGGGTCTATTTCTGAAAAGAAGAAATTTAAGTTGAGTCCAAGTTTTAAATATAAAGGTGATGTTAAGTTAAGTTCAAATTTAGAAAATTTAGAATTTTCAGGTTCTGTTAAAATAGTTCATTCTTGTAAGAATAATATAAAGGAATGGATGCCTTTTGTTGCAAGTATTAATCCAAAAGAAATTTACATTCCTATTGACACATCGCTTGATTCTGAATTGATTAGTGGTATAATTTTAAACACAACAGATTCTTTATCTCTTTATTCTTCATTTATGTCTAAAATTAGCAGCAATGATCATTTGCAATTGATTACCGCATCAGGATACTTATATTATGATAAATCCTCAAAGGAATATAGGATTTCAAATAAAGATAAATTAAATGAATATACATTGCCAGGGAATTATGTATCGTTAAAAACGGATAATTGTAGGTTAAAAGCAGATGGGAAATTTGATTTTGGAATTGATTTAGATCAAGTGTCTCTTAAGCCTACAGGTGAAATTAAATTTAATCCCAAAAAGTGGTCTACTGATATAAAATCATCAACCATGTTAAATTTTCCAATTAGCGAACCTGCACTAGATAATATGGCTAAAAGTATAATAGAATATCCAGACCTTAGGGTTTTAGATGTATCTAATTCTTATTATGAAAAATCTTTAAGAGAATTGTTTGGAATTGATAGAGCCGATGAAATGGTTTCAGAAATAACAATAAATAATAAAATAAAGAAGTTGCCTGAAGATTTGAAAATACCAATCTTTTTTGGAGATATAAGATTTAGATGGAATGCTAACAGAAAAGCATATGTTTCTTATGGTGATATTGGAATAGCAAACATTTTTAATAAGCAAATAATGAAATATGTTAAAGGTAAGGTAGTTATTTCAAAAAAATTAACAGGAAATGATATTACTGTATACCTTCAATTGGATGATAAAACATATTATTACTTTAATTATAAAAGAGGTTTAATGCAAGTTTTTAGTTCAAATGAGGAATTCAATACTATAATTACTGAAACAAAAAAGGACGATACTAAGTTTAAAGGAACGAAAGAACAAGTTGAATATCAGTATATGTTAGGTACGGAGAAATTAGTTACTTCTTTTAAATCAGCATTTATGCAATAAAAAAATGCAAGAAATTTTTGAAATTAATAATATTATTTCTGTTGTGATTGCCTATTTAATAGGTTCAGTCCCTTCTGCAATATGGGTAAGTAAATGGTTTTTTGGGGTTGATGTAAGAGATTATGGAAGCAAAAATGCTGGTGCCACTAACACTTTTAGAGTAATTGGAAAAGTTGCAGGGTTTACTGTTTTATTTTTTGATATTTTAAAGGGATGGGGGTCAGTTAAACTTTTAATTTGGTATTTGTGTTTTTATCCTGTTGGATCAGATGCCTTTATAAACATGGAGTTAGTTATTGGGGTTTCAGCTGTTTTAGGTCATGTTTTTCCAATTTATGAGCAATTTAAAGGCGGGAAAGGGGTAGCAACTTTAATGGGAATTATTCTGGCAATTAATTTGCCAGCTGCATTAATTTGTGCTGTTTTGTTTATTGTTTTATTCTTAATCTTTAACTATGTATCTCTTGGAGCAATCATAGCTGCTTTTTTCTTTCCAATTATTACTATTTATGTATTTAAATCTGATTCTCCAACGTTAATTTATTTTTCTATAATCATATCTATGTTAGTTATAGCTACTCATAAAAAAAATATAGAAAGACTTCTTCAAGGAAACGAAAATAAAATGGTTTTTAAGCCATTGAAAAAAAAGGATTAGATTAAAAAAATAATTAAATATCATTTGATTTTTTTATTCCTTATTGTCGGAATAAACCCTTCTTTTGCTCAGTTTAAAAATGAAGAAGACAGGAAAAAACATGCTAATGAATTGTTTGAAAACAAAAAGTTTATTGAAGCAGAACCTCATATGCTTCATTTTTTAAGTTTAAAAAACAGTTCTGATTTTAGTTTTAAATATGGGGTATGTGCACTTCATACTTATGCTGATAAAACTAAACCCCTTAGGTATTTTGAATATGCTATAAAAGATCCAAATGTTGATCCTAGAGTGTTTTTTTATTATGCTAAAACCAAACACTTAAACTATCTTTTTAATGATGCATTAAAATATTATGAAAAGTTTAAAAAATCAGCATCGTCTAAAGTAAGTTCTGCTTTAGAAGTTGATATGCATATTGAAATGTGTAAAAGCGGAGCCAACCTGATGAAAAACTTAACTGATTTGGTTGTTCAAGATAAAACCAAAACAGCCATTAATAAATTTAATTATAGCTATGATTTATCAGAAATAGGAGGGAAAGTTATTCCACTAGGTGAATTTCAGACAAAACAAGATTTAAAATTAAATTATAAACCAATTATTTACTTTCCAACATCTGGTCCTAATAGAGATGTATTGTTCTTTTCTAGTTATGGTAAGGATGGCTCCAATAAGCTTGACTTATATAAAGTCACAAGAAGTCCTAATGAAGGATGGTCTGAGCCAGTTCGTTTACCTGATAATATAAATACACCATTTGATGAAAGTTATCCTTTTTTGCATCCTGATGGGAAAACATTATTCTTTTGTTCAAAAGGCCATAATTCAATGGGGGGCTATGATGTTTTTAGATGTTATTATAATTCTGAGACCAATTCATATGGAACTCCTATGAACTTAGATTATAAAGTAAATTCTCCAGATGATGACATTTTATACATAGTGGATGGAGCTAATGAAAATGCATATTTTTCATCAACTAGAGCTTCAAAGGGAGGTGAGATTGATGTATATAAGGTTAAAGTTAAAATGTTCCCAATGCAAAACACAGTCATTGCAGGTACTTTTTTTAATACATATAACGATAAGGATGTGTTAGCTACAATAAAAGTTCAGGACGCTTCAAGTGATAAGTTAATGGGCGTTTATACAGCGGATAAAGATCAAAATTATAGAATAATCTTGCCAAGAGCTGGGTTGTACAATTTTATAGTAGAAACTCCAGAAAGTGAAAAGATTCACTCTGGACAAGTTAAAATAAATCCTCAAAAAGATTTTAAAATTTTAAAACAAGAAATTTCACTCACAAAGGAAAATGATGTTGAAAAATTAATAATTAAAAACTTATTTGATCAAACAGTTGAAAACGAAGCTGTTATTATGGCAAGCGTTATTAAAGAACTGGCTAATCCTGAAATAAACATTGATGAGATACCAGACAGTATTTTAAATGAATCAGTTGAAGAATCAGTTATAGTTGAAGAAGTGGTTGAAGATAATAGTGTTGAAATTGCAAATTTATTAAATGTTACTAAAAATCATTCAAAAGTAGTTGAGCAAGAAGCAAATGAACTTCAAAAGCAGTTGAATGCAACTTTATTAATAGTTGAAGAAAAATCAAACGTTTCAAAGCTTAAAGCTATTGAAGCGGATTCAATTTTAAAATCTATTAATAATGAAGATGATGTTCTTGTAAAACAGGAAAAAATTAAGTCAGCTAATAAATTGAATCATGAGTCAAAAAAGTTGAATCAAGAGGTTAAAAATACAGTGGTTTTATCAGAAATATTACAGAAAGATCTAAATAATAAAAAAGAAGAATTAGAAGAAGTTAAACAAATGGTAATTTCTGTTGAAAATGCATCTAATGAAGGCAATAGTGATGAAATTACAGCTTTAAGTGAAAAATTTACTGATAATCTTAATGAAGAAAAGGAGTTGTCTGAACTTCAAAAAATTAGAAAAGAAGCCAATAAAAAGAAAAAGGAAGCTGACAATTATCTTCAAGAAGCAGAACTCATTAGGTCTGACCAGGAAAGCTTAGAATATCAATTGTCTCAAAAAAAGGACGCATTAAAAATTACTACTAAAAAGAAAGATATTCAGGAGATAAATGAAAAGATTTCTTTTTTAGAAGATGAAATAGCTAAAAATTCAAAATTAGCTGAGGAGCAATTTGCTTTATATGAAAAAGCTGAAATTGAGAAACACGAACTAATGGAAGTTGCAAAAGTGATGGAAGGAGTTGAGCAAATTAATTTAGATGAAGTTTCAATAGAACAACCTGATGTTAATTTGGAAAGTATAGAAGAAAGTGTTCAAGAAGTTGAAGAAAAATACATTAAATCCAATGAAAATGTAATCGAAAAAGAAGAGCCAATAATAGCTAGTTTATTAAATGAAAATAACGATGATAATTCTGAATTAGAGATTATTGATCAAAATTCAGATGAGAATAATTCTAATGATAGTAATTTAACAGTTCAAGAAAATAATGATGATTTAGTTGATGATAATGAACAAAAAGATTTACAGAATAATAATGATGAATCTGTAGATAAAAATAGTGAAACAAATAATGAAAATAACGATGATTTAATAGATGATGACTACACTCAAAATATTGATTCTGAATCTAATAATGAAGAGGAAAACACACAAGATATAGATGAAAATACAATTGAAGATGACGATTCAGATGATGTTCCATTTGATGAATCGGTTGCTTCTAACTACATTAATCCTGATCAAGCAGAAACTTATAATGAGGTAAAAGATGTTCTTGAAGAAACAACTTCTAATTCAGAAGACTTTTCAGATATAAGCGAGGATGTTATAACATATAGCAATAACATATCACAGGAAGAATCTGGGGAACTTTCTGCACAAAAAAATGAAGTGTCTTTAGCTAAACAAGAAATAAATTTAATTGAAGAAAAAATTAATAACGAAAGCAATCCTGAAAAGAAAGAAAAGTTAATTAATGAAGTAAATGAAAAGAAAAATGAGTTAAAAGAAAAAGAAAATGAATTGATTGAAACTTATTCAGAGATTAATGAACAAGAAATTTCCTACAACGATTCTCTATTTAATGAAGCAAATGAAGATTTAACAGAAGAAGCTAAAGAAGACGAAGACTTTTTAAGCGCTACTGTTTTTATAGAAAAATCAAAAGCTCAGCTTAAAAATGCTGAAAAAGTTCGGTCAGAAGCAGAAACTACCCAATCAGAAGAAGAAAAAACAAAATTATTAAATCAAGCTGTGCAATTGGAAATGCAAGCAATTGATAATCAACAAATGGCCAATAACTTAATTGTTGATGTAAAAGAAAAATACAATAATGAAGAAAAATCTGATGAAATAGTAAGTGTTGCTGATGTACCTTATGACCCATTAGATTTAAGTGAAGAAGAGGAGGAGGAGTTTGTTGCCAGCTTACCAGCATCAATACCTGTTATTGAAAAAAAGGAAGAAGCGCCAGTGGAAAGGTTTCAAGGAGTTTCTTTTGACCCTAATTTAAAACCTGCAAACTATGAAGTTGTACCAGTTGCTGATGATAATCCAACAATAAATACTTCTGTAGCCCAAACTAATGCTAATGCACAAATTTTAAGCGAAAATCAAAAGAACATTGAAACGGTAGAAACTATTGATAATAAAATAGAAGAACTAAAATCTTTAGAGAAAACGGTGCTTTCTGAAAAGTTAGTAGCAAAAACAGAAAAAAAGATTGCTAAGTTAGAAAAGAAGAAAGCTAAAAGTCAATTGAAAATGGCTGATGATATAGAATCGGTTAATCAATCTGAAATAAGATTATTAAATGAAAAAGTAGCTGCATCAAAAACATATTCTGAAGCTGTAGTTAATAACAATTATCAAATAAAACAAGCTGAAAATTATGAGAAGGCAGCAGTAGAATTGACTGAAAACGCAAAAGCGATTAGAGCTGAAGCTGAAGCAGAAAGCGATCCTGTTTTAAAGAGCAATTTAATAGAAGAAGCAATTGCTGCTGAAAACACAGCTATATCTCATTTAAATAAAGCTGAAAAATTATATTCTACAGCATTAGTTGAAGATTTTACTGAAGATAAATATCAATTGGCAAAAACAGTTCAGAAAGAAGAAACGAAACAATCTGTTAAACTTGAAAAACTTTCCGAGAAATCATACGCTAAAGCTGAAGTGTATTCAAAAAGAAGTGCTGAAATTAGAGACAGTGCTAATGCCTTACCTAAAAAGGAACGTCAAAAAGCAATTGTTTTAGCAGAACAATATGAAGAATTAGCTAAAGAACAAACCATTAAATCTAACCAGTTTCAAACTCAAGCCAACAAGATTAAAAAAATGGAAGATGCTATTGTTGAAGACATAGCTTTGGTTGAAGAGGTTAAGCAAATACAAAACCCAGCTGTTGTTGCAGGTTCCCAAGAATTTAAAGATTACGATAAAGAACAGAAAGAAATTAATACATTAGAAAGCAACAAGGTGTCTAAAGAACAGGAATTAAAAAAATTAAATAGCCTTGTTGAGCAAATGGAAAATAAAGCCAATGAGCTTAATCAAAAAGCTAAAACGGAAAGAAACCCTCAAAAGCAAAAAGAACTTAAAGAACAAGCTAATCAATTTGTTATTAAATCAAATGAAAACAAGCAAAAGTCAAATTTGATTAATCAAGAAATTATTGATTTAAAAGAAGAAATTAAAGTTAAAGAAATGTCTCAAGCTGAAGTAATAAGTTCAGTAGATAGCGTAACAGCAAGGCAAATTAGAGGGCTATCTATTTCTGGATTGGCAGATGAGTTTTTGGATAAAACAGAAGAAGAGTTAGCTTCTATTAATCAAGAAAATAACGATCCTGTTATAAATGTTGAAAATTCTACATCAAACGAAGTTTCACCGGTTACTCTGGTTAAAAATGATTTCGTTCCTCCTGTTAAGGTAGTGAAAGATTTATTTGTAATTAATGAAGAAACAAATTACTCTGAAGCTAACCCAATACCTGTTAATCCAAAAATGCCAGAAGGCTTAGTTTATAAAGTGCAAGTTGGGGCTTTTAGAAGACCCATTCCTCAAGATTTATTTAAAGGCTTTGCTCCAATAAGTGCCGAAAAAGTGAGAGACGATATTACAAGATATCGTGTTGGTTATTTTACAACATATGAATCTGCTGACAAATCGAAAGATCAGGTAAGAAATTTAGGTTACCGAGATGCATTTGTTGTTGCGATTTACAATGGAGATAAAATTACACTTGCTAAAGCAAGGGAGATGCAAGATAACATTCAAGATAACTCATCAAATATAAATACTCCACCTGTAACAAATAATCAAAATAACAATGAGCCAAACAATTCCGAAATTGACAATGAAGCTGAAAAAGAAAATATAGTTAATGAGGTCGTTGAAGAAACGGTTGAGGAAATTGAAGAAGTGGAAGTTGAAGAGGTTAGGGTGGCAAATTCAAGTACTCATACTAGTTCTGGTTTAATTTTCTCAGTACAAATAGGGGCTTTTAGCAATCCATTAACAGAAGATAATGTGTTAAACGTAGCTCCATTATATTTAGAAAAAAGAAGAGGATTGTTTAAATATACTACAGGTGAATACAAAACAATTGAAGAAGTACAACAAAGAAAAAATCAATTATTGACATTAGGTTTAACAGATGCCTTTATTGTGGCTTACAATAGTGGTACTCAAATATCCATTTCAAATGCATTGTCATTAAACCCTTCTGCACCTCCAAAACCTTCAAATCCAATCATATATTTTATTGATTTAGGTACATATAAAGATTCTGTTCCAACTACTCTTAGCAATGGGTTGATGAATTTAAGTTCAATTGGAGTAAAGTCAAGAATTAGATTAACAGGTAAACAGTATTTTAGCCAAAAATTCACTTCATTAAATGATGCAAATAAAGCAGTGGAAGTTGTTAAGCAGCAAGGGATTGAAAACTATAAAGTAGTTAAATCTAGTCAAAAAGATTTCACTTTTAATTATGAATACAAAGTTGATCTAGGGGTGTATTATGAAGGACTTCCTGAAAAACTTAAAGTGGTTTTCGATGAAATTGGAAATATTGAGGAATATCCTGAAGGAAGAGGAGTTAAATACATGACTAAAAGCAAATCAAGTTATGCTGAAGTTCAAAACGATTTACAACTTTGTAAAGATAAGGGGATAGCAGTGTCTAAAATAGTTGCTTATAAAGATGGAGTTAGCATTAATATAGATTCTATTTTGAACGAATCTGATTAATTAATAGTTTTGTTATATATGTCACAAAAGCACGAATACGATTATCAAACAACTGAACAAATAGAAAGTGTCGAATTAAAGGAGTTGATGCTTTTTAATGATGATTTCAACACTTTTCAGCATGTTATTGAAATGTTATGTAAATATTGCGAGCATGATTCAATACAAGCTGAGCAATGTGCTTGGATAGTTCATAATAACGGAAAGTGTATGGTTAAGCGTGACGAATATACAAGCCTTAAACCTATATATGATGCGTTACTTGATGCAGGTTTGTCTGTCAAAATTTTATAGAATATAATTTATGATTTCTATCAAGTTTACTTTGCCATTTATAGGCATTCTCGTTTTAATTTCTTGTTCAAAAGTGCCTATTTCTAACCGTAAGCAAATGCATTTGTTGAATGAAAGCCAATTAATTCAAATGTCAGAACTTCAATATGAAGAGTTTATGTCAACTGCTCAAGTTTTGCCAAGCACACATCCTCAAAGTAGAAAAATTCAAAGAATAGGGGAAAAGGTTCAGCATGCAGCAGAAAAGTTTTTAAAAGACAATGGTCATCAACACAGAATAGATGGTTTTGTATGGGAGTATAAAACAGTAGAAAGCGAAGTGTTAAATGCTTGGTGTATGCCAGGTGGAAAAGTATGTTTTTATACAGGGTTGATTGAATTGGCTGATAATGAAGATCAAATTGCAGCTGTTATGGGGCATGAAATTGCGCATGCTATAGCAAAGCACGGAAATGAAAGAATGAGCCAACAGTTAGCTTTAAATGGAATTATGAGCATTACAGGATTAGGTCAACAAGATTCAACTGAAACCAAAACTGCATTTGATCATGTTTTTACAGGAACAGCATCATTGGGAATGTTGAAATTTAGTAGAGTACATGAAACAGAATCCGATAAATTAGGACTGGTATTCATGACAATAGCTGGTTATGACCCAAATGAATCCATTTCTTTTTGGAAAAAAATGTCAGAACAAGGTGGGTATGTTCCTGAAATATTAAGCACACATCCAAGTGATGAAAAAAGAGTAAAAGATTTACAATTATTCATAAGCAACGAATTGTCTAATTATGTTAATTAATCAAAAAACTCTTTTAATTCAGATATAGTTTTATACAAAACAGTTGAATGATTTTTCATTTCTAAAACAGAATGTTAAAGTCACTATTAATCTTCTTAATAAATGAATTGTCAATTAAAGGGGTAAATGTATATTTGCATAAAATTGGCCTCGTAGTTCAACTGAATAGAATACCTGATTACGGCTCAGGCGGTTGCAGGTTTGAATCCTGCCGAGGTCACAAGCGCCCCTTCCTTTGGCTGGGGCTTTTTTTGTGCTTCAAACCTACAAATGCTGACAAGTGTCAGTCCCTGTTAAATAGTTGTTAATGTGGTTGTTACAGGGTCCAAATCCTCACAAGTGAGTCTTTAGGTATTCTAGGTTTTAGCAGTAAATTAAAGAACTAAACAGTTGACTTATTTAAGCCTGAATATACCAAAATTTACAGCATATTTACAGCAGGCATCAATAAAAAAAGCTAAAAAATCCGAACAAAGCTTTAAAAAACCACCACCCCCATATTGATTTAAATCCAACTTTATTTTCAGCTCCCTCGCTGTGAAATAGGGA
>PBNK01000023.1 GCA_002723085.1 Crocinitomicaceae bacterium | reverse complement strand
TTTTTTCTGAACTTAAAAATCACGCATCTATTAAAATTGAGGAAGCAAAGCGTTCTAAAACCTTACAAAACAATCCAGATCTTCTTAATTTAAATTTTGTTAATAATGATTTTATTTTACTTCTTGAAGAATCTTCACATTTAAAAAAGGTTGCAAAAGAATTCAAAATTTCTTGGATCGGAGATGTTGAACAAGATTTAATTAAGAAAATTTATAAATCTATAAGTCAATCAGAAACTTTTAAGAATATTTTAGCTGATAACAATCAGGATTTCAATGCTAATAAATTATATACTTGCAACTTATTTAAAAATGAAATTTGTAATCATGAATTGTTGCAACATTTTTTTGAAGAAAAAAGCATCTATTGGCATGATGATTTAGATCATATAGCTTCAATGGTAATTAAAACAATGAAATCTGTTGAGAAAGATAAAGATGATTTTGTTTTTCCATTATGGAAAGATGATGAGAAAGATTTTACCATTGGATTATTTAGAAAAGCTATTCTTCAAAAAGAAGAAAATGATAGTTTATTAGAAAACTATACTAAAAATTGGGAAAGTGATCGTTTGGCTAAAATGGATTTATTATTAATGAATTTAGCCATAACTGAAGCTAAAGAATTCTCATCAATTCCTTTAAAAGTCACTTTAAACGAATACATTGAAATATCAAAATTTTATAGCACACCCAAAAGCAATGGTTTTATTAACGGAGTATTAGACAAGCTTTTTTCTGATTTAAAAACGGAAGGTAAAATTGTTAAAAAGGGTAGAGGTTTAATAGAATAAATTAAATGAAAGTAAAGTTATATTATATTATTGTTTTAGGCATGTTAATGTCTTCTTGTATTTCTGATAAATTAGACAATCAGTCGTCTATAACTTCTGATATTATATCGCCAGAAAATCCACCAAAAATGGAATTTGAAATAGAAGTTTTTAATTTTGATACAGTTGCTGTTGGTGAATCGGTAAATCATACATTCAAATTCAAAAACTTAGGACCAGGTCCGTTATTAATTCATTCTGTTAAAGCTGCATGCGGATGCACAGTTTTAAAAGAATGGCCTGATTACCCAATTGAAGTAGGCGAAACAGGTGAAATACCTATTGAATTTTCTTCCAATCATCCTGGTCCGAAAAGTCGATACATTTCTATTTTAGCTAACACAAAGCCAGCCTCAACTAAACTTTATCTTGAAGGTTATGTCTCTGGCATTTAATTTTTTATAAATAATCTAAATATAAACTATGTTTTTACAAACAGCACAAGAACCATCTTCATCTCTTAATTTAATTTTTATTGTAGCCATTTTTGCTATTTTTTATTTTTTTATGATTCGTCCTCAAAATAAAAAAAGAAAGCAAATTATTGCAATGAGGGAAGGTTTGAAAAAAGGAGATCAAGTAATTACTACAGGAGGAATTCATGGAAAAGTAGTTGAAGTTAAAGAAACTACTATAGTTCTTCAAATTGATGCATCAACCAAAATTAAATTAGATAAAAGTTCAGTTTCATTAGATGCAACCACTAAGTTAACTGAAGAAGGTGCTAAATAATCTCAAATGTTTAAAATTGGTTTAACTGGAGGAATAGGAGTTGGTAAATCATCTGCTTCAATTTTTTTTAATAAACTAAATATTCCCGTTTATAATTCTGATAATAGGGCTAAATGGCTCATGAATCATGACTTTACGTTAAAAGATAAATTAATTTCAGAATTTGGATCTGCTTCTTATTCAGATGGAAAAGTTAATAGATCTTATTTGTCTAATCTTGTTTTCAAAGACTCAGATAAACTTAAGCTTATAAATAGTATTGTCCACCCATATGTTAAATCAGATTTCGAGGAATGGATTTTAAAAATAAATGCTCCATATGTTGTGAAAGAGGCAGCAATTTTAATTGAAAGTGGTGCATATAAACAAGTAGACTATGTTTTGCTAATTCAATCAAGTTTGGAAAACAGACTAAAAAGAGTATCTGAGAGAGATGGTGTTAATAATGATGATATCTTAAAAAGAATCAATAATCAAATGCCTGAAGATGATAAACAAAAATTAGCTGATTTTGTCATTTTAAATGATTCAAATCTTGAAGCATTAGAATTAAAAGTTAATGCTTTTCATAAGCAAATATTAAACTCTTTATAGACCTGAAATTTATCCCCAGAATAAATAAGCAACAATAATAGCGGCTATAACCCCAATTAAGTCAGCAAATAATCCAGCTACAATGGCATATCGTGTGTTTTTAACACCTATTGATCCAAAATAAACAGCAAGAACATAAAATGTAGTTTCAGTAGATCCTTGAAGTGTTGAAGTTAACCTTCCAACAAAAGAGTTAATTTGCGCTGCATTTTCTCCCCAAGATTCTACCATCATTCCTCTAGCGCCACCTCCAGAAAGGGGCTTCATAATAGCTGTTGGTAAGGCATCAACAAATCTTGTGTCTGTAAGAAATAGCCCAAAGAAACTTTCAATACCTTCAATTATAAAAGACATGGCTCCAGATGTGGTAAAAGCTCCAATTGCACATAACATAGCAATAAGATATGGTATGATTTTTACTGCTACAGTAAATCCATCTTTAGCACCTTCAATAAATTCATCATAAATGTTGATTTTACTTCTTAATCCTAAAAGAATAAAACCTATAATAAAACCAAAGATAAATGCCCCTGAAACTACTGAAGATATTATTTCAATTTGATCTTTATGAATAGCTAAATACCATATTAACCCCCCAATCAAAGCGGTTGCTGATCCTAAATAGGCAAGTATAGTTTTTTGAAATAAATTAATTTTTTGAACAATAGAAACAAAAATTAAACCAGCTAAAGTAGAACAATATGTTGCAATTAAAATTGGAATGAAAATATCTGTAGCTGTTCCACTAATATCATTATCAGTCATTGCTGTAGCTCTTAAAGCTATAATGCTTGTGGGAATTAGTGTTAAGCCAGATGTATTTAGGACTAAAAATAAAATTTGAGCATTAGAAGCTTTTGTTTTTTCAGTATTATGTTTTTGTAATTCTCCCATGGCTTTTAATCCTAATGGAGTTGCTGCATTATCAAGTCCTAACATATTAGCTGAAATGTTCATTATAATTGAACCATGAGCTTTTGAATCTTTAGGTATTTCTGGAAATAATTTATTAAATAGAGGTGAGAAAATTCGAGATAAAATATGTATTGCTCCTCCTTTTTCTCCAATTCTCATAATGCCCAACCAAAGAGCCATTATTCCTGTTAGACCTAATGATAGTTTAAAACCTAATTCAGCTCTCTCAAATATTGAGTTAACTACTAAAGAAAAAATTTCGAAATCACCATTAATTGTTTTGTATAAAGCAACTAAAAAAGCAACAATAAAAAAGCTGATCCATATATAGTTTAAAACCACAAATTAATTTTACACTAAATAGCTAATTTTTTAATTATAATGCATTAAATCTTTTGTTAAGTTATTAAATAGTGATATTGAATAAGTTGATTTAATTAGGTAAAATACCAGCTCCTTGTCTAATGATTTTTATCTGTTCATTTCTGCAATCAACAACTGTTGAAGCTACATTTTTTCCATAACCACAATCTATTACTGCGTCAACTTCATTCTCATGTTTTTCAAAAATAGTTTTTGGATCTGTAGAATATTTAATGATTTTATCATCATCGTGAACAGAAGAACTTACTAAAGGATGATTAAGAGATTTAACAATCTCTCTGGTGATATTGTGGTCGGGAATTCTAATTCCAACTTCTTTTTTTTTGCTTCCAAATATTTTTGCAACATTATTACTAGCTTCTAAAATATATGTAAAAGGACCTGGAAGTGTTTTTTTTAGAAGTTTAAAAACATTTCTTTCCATGGGTTTGGTATATGTTGATATACCTGTTAAATCATTGCATATCAATGAAAATTCAGATTGTTTAAGTTTTACTTTTTTAAAATTAGCTAGTTTACTCAAGCCTTTCTTGCTTTGTAGGCTAACAGCAAAAGCATAAATGGTATCAGTTGGGATAACAATTACTGCACCAGAATTTAGCAATTTAACAATTTCATCAATTTTTCTTTGATCAGGATTGTTTTGTACTAATTCTATGAGCATTTTATTTTAGCTATTGGCCTTATTGTAATCAGCTAAAAACTTTTCTAAACCAATATCAGTTAAGGGATGATTTAACAATGCAGTTATTGCACTTAATGGACCAGTCATTACATCTGCTCCAATTTCAGCACATTGAATGATATGCATTGGGTGCCTTACAGATGCTGCAAGAATTTCTGTTTCATATGCATAATTATCAAAAATAAGTCTTATTTGAGCAATTAAATCCATTCCGTCTGTACTTACGTCATCTAATCTTCCAATAAATGGAGATACATATGTAGCACCAGCTTTAGCTGCTAATAATGCTTGACCAGCTGAAAAAATTAAAGTACAATTTGTTTTAATCCCTTTTGAAGAAAAATACTTTATGGCTTTAACTCCTTCTTTAATCATAGGAACCTTAACTACTATATTTTTGTGAAGTTTAGCCAATTCTTCACCTTCTTTTATCATTCCTTCATAATCTGTAGAAATCACCTCAGCACTTACATCACCATCAACAATTTCACAAATAGAATTATAATGATTAATAATGTTTTCTTTTCCAGATATCCCTTCTTTTGCCATTAATGAAGGATTGGTAGTTACTCCGTCTAATATACCTAGGTTTTTAGCTTCTTTTATCATTTCTAGATTAGCTGTGTCAATAAAGAATTTCATGTTTTTTTAATTTTTTACAAATGTAATCATATATAAAAACGGCCAAAATTTATTTTATGCTAATTGCTAACAATTAACTGCTAAACTCAATACTTTCGCAATTACAAGTTTTCAAGTAATAAGGACATTTAAATGATTTGTTACATTTATTAGCCCATATTTTCCCTAAATTTTTCACAGGTTTCAACCCATAATTAAGGTTTAATTTTTTTGCGTTTATTCCATCTTTATTTTTCCAGGCATGTGCAATAACTTTTACAGATTTTGATATTTTTTTATTAAAAAAAAAGTCCATTAATTTTGAGCCTACTTTTTGTTTTTGAAATTTTTTTGCTACACCAACACAATCCAACTTTACTTTTTTAGAATCTATAAAATACGCAATTAAAAAACCTATTGCTTTTTTATTTTTTATTGCAACCAATTTTATAAAATTAGGATCAGTATTAAAAAAAGCAATGTCATGGTAAAGTTCACCAAATATTTCTTTAGAAATTTCTAAACACTGTTTTTTATGATCTAGTTTAACTAGGTCGTTTATTAAGACAATTGAATTCACAACCTATAAGATACAAAAAATGGGCAAGCTACTCATATCGCACCGCTACAACCGCCTACCCTTGCTATGTTCCCATCCTGGGGGATTCAGCAGGAGCTGGTCGTATGAGACTTGCCCATTGCAAAAGTATTCTTTTTTGAAAAGAATCCTAATTACTTTATGAATTAAGATGAATTTGATTGTTTAAAATTGTCCCAAATACTTTCCCATTAAATTCAGTGTCGAAAATAGGGGTGTTTTCACTAATTGATTTATTATCTTTTTTTGTAAAAGTCCATTTTGTTGAAGGATTGAAAATTGTAATGTTTGCTTTGTGATTTTCTTTAATAATGGGCATGTCTAAATGTAAAATGCTTCTTGGATTTATAGCCATTTTAGTGATAATTCCTTCTAAACCAATAAACTCTTTTAAATAAGTTAAAGCTAATGGAAATGCTATTTGTGTGCCAATTGCTCCAAAAGCAGCTTGCGTAAATTCTACTTGTGTTGATTCAATATCATTAGGTTGATGATTTGATGTAATTAAATCTATTGTTCCGTTTTTTAATCCATTTAAAAGGGAATTTCTATCATTTGATGTTCTTAATGGAGGAAGAAACTTAAAATGGCTATTGAAATCAAGTAACATTGAGTCGTCAAATAATAAATGATAAATTGAAGTTCCGCAACTAACTTCTTGTTTGGACTTTTTAGCCTTATGAATATCCTCAACTGAAGATGACGTTGAAATTATATTAAAATGAATTCTGCCTTCATTGTATTCGTTTATGAAAAGATCTCTATTTAAGAATGTTTTTTCAGACAATGCTGGAATTCCTTCAACCCCCATTTTTGTTGAATTTATTCCTTCATTCATTTGTCCATTAGGCGCTATAGTTTGGTCATGAGGAAAACTAATAATAAGGCCATTAAAATTTTTAGAATACAATAATGCTCTTGATAATAACCCAGAATGTTTAATTGGTTTATTAAAATCTGTAAATGCGACAGCACCAGCTTTAAACATATCATACATTTCAGCAAGTTGTTCACCTTTCATGTCTTTTGAAATAGCTCCATATGGGAATGCTTCAATTGGTAAGTTTTTAGTGAAATTTTTACAAAATGCAACGGCACTTTTATTGTCTCTTGGTGGAGTGTCTGTTGGGTTTAATCCAAAACCTGTAAATCCTCCGCTCATAGCTGCTTCACATCCACTTTGAAGTGTTTCTTTGTGTTCATAACCAGGTTCACCAAAATCTACAGAGAAATCAAATAATCCGGGACAAATGTGTAATCCTTTTTCTTGAATTAATTCTGCTTTGTCAATAGAAATGGATTTGTTGATTTTTGTTATGTTTCCATCTTCAATTAAGACATCCATTTCCTTCCCATTGTAAGAAGAGTTTGGGTCTACAATACAGACCTTTTTTAAAAGAATTTTATTGCTCATTATTTATGTATTAATCTTATAAATAGTATTTCTAAAACTATGAAAAGTAAAGCTAATATTATAAAATATTTCCAGTAAAATTCACCTGAAATTTTTGTTTTTATTAAGTTACTTATTCTATCATTATTATCATTATATATTTTAAAATGATTTTCTAAATTAGCATTAAACAGTTCCTGATTAAACTCATCAGTTGAGTAAAAATTCATTTTTGACTCATTTCTGTTGTAATTTAAAGAAAAACCATCAATTGTGTCAGAATTATTTAAAATGGTATAATTGCCAGCAATTAGTTTATTGTTAGATATTTCATAATAATTTTCACTATTAATTTTTTGAAAAGAAGGATTGAAATTTACTTCTATATTGTTGTTACAAGAAATGATACTATTTTCAATATTGTTGTTTTTTACATTTGATTTAACTAGAGACATGTTATTGCAATCATATGAAAGAATTTGAAAATCATTAGATTCTTCAAAAATTCTTAAAAATAAGGGGACAAATAATGAATGTTTGGTTAAGTTGGAATTTTGTAAGGAAATATTTGCTGTGAAAAAGTACAAAATTCCTTCATTGTATTTTTTTGAAATTAACAAAGGATCGTCATTTTCAAAGCTTATGAGTTGAGAATGACTTGCATTTTTATTTATTTTATAATGATTTTTAAAATAAGGGAGTTTTACGTTAGCATTTGTTTTTTCAAATACATTTTTAAAGAAAGGATTGTTATTTCTTATTTGGTTTGGATAATATTTATTTGAATCTGTACCATTAATTTTTATGTTTAAATAATTTAAACTCTCATTAAAAGAATTAGAATTTAATTCATTTACTGAAGGGCTTATAACTACTGTTTTTTTGTTTGTTAAAAAATTTAATATTTCACTATTAATTTCGTCATTGATTTCGTTAATTCCATCTAAAATTAACATGTCAAAATCTGTGTAATTAGATATGAGATCATTATTAATATTAATGGATTTAAAAAATGGATTATCAAGAGTTTCAAATAAAGGTTTCAGTTTGTCAAAAGAGTTTTCTTTATTATTATATGCATGCAGTATTTTAAATTCTTTTTTAATAAAATAAGTAAAGAAATATTCATCATCAAATAAATGATCTGGTGAAGGGTAATCTTCTAATTTTAATTTACAAGATTTTAGTCCATGTTTTTTAACAATAAAGTTTATTTGAAATTTTTGTTTTTCATTAGCTTCAATCGTAAATACTTTTTGATTTTTAACTTCATTTTCATTAACAATCAAAGTGATTTTAAAATCATATTTTGTAGAATAATTATTTGTAATTGATATGTTTAAATTTTCCAATTGATTTAATTTTCTATTCTTATCATCAAACCAAATAGAATCTATTGATAAGTTATTATTATTAAGTCCTTCATAATTTATAACATTAACGTTAAAAAAAGAGTCTAAATAATTTTGATTAGAAATTGTACTAGATTTTTGTAAATCTGTAAACCAATATAAATCTACATTTTCCTTATGTGATTTTATTTGCTCTTTCTGTCTAAGAACTAAGTTATCATAACTCAAAAAATCTTTTGAAATTTCAATTTTTGAAATCAAATCTATTATTTGATCTTTTGTTAATTTATTTGAAGAACCAAAATTATTTGAATTACATAAAAGAAAAAAATTAGTGTTTTCATCGCATGCACTAATTATGTTATAAGCATCTTCTTTTGCTTGATCTAATAAACTTGATGATTTTATACCCTTTCTATCCATACTAAATGAATTATCAATATAAATACCTATTGTTTTTTTCTTTGGGATTGTATTATTAGATTCTTTGTAAGGAAAACAAAGTGCAAGAACAACAGATGAAATTATCATTATTCTTGAAACTAAAACTAAAATGTTTTTAAGTTGAGACCTTTTTTTTGTGGATTTATCAATTTTCTTTAATAAGCTTACATCAGAAAAATAAAGGGTTTTGTGTTTTTGTAAATTAAATAGATGAATTAGAATTGGGAAGATATTTAAGGCCAATCCCCATAGAAATTCTGGATGCTGTAAATTCATTAAAAATCGAAATTAAGATAAAAAAAGTTAGAAATCATTTTTTTTGATCAATTCCCCATCCAAATAATGCAAAATCATACTTTGTTGGGTCATTTGGGTCAAAAAGTCTAAGAACTTTATCAAGTTCCTCAACTGTTTTCCAATCGTTTTGCTTTCTAACAATTAACCCAAGTTTTCTAGCAGAATTTCCGCTATGAACATCTAATGGGCAAGATAACTGATTAGGTTGTATTTTATTCCAAATTCCAAAATCTACTCCTTTATTATCATTTCTGACCATCCATCGAAGAAACATATTTATTCTTTTTGCGGCAGATCCACTTTTAGGATTTGCAACATGTTTTTTAGTTCTGATTTCATTTTGATATTCACCTAAAAATTCTTTTCTAAAGTTATAAATAGCATATAATGAGTTTTTCTTATTCTTGAACCCTTTTAAAAATATGTTTTCTAGTGACTTATATTTTTCAAATAAAAATTTTAATCTTATAAAGAAGAAATGCAAGTCAAATGAGTTAAATGTTCTGTGCTTAAAATCAAGTTTTAAAAAGTTTTTTTCTTCATAATTCATTATAAACTCATATGGAGAATTTTCCATTATAGAAATTAGTTTATTACCACTATTAATTATTGATTTTCTATTCCCCCAAGCAAGAGTACATATTAGTAACCCTATAACTTCAATATCTAATTTATTTTTAAATTGATGAGGAATACTTATAGGATCATCTTTAATAAAGCCTTTGTTGTTATAAACTTCAACTAATTGATCAAGTTTTATTTTAATATCCTGTTTAACCAAAATTTAAGTTTTTGATTATATAGTTATTAATGGTTTCTAAACTTTAAGAGATGGATACTTTGATGGATTGTACTCACTCATCATTTGATAAATGGTTTCAATTATATCATCAATACTCGGTTTTGAGAAATAATCGCCATCTGATCCATAATCAGGTCTATGATCCTTTGCAGTAAGTGTAACTGGTTCAGCATCTAAATGATAATATCCTTTCTGATCGGTTAATACCCGTTCCATCATAAATGCAGTTGCACCTCCTTTAACATCTTCATCAATAAAAATTACTTTATTGGTTTTCTTTAATGATTCAACAATCATATGATTTATGTCAAAAGGCAATAAAGTTTGAACGTCAATAAGTTCACATGAGACATTCATTTTATCAAGTTCAACAGCAGCTTTTTCACATTGATTAAAAGTAGATCCGTAGCTGACAACTGTAATATCACTTCCTTCTTTTACAATTTCTGGAATTCCAATGGGAACTGTAAATTCCCCATAATTTGAAGGTTCTTTTTCTTTAAGCCTATATCCATTCAAGCATTCAACAACAAGAGCTGGGTCATCAGATTTAATCAATGTATTGTAAAAACCAGAAGCAATAGTCATGTTTCGAGGAACACAAACTATAATTCCTCTTACTAAATTGATAATTCCACCCATTGGAGAGCCAGCATGCCATACGCCTTCAAGTCTATGTCCTCTAGTTCTTATTATTAAGGGACATTTTTGATTGGCTTTTGTTCGATACATTAGAGTAGATAAATCATCACTCATGATTTGTAAGCAATACAATAAATAATCTAAATATTGAATTTCAGCAATAGGTCTTAACCCTCTAAGAGCTAAACCTATGCCTTGCCCAATTATTGTGGCTTCTCTAATTCCTGTGTCAAAAACTCTAAGTTCACCAAATTCCTCTTGCATTCCTTCCATTGATTGGTTTACACCTCCAATTTTACCAGTATCCTCTCCAAAAGTTAATAGTTCAGGTATGTCATTAAAAAGTTTTTTAAAATTCTCTCTTAAAATTATTCTTCCATCTATTTTTTTATCAGAATTATATTTTACAAGGTTTTCTTTAACTTTTAAGCTAGAGCTGTCAAATTCAGAATATAATTTAGAATTATATCTATCATACATTTCTTCTTTAATGTTATCATACCATTTTTGAGCATTTTTTCTTGAAGGAATATTTTCATTTCTAACTAATCTTAAAGAAGCTCTTAAAGCATTATAGATTTCTTTTCTTAGCGGATCTATAGATTTATTTAGTTGGTTTAGAATTGATGATAATTCTTCTTTTTGCTGGCTTTCAGATAAAATTTGAGTTATAAGAGAAGAAATGGCATCTCTTTCTTTTTTAATGTCATTTATAAAATCAGCCCATGCTGACTTAGCAAATTTTTTGACTTCTAATTTGGCATTTTTTTCAATTTCATTTAATTCTTCTTCACTTGTCATTGGTTCACCTAATGAATTTTCTGAACTTAAAATCCATTCTTTAAATTTGGCTATACAATCAAATTCTTTGGCCCATTTTAATCTTTCTTCAGATTTATATCTTTCATGAGATCCAGATGTAGAGTGCCCTTGTGGCTGTGTAATTTCTTCAACATGAATTAAAACAGGTACATGATTTTTTCTTGAAAAAGCAACAGCTTCTTCATATGTTAAAATCATTTCAGCATAGTCCCAGCCTTTGCATTTGAATATTTTCAAGCCGTTGCTTCCATTGCTTATTTCCATTCCCGAAAGAGATTCAGAAATGCTTTCCTTAGTAGTTTGGTACTTTTTTGGAACAGAAATCCCATATCCGTCATCCCATACTGACATGACTATAGGGATTTCTAATACACAAGAGGCATTTATAGATTCCCAAAATATACCTTCTGATGTACTAGCATCACCAATAGTTCCAAATGCAACTTCATTTCCATTATTAGAAAACTGAGTTAAATGATTTAAACCTTTATTATTTCTATACATTTTAGAAGCTAAACCAAGCCCAACTAGTCTAGGCATTTGACCAGCAGTAGGAGAGATGTCAGATGATGAGTTTTTTTGTTGCATAAGATTTTTCCATGATCCATCATCATTTAATGCTTTTGTTGAAAAGTGACCTCCCATCTGTCTTCCAGCAGATATTGGTTCAAATTCTAAATCAGTATGAGCATAAAGACCTGCAAAAAATTGTTTAATGGTTAATTCTCCTATTGCCATCATAAAGGTTTGATCTCTATAGTAACCAGATCTAAAATCTCCGTTTTTGAACTGTTTAGCCATGGCTATTTGAGCCAATTCTTTTCCATCACCAAAAATTCCAAATTTAGCTTTTCCAGTAAGCACTTCTTTTCTTCCTAAAAGTGATGCTTCTCTACTTTCACAAATAAGTTTATAATCCTGAATAATTTCTGCTATAAATTGTTTTTTGTTTAATGATTTTGATTGTTCAGCTATAAGGGTCATAAATATTCAGATTATTTTGGCACAAATGTATAATTTATGTTAACACAAAACCTTTTATGTTCCATCTAAATATAATGATATTTTAACAATTTTAAAACTCCATTAAAATCGACATTCATTATCTTTCAATTCACTCATTAATGTCTATATTTGTTTTAAAGATCAAAAGACATATGAAATTACTTAAAGATAAAGTTGCTGTTATAACTGGAGCAACTAGAGGAATAGGAAAGGGGATAGCCCTTAAGTTTGCTTCTGAAGGAGCAAATGTTGCATTTACATACGTTTCAAGTCCTGAAAAAGCTAAAAATGTTGAAGAAGAGTTGGCTGCTTTTGGAATTAAAGCTAAAGGGTACCAATCAAATGCTGGTGACTTTTCTGCTGCTCAAACATTGGTCGATCAAATTCTTGAAGACTTTGAGAAAATAGATGTTTTAATAAATAATGCTGGTATAACTAAAGATGGCTTATTAATGAGGATGAGTGAAGAAAACTGGGATGATGTAATGGATATTAATCTTAAGTCAGTTTTTAATATGACTAAAGCAACTTTAAGAAATTTCTTAAAGCAAAAAAGCGGATCAATTATTAATATGAGTTCTATTGTTGGAGTTCAAGGCAATGCAGGGCAATCAAATTATTCAGCTTCTAAAGCTGGAATTATTGGATTTACTAAATCAACAGCTCAAGAGTTGGGCTCTAGAAATATTAGATGTAATGCTATTGCACCTGGGTTTATTGCTACTGAAATGACAGATGCATTAAACAAAGAAGTCGTTGATAAATGGGTTGAAAATATTCCATTAAAAAGAGCAGGGTCTCCTGATGATGTTGCAAATTCTTGTTTGTTTTTGGCTTCTGATATGAGTACTTATGTTACTGGTCAAGTAATTAGTGTATGTGGTGGTATGTTGACTTAACTTCCTTGTATTGGACGATTTAAAGTTTCAATTACCGATAGGATATTATTTTCTCTTTTTAGCCTTAGCTGTTGCTTTAAGTTTTCTTTTATATAATAAAGAGATTAAAAGAAAGAGTTCTCCTGGCTTCATTGTAAAGCTTTTAATTTCTCTTAGATTTATTTTTTTGAGCTTACTTTTTCTTTTTTTATTTGAACCAATAATTTACCAATCATTTAGGAAACAAGAAAAGCCTATTTTGGTTTTTGCTCAAGATAACTCAGAAAGTATATTAAATAATAAGGATTCTTTATTCATTAAATCTTCTTATAAAGACTCAATTTCTATTTTAATTGATGACTTGAAAAAGAAATTTGATGTTGTTTCATTTTCTTTTGGTCAAGAAGTAAATGAAAATAATATTTATGATTTTGGTGAAAGTTCAACTAACTCTGAAATGTTTTTTAATATCATTAAAAACAGGTTTTATGGAAAAAATTTAACTGATATTATTATAGCTAGTGATGGAATTATTAATAATGGGAATAATCCAAAGTATAATTCTTTAGATTCTATGATCACAATTCATACTGTTGGTTTAGGAGATACGAATATTAGTGGAGACATATCAATAAAAAATATTAACACAAATCAATATTCTTTATTAGGTAATTCTTTTCCTGTTGAAATAGTTTTAAAAGCTGTAAAAGTTAAGGGGAAAAACACAACTGTTTTTGTTTATAATGATAAGCAACTGATTAAAGAGCTTAAAGTTGATATTACTGAATCTAATCAAATTATTAAGTTAAATTTCGATATTCCTACTAAAGAAAAAGGATTACAAGAATATAATGTTAAAGTTAAAAGTATAGATGAAGAAAATAATTTATACAATAATCAGAAAAGTTTTAGTATTGATGTTATTGATAAAACTCAAAACATTTTAATTCTAGCTAAAGCGCCTCATCCAGATTTAGGTGCACTTAATTGGGCCTTGTCAGATCAACTTAAAACTTCCGTAAATATTGAATATATAGATGATTTTGATAAAGGTTTTTTAGATTATGATTTAGTTATTTTTCATAAAGGGTTGAACTTTGAAAAAACCATTAATTCAATCAATACGTGTAAAAGGTTGTCTATTCCTATACTTATTTTCACTGGTAATAATATTAATCATATAATTGAGAACAATAATATTTTAGATTTAAAACATAATGGCTTCAAAGGTCAAGCTAATGTTTCACCATATTTAAATCCAGATTTTAATTCTTTTAATATGGGAAATAATTGGAATGATATAATTAATAATTACCCACCTTTAAATATTCCTTTCTCATCAAATTATTTGCCTTCTGCTTCTAGTAAAGTTTTCCTTTATCAATTTCAAAATGGCATTAAATTAAATTACCCTTTAGCATATTTTATTCAAAAACAAGATTATAAATTAGGAGTGTTTTTAGGTGAAGGAATTTGGAGATGGAGAATAAATGAATTCAAAACTCATGGAAATTCTAATGTTTTTAAAAAAATATTTCAAAAAACAGCTCAACTTCTTAAAGTGATTGATAAAAAAGAAAGGTTAAAAATTATTTTGCCTAAGATTATAAAAGAAAATGAACCTTTTTATATTCAAGGTGAAGTTTATAATTCAAACTTAGAATTAAATAATGAAGAAGAGCTTTCATTTAAATTTAAGTCTGACGATGGTCAATTGTTTCAAAAAGTTATGAAACCTACTAATAATTATTATGAATTGCCTTTAAAAAATCTAAGTAAAGGAACTTATTCATATATAGCTGATGTTGAAATTGATGATGATAAATTAATTAATGAAGGAGTATTCAAAGTAGAAAAATCATATAAGGAATTAATGAATAAGAATGCAAATCATGAGTTATTGAAATTATTATCTAATAATAATAACGGTAAATTTGTTTTACCTAATCAATTTCATATTTTAAAAAATCATTTGTTACATAAAATTAATAGAGAATCTATTTATCACGAAGAAAGCACTTTAAGAGATTTAATACATTGGAAATGGTTGATTTTAATATTAATTTTCCCATTTGTTGAGTGGTTATTAAGGAAAAAATATGGAATGATTTAGATTAATATAAATCTTCATCAAGTTCGTCAAATGATTCAAAATCATCTTCATTATATTCATTTAATATGTCATTAATTTCAGATGATAATGAGGAATTGTTTTGAAAATTAGAATTTTCTTCTTCTCCTTTTTTTAATTCATAATTCCCAAATTTATTTAAGATTTTAGGCGTTAAATCTTGTTGGGTTTCTAATGTTTCTACTAAATGAATATAGAATATATTCATGTTTAAAAAATCATATAGATATAGAGACTTTGGTTCATCTTTATTTAATATATGATTTAGTTCAGTGTTTTCCATACACATTGGTTTGTTATTTTCATCTTCTGAAAATGACATATCCATTAATGTGACTTCTTCTCCTTTATCCCAGTTTTGATTGCTTTTGTAAAATGATGCCATTTCTCCACCACCTAATTTAAATCCCTCAATTATTGAATTATGAAGTTGAAGAAACGAACTTTTAGAACTAATAGAGATGTCAATGAATATATCATCTTCAGTATCTGCAACTATTCTTAGTTTGTAAGTTAAATTCATTTTATTCCCATTTTTATTGCAGTAACTTCCATTAGTTTTTTTGCTTCGTTGTAGTTATTTTCTATTTCTCCATCTAAAATAGCATTTTTTATTGCTTCTTTAAGAAGTCCAACTTCTTTACATGGTCCAAGATTATAGGTTTCCATAATTTCTTTTCCATCAATTGGAGGTTGCCAATTTTTAATTCTATCCCTTTCTTCAACCTCTTTGAGTTTTTCATCTACTTTTTCAAATCTTTTTAAATAACGATTTACTTTTTCTTTGTTTTTTGAAGTAATGTCTGACTTACATAGTTTTAAAAGATCTTCAACATCATTCCCTGCTTCAAATAAAAGTCTTCTCAATGCTGAATCAGTTATTTTTTCATTTGTTAATGAAATTGGTCTAAGGTGTAATAAAACTAATTTTTGAACATATCTCATTTTTTCGTCTAAAGGAAGTTTAAATTTTTTAAATATTCCAGGTACCATTCTTGCTCCTTTGTCCTCATGTCCATGAAAAGTCCATCCATTTTTTGGATGGTATCTTTTCGTTTTGGGTTTTGCTATGTCATGTAATATGGCAGCCCATCTTAACCAAAGGTTGTTTTTTGATAATGGAAGAATATTATCTAAAACTTTTAGTGTATGATAAAAATTATCCTTATGTCCATTTCCATCTATAATTTCAACCCCTTTTAAATTATGAAATTCAGGAAAAATCAATTCTAAAAGTCCTGTTTGATCTAATAATTTAAACCCTTTAGATGGGTGTTTACTCAAAATGATTTTATTAAGTTCTTCAGTAATTCTTTCTTGGGCAACAATTTTTATTCTTTCTGAATTTTTAACAATTCCTTTGAAAGTCAATTCTTCAATATCAAAATTAAGTTGAGCGCTAAAACGTACTGCTCTCATCATTCTTAAAGGATCATCTGAAAAAGTAATATCTGGATCTAAAGGTGTTTTAATGATTTTTTTTTCTAAATCCTTAATTCCATTAAAAGGGTCTATAAGAATTCCTTTTTTATCATCATTTAAACCAATAGCTAATGCATTTATGGTAAAATCTCTTCTTTTTTGATCATCTTCTAAAGAACCATTTTCAACAATTGGGTTTCGAGAGTTTTTTCT
Organism: Crocinitomicaceae bacterium; assembly: GCA_002723085.1. Lineage (GTDB taxonomy): Bacteria > Bacteroidota > Bacteroidia > Flavobacteriales_D > Parvicellaceae. The sequence goes on along the minus strand of PBNK01000023.1, from coordinate 19,823 downwards.
GTAACTTTCTTTTCGTGCACCTACAAATTGAAGTTCAAAAGCATTATTTTTAATCATTGCAGTTCCAAAATTTTTAAAAATTGAAATTTTATTACATTTAATTTCTTTTTCAACTTCTTTAGCTAATGATATTCCACTTCCTAATGTTACAATGTCAATATCTTCTGATTGTCTTTTTAATAATAAATCTCTAACATATCCACCAATAACAAATGTGGGTTGATTTATCTTATTTGAAACGGAAGATATTTGAATAAAAACTTTGTTAAGATTTATTAATTCTTTATAATAATTATTATCTAATTTCTTCGATTTCACCTTTACTATTTATTTTAATGATATTTGAAGGTTCATTAGTTGACTTAACGTTAATTTTAATAATCATATCAACTTTTTCAATTATTTCATTATTTATTTTTGAAAAATTAACTGGTGTTTTTTCTCCACTTATATTTGCTGATGTTGAAACTAAAGGGCTATCCATCATAGAAATAAGCTTTCTTAAATAGGGTAGATTAGTGACTCTTAAAGCAGCTTCGTTTTTTTGGTTGGCAATATTACTAATATTTTTTTTTGAATTTGGATAAATAATTGTTTTTTGAAAAGTAGAATCTTTAATGATTTCTATTGCTTTTTTAGGAGCATTTGAGATGTATTTATGAATGCTTTTTTCTGAGTCAATTAAACCAATAAATGGATGATTAAAATCTCTTTTTTTTATTTCCCTTATTTTTTTTATTGCTTTAATACTTGATGCAGAGCAACCAAGTCCCCAAACTGTTGATGTTGGATAAAGAATAACTCCATCATTTTTTAAAATTTCTAATGCTAAAATGATTTGCTGGTCTATTATTTTAGAAACTTTGGTAAACATTCATTATGTCTTTAGAAATGATTTTTGGGTCAAATTTTTTAACGTATTCATACCCTGATTTTTTCATTTTTTGTCTCAAGCTTTCATTTTCTAAACAAACGTCAATTTTATCGGCAAGTTCTTCATAATTATTTGGGTCAATGTAAATAGATTCTGGCCCCCCTGCCTCTTTAAAACATCCATCGATTGATGATATAACAGGTATTCCACAAGATAGTGCTTCAATAATTGGAATTCCAAAACCTTCAAAAAGAGAAGGGTAAACAAAAACAGAAGACAATTGATAAATTGATGGAAGTTCTTCAATTGATACATCGTGCAAAAACATGATTTTGTTTAAATCGAATTTCATTTTTTTCAATTGTATATTTATAAAATTCATGTATTTAGTTTTTCTTCCAACAACAACTAATGGGACATCATTTTTCATTATGCTTACTGCATTTAAAACTGCATGTAAGTTTTTTCTAGACTCAATGGTTCCAACATTTAAAATAAATTGATCAGGTAATGAAAATTTCTTTTTAATATGGTGAAGTAATTCATTAGAATATTCTTTTCTAAAGTTTTCATGACAAGATTGGTAAACTACTTTAATTCTATTAGGGTCTGCTTTATAAAAATCAATTAAATCACGTTTGGTTTGTTCGCTAATAGCAATTGTTATATCAGCATTTTTAACAGCATATTTAAATTTTAGATTATATATTTTTCTGTCTACTGACCTGTAATATCTAGGGAATCTTTTAAAAATTAAATCATGTATTGTAACCACATAAGGGATGTGATGTTCTTTAATTCTAGGAATTTCATTGCTTAATCCATGATACAATTCAATTTTATTCTTAATGATACTTTTCTCCATATTAACAGACCTCCAAAAACCTTTAAATGTTTTATCTATTGGAGTATCAGGAAAAATAGTTTCTGTATTTTCATTATTGTTTAAAAAGTTAAGTCTTGGGTTTTTAAATTCTTTTGGTGCAAATAATTTAAATTCGTTTTCAGGATAATTTTGAATAAGGTGCTGCAATAAGTCCCGACTATAGTTCCCAAGACCTGTGTAGTTTTGGTAAGCTCTTTTAGCATCAAATCCAATTCTCATAATTCAAAAATAGACAAACTAATTAAATAGATACATTATGCTCTCTTAAAGCATCGTTTAAAGATGTTTTCAAATCTGTACTTTTTTTTCTTTCACCTATAATAAGAGCACACGGTACTTGATATTTTCCAGCTGGAAATGATTTAGTATAACTTCCAGGAATTACCACTTTTCTTTCAGGAACTTCTCCCTTGTATTCAATAGGTTTTTTTTGAGATACATCTATGATTTTTGTTGAGTTAGTAATAACCACATTTGCTCCTAATACGGCTTCTTTTCCTATTTTAGCTCCTTCAACTAATATACATCTTGACCCAATAAAAGCGTTGTCTTCAACAATAACAGGTGAAGCTTGAAGAGGTTCTAAAACACCTCCAATTCCAACACCGCCACTTAGATGAACATTTTTCCCAATTTGTGCACATGAACCTACAGTTGCCCATGTGTCAACCATTGTGCCAGAGTCTACATATGCGCCAATATTAATATATGATGGCATCATGATAACTCCAGACGCAACATATGAACCATATCTTGCTATAGCATGAGGAACAACTCTAACCCCCAAGTCTTTGTAATTTGATTTTAGTTTCATTTTATCATGAAATTCTAAAGGCCCTAAGTTGAAAGTTTCCATATTTCTAATTGGAAAATAAAGGACAACTGCTTTTTTCACCCATTCGTTGATTTTCCAATTATCATTTATTTTTTCTGCAATTCTTAATTCTCCTTTATCAAGTTTTTCTATAACTTCTTCAATTGCATTACAAGTTGAAGCATTTGATAATAATGTTCTATCAACCCATGCTTTTTCAATAATATTTTTAATTTCCATTTTAAGTTTAAATATTCAATAATATTTCTTATTCGAAGGTATGTAATTATATTTTAAGTGTGATGTTTATTAGATTATATAATAATTATATTTAGTTAATTATATTCATTAAAATGAGTTGGATATTATTTGTTTTTTACTTGGCGGTCTTTGTTTTTATTATCAAAAAGTCAAAGTTTTTTGATGATAATTTACTACCTAAGAAAATCCTAATACTAATTTTTATTACAAAAATATCTATTGGTGTTTCATTAAATTTTATTTATAAAAATTATTACGATGATCAAAATAATTCAGATATATATAAATATTTTAATGATAGTAAGCATATTCATCAATCATTATATAATAACCCTATTCATTTCCTTCAACTATTAACTGGATATAATGATGAGGATCAAGATTTAAAATGTTATGTAGATAGTACTATGAATTGGAAATATCAATCAAATTTTTATTCTGACTTAACAAATACGAATAACAATACATTATCAAATCATAGAACAATAACAAAATTTAATTCTATTGTTAGGATTTTTTCATTTGGATATATAAATATCCATGTTATTTTTATGTGTTTTCTTTCTTTTATAGGTTGTTTTTTGATTTATAAAACATATTTACCTTTTATCCCTAATTCAAATTTTAAATTATTTATTATAGTTGTTTTTTTATTGCCTTGTATTTTGATATGGTCATCGGGAATCTTAAAGGAAGGGTTAATAGTATTTAGTTTTGGGATTTTTATTTATTCATTAATTAAAATTTCAAAAAAACAATTTGAATGGAGATATATATTAGGTCTTATCTATTCAATATTTCTTTTATTTATAACTAAATATTATATAATCATTATTCTTATTCCTATTGCATTTATATTTTTAATTTTCTCTCATTCTAAAAGACTTATTTTATTTAAATACTTATTTTCAATTTTAGTTTTTTCAATTCTTTTTTTCAATAATAATTCTATAAATACTTATGTTATTAATAATCTAAACAATAAAAGAAATGAACAAGAAAGAATTTCATATGGAGGGCATTATTATGTTCAATTTGATCAAAATAATTTTAAAAGGCTTGTTAGGTTTAAAGATGATGTAAGTGACTATGAAACCCCTTACTTTAATAAGGGAAATAATAGAATTGATTCATCATTATTAATGATTAAACCTGGACTAGAATATCAAATTGTAAGTAATGGTCTATATTCTGACTTTTTTATTACCGATTCTTTATTTTCATGTTACTTTTTAGACGCCTACAAAAAAGCTGGCAGTTATTATGATTTGCCCATTATTAGTGATAAATCAACTCTCGAATTTCTAAAATCATCTTTAATTTCACTTTTTAATGTTTTTACGAAACCATTTCAAATAAGTGAAGGTTCTATTATGCTTAGATTAGCATCATTGGAAAATTTAGGACTTATTCTTTTAATAATTTTCTTATTTATTAAAAGAAGAATTAAAATTAAAAACTTGAATTTATTAATATTTAATTTATTGTTTACTATTCAACTTTATATTATAATTGGGTTTACAACTCCAGTAATAGGAGGTTTATTTAGATATAAAATGTTAGGTTTATTATTGTTTGTTATATCGCTATTAATGATTTTTGACAAAAGAAAGATCTAATCAATAATTTATGGGGAAAATTTTATCAATAGACTATGGATTAAAAAGAACAGGTTTAGCTTATTCAGATGACCAAGTTTCTATTGCTCACCCTTTAAAAACTGTTGAAACCAATTTGCTTTGGGATTTTTTAAATGTTTATTTTTCAGAAAATAGTGTTCATACAGTTGTTTTAGGATTTCCAACAAATTTAGATGGTACTTTAACAGACTCAACTTCTCATGTTAAAGGCTTTAAAAAGAAATTAAGTAAGGAGTTTCCTTTAAAGAATATTGTTTTTATTGATGAAAGGTTCACAAGTAAAATTGCTAAACAAAGTATGATTTTGTCAGGCATTAGTAAAAAGAAAAGGAGGGAGAAAGGTGTTGTTGATGAGATAGCAGCTGTAATAATATTACAGGATTATTTAAATAAATAAATGACCTCATCGTTTTTTTTCATTAAGTAATGTTCTCTAGCAAATTTCTCTAATTCGGCTTTATTAGTTGATAATTGATAAGTTTTAAGTTTAACTTGTTTAATTTCATTCTCCTTATTTGCATTTTGAATTTGTATTTCTTTGAGTTCACTTTTCATTTTGTAAAGATTAAATATGTTTGTGTCCTCAAAAATGAATAAGATTAGTAATAATGCAAATGAGGTATAAAAGTACCTGTTCTTGAAAATTTTAAGATGTTTTTTCACATTATAAATGTAATAGATTGATAAAAGATAGTTATTCAAAAAGGGATTAATTTTTTCACAGATAAATGTTGGTTTAGGTTTACTGACTAAACAACATAAATTAAGAACAAATGACTTATTTGCTTTTAAAAACCGCCATAATGTCATATGGTTTTTTTATAAAATATGATGGCACATCCTTTGATAACAGTGTATGTAATTAAATTTAACTAAAATGCAAAAAGGAACAATTAACGTACAAACTGAAAATATTTTTCCAATCATAAAAAAATTCTTGTATTCTGATACAGAAATTTTTGTTAGGGAATTGGTGTCAAATGCTGTTGATGCATCACAAAAATTAATGACTTTGTCAGCAGCTGGCGAAGCCAAAGGTGATTTTTCTGATTTAAAGGTAAAAGTTATACTTGATACAAAGAAAAAAACTTTGACAATAAGAGATAATGGTATTGGAATGACTTCAGAAGAAGTTAATAAATACATTAATGAAGTTGCTTTTTCTGGAGCTGAAGAGTTTTTAGAAAAATATAAAGACAAAGACCCAAAGTCTATTATTGGACATTTTGGACTTGGCTTTTATTCTTCATTTATGGTTTCTGATAAAGTTCAAATTCAAACTAAATCATATAAACCAAAATCTTCTCCAGTTCAATGGGAATCTAATGGTAATCCTGAATATGAGCTAACTGAAATTAAAAAAGATGATAGAGGAACAGATATTGTACTTCACATATCTAAAGATTCAAAAGAATTTTTAGAAGAAAATAGAATTAGAGAAATTCTTAATAAGTATTGTAAGTTTCTACCAGTTGAAGTGGAGTTTGGAACTAAACAAGAGTCAATAGATGATCCAAAAGGTAAAAAAGATAAGGACGGTAATATAGAGAAGGTTTCAATTGAGGTCCCTAATATTATAAACAATACTCAACCTGCGTGGATTAAAAAACCTGTTGATTTAAAAGATGAAGATTATAAGTCTTTTTATAACGAGTTGTATCCTTTTACTGAAGACCCTTTATTTCATATTCATTTAAATGTTGATTATCCTTTTAATCTAACTGGTATTTTATATTTCCCAAGATTGAAAAACCAAATTGAACTTCAAAAGAATAAAATTCAATTGTATAGTAATCAAGTGTTTATTACAGATTCAGTTGAAAATATTGTTCCAGAATTCTTAACATTATTACATGGCGTTATTGATTCACCTGATATACCATTAAATGTTTCAAGATCTTATTTGCAAAGTGATAGTAACGTAAGAAAAATATCTAATCATATCACCAAAAAGGTTGCTGATAAACTTTCAGGAATGTTTAAAAAAGATAGAGAAGATTTTGAGAAAAAGTGGGACGATATACAAGTTTTTATTCAATATGGAATTTTAACTGATGAGAAATTTAATGAAAAAGTAAAATCTTTTAATCTTTTGAAAAATACTGATGGTAAATATTTTACTACTGAAGAATATAAGGATAAAGTAAAAACAGCTCAAACTGATAAAAATGATAAACTTGTTTATTTATATACTCATGATGCAGATGAGCACCATGCATTAATAAAGAATGCCAAGGATAAAGGCTATGATGTACTTATTCTTGATGGACCTTTAGCTTCACATTACATTACAAAAGCTGAACAAGAAATGGGAGTTTCATTTGCTAGAGTTGATGCTGATACTATTGATAATATTATAGCTAAAGAAGAGACTATTCCTTCAAAATTATCTAAGGAGCAAGAAGATTCTCTTCAGCCAATTTTTGAGAAAACAGTAGAAAAAGAAAAATTTGTAATACAAGTTGAAAGTTTAAGTGAGACCGAAAAGCCGGTTTTAATTACTCAAAGTGAATTCATGAGAAGAATGAAAGAACAACAAGCTGTTGGTGGAGGTATGAATATGATGGGTAATTTACCAGAAATGTATAATTTAGTAGTTAATTCAAATCATCCATTGACTTCAAAAATTGTCGAATCAAAAGGTAAAAAGCAAACAGCTTTGGCTAAACAAGCTGTAGATTTAGCTTTGTTGTCACATGGGTTGTTAAAAGGTAAAAATCTTTCTGAATTTGTAGAAAGGAGTTTTGAATTAATTAAAAGTTAGCAATTAGTGTTTAATATTGGATTTGGGGCTTTAATTGGAAGTATTCTTGGTTTTGTTTTATCAAGAGGTAGAATTTTTGGAGCAATAATTGGTTATTTTATTGGTTCAGCATTTGATAGGGTAAGGGTTACGGGAACTTCTTCCGGTCAATCTGGAAGAAGTTATCGTCAGTATGATGCAAATTATTATACTTCAAGATTAAGTCAAAATGATTTCGCAACAGCACTTTTAATTCTTTCTGCTGCAGTTATGAAGGCTGACGGTAAAATTTTAAAATCTGAACTTGAATATGTTAAACAGTTTTTTAAACAACAATTTAGCAACCAATTAGCTTCAAAGTACATTAGTGAGTTTAAGAATATACTTCAAAAAGATTTTAATATATCTGAAGTTTGTCAAACTATTTCTTCTGTAATGCCAATTCAACAGCGATTACTTTTAATCCAGTACTTATTTGGAATTGCTCAAGCTGATGGGCATGTTTCATCTAAAGAAGTTGAGTTGATTAATCGAATAGCGAACTTTTTTAAGATTTCTGATGAAGAGTTCAATCAGGTTAAGTCAATGTTTTATAAAGATGCTGCAAATGCATTTAGGGTATTGGCAATTTCAAAGGATAGTACAAATGATGAAGTTAAAAAGGCATATAGGAAAATGGCAATTAAACATCATCCTGATAAGTTTTCTCAACTTGGAGAAGAACAACAATTAGCTGCTAAAGAAAAGTTTCAAAAAATTCAAGAAGCTTACGAAACAATAAAAAAAGAACGTGGATTTAAATAGAATAAATAAATGAAAGAGTTTTTCCAAGTTTTTTTTAAACCTTGGGGCATTCTTTTGCTTATTCTTATACTATGGGTTATTCATTTTTTAAATGTTAAGTATAATTTAAACTTAGCTCAATTTGGTATCTTTCCAAGAACATGGTCAGGATTTTTAGGAATTTTAACAGCTCCTTTAATTCATTCTCCAGAAGATTTTAACCATATAATGAATAATTCCATTCCTTTATTAATAATGGGTTGGGCATTATTTTATTTTTATCAGCCAATTGGATTAAAGATTTTTATTCTTTCTTGGTTAATTACTGGTCTTTTTGTTTGGATTTCTGGAAGACCATCATATCACATTGGTATAAGTGGGGTTTTGTATAGTCTTTTATTTTTTATTTTCTTTAGTGGTGTTTTTAGATCTGATGGAAGGCTATTAACTGTTGCGTTATTTGTTGTTTTTTTATATGGAAGCATGGTTTGGGGAATTTTCCCTTATGATTGGAAAATAAGTTTTGAAAGCCATTTATTAGGTTCAATTACTGGAATTATTTTGGCTATTTTTTATAAAAATGAAGGAGAGACTTTTAAAAGAGAAAAAGCACAATGGGAAATTGAAGAGGAACTTGGTATTGAACCCCCCGATTTTGAGGGGATGTTCAATGATGAAGACTAATCTTCTTTTTCTTTCTTTTTAGTCATTTTAGGTTTGTTTTTCTTTACAGTTACTGTAATTTCCTCTTTTTTATCATTAAAGTCTAACTGAATAATGTCACCTTCTTTAACATTTTTTTGAATGATTTCTTCAGCTAATGGGTCTTCAATGTATTTTTGAACAGCTCTATTTAATGGTCTTGCACCATATTTTTCATCAAATCCTTTATCCGCAATATAATTTTTTGCCTTAGAAGTTAATTTGATTTCATAGCCTAGGTCATTAATTCTGGAGAATAATTTATCTAACTCTATATCAATGATTTTCATTATATGATCTTTACTTAAAGAGTTAAAAATGACAACATCATCAATTCTATTTAAAAACTCAGGTGCAAAAGCTTTTTTTAATGCATTTTCAATAACACTATTTTGGTTTTCTTGATTGCTCTTATTTCTAGCTTCTGTCCCAAAACCAACACCGGTTCCAAAATCTTGAAGTTGCCTAGCTCCAATATTTGAAGTCATTATGATTATACAGTTTTTGAAATCTATATTTCTACCTAAACTATCAGTCATTTTACCATCATCTAAAGCCTGAAGAAGCAAGTTGAAAACATCTGGATGTGCTTTTTCAATTTCATCAAGAAGAACAATAGAGTAGGGTTTCCGTCTAACTTTTTCAGTTAATTGACCACCTTCTTCATAACCAACATATCCTGGAGGTGCACCGATAAGTCTTGAAACCGCAAATTTCTCCATATATTCACTCATGTCAATTCTTATAAGGGCATCTTCATTGTCAAAAAGATATTTTGATAACACTTTACAAAGTTGAGTTTTTCCAACACCAGTTGGGCCTAAAAATATAAATGACCCAACAGGTTTGTTAGGGTCTTTAAGTCCAACTCTGTTTCTTTGAATTGCTTTAACCACTTTTTTTATGGCATCATCCTGACCTATGACAGTTCCTCCAATAGATTTTCCCATATTCATAAGCTTGCCACTTTCTTTTTCAGCAACTTTTTGAACGGGTATTCCTGTCATCATAGCTACTACTTCTGCTACATTCTCTTCAGAAACTAATTGCCTGTGTGACTTACTGTCTTCTTCCCATTTCTTTTTTGCAGCATCAAGTTGATCGTTTAATTTTCTTTCTGAGTCTCTAAGTCTAGCAGCTTCTTCATATTGTTGACTTCTTACAACTTTGTTTTTTTCAATTTTTACTTCTTCAATATTTTTTTCAATTGTTATAATTGATTCTGGAACATTTATATTTGTAATATGAACTCTTGATCCCACTTCATCTAACGCATCAATTGCTTTGTCTGGTAGGTGTCTGTCAGAAATGTAGCGTTCGGTTAACAAAACGCAAGATTTAATTGCTTCATCTGTATATTCTACATTATGATGGTCTTCATATTTTTCTTTAATGTTGTTTAAGATTTGAAGTGTTTCATCAATTGAGGTTGGCTCAACAATTACTTTTTGAAATCTTCTTTCTAAAGCTCCATCTTTTTCAATGTATTGTCTGTATTCGTCTAAAGTAGTTGCTCCAATACATTGTAATTCACCTCTTGCTAATGCGGGTTTAAACATGTTTGAAGCATCTAAAGACCCTGAAGCACCACCAGCACCAACAATCGTATGTATTTCATCAATGAAAAGAATTATGTCAGGAGATTTTTCTAATTCATTCATTACTGCTTTCATTCTTTCTTCAAATTGGCCACGGTATTTAGTGCCAGCAACTAATGAAGCTAAGTCTAATGAAACAATTCTTTTGTTAAAAAGTACTCTCGAAACCTTTCGTTGAACAATTCTTAATGCTAGTCCTTCAGCAATTGCTGATTTACCTACTCCAGGTTCACCAATTAATAAAGGATTATTTTTCTTTCTTCTTGATAATATTTGAGAAACTCTTTCAATTTCTTTTTCTCTCCCAACAATTGGATCTAGTTTTCCATCTTCTGCAAACCTTGTTAAATCTCTTCCAAAATTATCTAAAACAGGTGTTTTGGATTTAGTGTCAGAAGGTTTTTTAGAACTTCCGCTGCTTGAGAAACTTTCTTCATCTTGACCATCATCTTCATCCGCTGATTCAGGATGTTTTGCTTCTGGTTTTGTTTTATAACCAGATTCTAAAATGGTGTCTAGTTCATCTTTTATGGAATCATAATCTATTTTGTAGTCATTTAATATTTTAGCAGCTAAATTGTTGTCCTCTTTTAAAATAGATAATAGTAAATGTTCAGTTCCAATCATATTGCTTTTAAAAAGCTTAGCTTCTAAATAAGTTATTTTTAGGACTTTTTCAGCTTGTTTTAGAAGAGGAATATTTCCACTATTTTTTGAGCTATCAGATTGACCTGAATCTAATTTAGATTCTAGTTTTTTTCGTAAATCTTTAGAGTCAATTCCTGACGATTTAATAATTTTCATTGCTAAACCTTCACCTTCCCTAATAATTCCCAATAAAAGATGCTCAACACCAATATAATCATGCCCTAATCTAAGCGCTTCCTCTCTACTGTAACTAATTACATCTTTTACTCTTGGTGAAAATTTAGCATCCATAATTTAAAATATTAGCTCAAAATTATATTCTTTAATCAAAAGAATACAATGTTAATCAAAGATATTTAAGAACATTTTTAATAATTGTCAACAATTATTCATTTTCAAACAAGATTTTGTGAATAAAAGTAACTCTGAAAAAGGTATTTATTCTCGAAAGAAATGATATTTTCGTAGACTTTTCAATTTTTGATTAGTTAAATATTAGTTAATTCAGTAAAAATATGAGCGAAGAAAGCGGTGAAAGAATCATACCAGTAAGTATTGAAGATGAAATGAAAACAGCTTACATTGATTATTCAATGTCAGTTATAGTTTCTCGTGCATTACCAGATGTAAGAGACGGGTTAAAACCTGTTCATAGAAGAGTTTTATATGGGATGCAGGAACTTGGTGTTAGAGCAAATAGTTCTTATAGAAAATCAGCCAGAATTGTCGGAGATGTTTTAGGTAAGTACCATCCTCATGGAGATTCTTCTGTTTACGACACCATGGTCAGAATGGCTCAAGAATGGTCATTAAGATATCCTTTAGTGGATGGTCAAGGTAATTTTGGTTCAGTTGATGGCGATAGTCCTGCTGCCATGCGTTATACAGAGGCGAGATTAAAAAGAGCTGCTGAAGAATTACTTTCAGATCTTGATAAAGATACTGTAGATTTTTCTCCAAATTTTGATGATTCATTAAGTGAGCCAACAGTTTTACCAACAAGAATACCAAATTTATTGGTCAATGGTGCTGCTGGTATTGCTGTAGGGATGGCGACAAATATGGCTCCTCATAATTTGTCTGAAGTTATTGATGGAACAATTGCTTATATTGACAATAAAAATATTGATATTGATGGTTTAATGGAGTTTGTTAAAGCTCCTGATTTCCCAACTGGCGGTACTATATATGGATATGAAGGGGTTAAAAACGCTTTTCATGAGGGTAGAGGCAGGATAGTTATGCGTGCTAAAGCTTCAATTGAAGAAATAAGAGAAAATAGAGAAGCTATTATTGTGAATGAAATTCCTTATCAAGTAAATAAAGCTGATATGATTCAAAAAACAGCTTCATTAATTAGCGAAGGAAAACTTGAAGGAATTTCTGAAATTAGGGATGAATCGGATAGAAATGGAATGCGAATTGTCTATGAAATTAAAAGAGATGCAATTCCTAATGTTGTATTAAATAAATTGTTTAAATACACGTCATTACAGACCTCATTTTCAGTCAATAACATAGCTTTAGTTAATGGCAGGCCTCAAATGTTAAATCTTAAGGATATGATTTCACATTTTGTGGATCACAGACATGAGGTTGTTATTAGAAGATCTAAATATGAACTAAGGAAAGCTGAAGAAAGAGCTCATATACTTGAAGGATTAATAATTGCATCTGATAATATTGATGAAGTTATAGCATTAATTAGAGCATCAAAGAGTCCTGATGAGGCTAGAGAAAAACTTATGAAAACATTTAAATTGTCAGATGTTCAATCTAAGGCAATTGTTGAAATGAGATTAAGGCAATTAACTGGTCTTGAACAAGACAAATTAAGAGCTGAGTATGAAGCATTGTTAGAAACCATTAAAGATTTAAAAGATATTCTTAATAACGAAAGTAGAAGAATGGATATCATTAAAACAGAGTTGTTAGAAATTAAGAATAAATATGGTGATGAAAGAAGATCAATTATAGAATATTCTGCTAATGAAATGAGTATTGAAGATCTTATACCTAATGATGAAGTTGTAATAACCATTTCACACGCAGGTTACATTAAAAGAACTTCTTTAAATGAATATAAAGTACAAAATAGAGGTGGAGTAGGTTCAAAAGGTTCATCAACTAGAGAAAAAGATTTTCTTGAACAATTATTTGTAGCAACAAATCATAATTGGCTATTAGTTTTTACTGAAAAAGGAAGATGTTTCTGGATGAGAATTTTTGAAGTGCCTGAAGGAAATAAATCGGCTAAAGGAAGAGCAATTCAAAATCTTATTAATATTGAGCAAGACGATAAAGTAAAGGCTTATGTAGTGGTTAAAGACATTAAAGATAAAGAGTATACTGAAAGCAACTATATAGTAATGTGTACTAAAGAAGGGGTGATAAAGAAAACAAGTTTAGATGCTTATTCTAGACCTAGAACCAATGGCATAAATGCAATTAGTATCAGAGAAGGAGACGAGTTATTAGAAGCTAAGCTAACCAATGGTGAAAATGAAATTTTATTAGCTATTAAGTCAGGAAGGGCTATTCGATTTAACGAAAGTACTGTTCGTTCAATGGGCAGAACAGCTTCCGGAGTCAGGGGAATAAGATTAGGAAGCGATTCAGATGAAGTGGTTGGAATGGTATGTGTTGAGGACTTTAGCCATACTATTATGGTTGTTTCTGAAAATGGATATGGAAAAAGAACTTTACTTAATGATCCTGAAACAGGAGAACCTATATACAGAATTACTAATAGAGGAGGAAAAGGGGTTAAGACACTTACCGTTACAGAAAAAACAGGAAATTTAATTGCCATTAAGGTAGTTACAGATGATGATGATTTAATGATCATTAATAAATCGGGAATTACGATTAGAATGCATGTAGCTGATATTCGTACTCAAGGAAGAGCAACTCAAGGAGTTAAATTGATTAACCTTAAAGGGAAAGATCAAATTGCTGCAGTTGCTAAAGTTGAGAAAGACGATGAAGATATAGATGAATCAGTTGATAATTTAAACGGGGATAATATCCAGGAAGGTAATTCTGGCAACATTATTGATAGTAAAAACAACAATGATTCTGACGAATCAGAATTAAAAGATTAATTAAATACAATACAAAAATGAAAAAGAATATAATCATTGCTATAGCATTTTTTACCATTAATTCAACTTTTGGACAAAAGCTACAATTAACGGAGGCTGCAACTGAATATAAGAATAACTTAAGTCCAGCTTGGATGACACAGCCTGATCAATTGCAAAAAAACAAAGCCATTTTGACAAAGGCTAAAACTGCAATTGATGGCTCATTCAATAAACAATTAACAACACCATTTACTAAATCAAAAGATTTAACTAAAATGTATTATTACAGAGGGATGATATATCTTGATTATGTAATGATGGCTTCAATGGATGAAGAAGTTATGGCTGATGTTAAGTCTATCCCAGAAGATGAACTTAATAATTCTTCTTTAGGCTCTTTAAAAAAATGTTTAGAATTAGATACTAAAGGTGAATGGAAGAATTTAATTAAAAGAAAAATTGGTATGCTTAGGGGGATGATGATTAATGGTGGAGTAGCATTGTTTCAAAAGGAGGATTATGCCAATGCTTATGAAGCATTTAAATCTTCTGTAGAGTTGTATGATGTTCTTTCTATTCCTGATACTTTGGGAATGATTAATGCTGCTTTAGCAGCAGAAAGAATTAAAAACTTTGATAATGCATACACATATTATAAGATGTGTGCAGATAATAATTATGGTGATGGTGCTGAAATGTATCAGTCTATGATTAGAGTTTTAACAGCAAAAGAAGATTCAGATGATGAAAAAGTAATTTCGGTAATTGAAGAAGGAAAAAAGAAATTTCCAGGAGATTTTGTGTTAAATGTTGAAGAATTTAATTTTTGGTATGGTAAGGGTGAAAATACTAAAGCTCAATTAGCACTTCAAAAAGCAGTTGAAGCTGATCCAAATAATAAAACATTACATTTTAATATTGGAGTTACTTTCGATAACATGTCAAATAGCTCTCATGAAAACAAAAAACATGAAGAGGCTTTTGAATTTATGAATAAAGCGATTTTGTCTTATAAAAAAGCAATTGAATTGGACCCTAAATATGCTGATGCATATTATAATTTAGGGGCATTATATGTTAATCAATCTCAAGAAGTTAAGTCAATTGCTGGCGATTATGAAGGTGAGAAATATGATAAAGAAATGAAGAGAGGGGAAGAAATGATGAAAGAAGCATTCCCTTATTTGGAAAAAGTATTAGAAACATCACCTGAAGATAAGTCTACTTTAAAAACTTTAAAAAGTATTTATTTTAATTTAGAAATGATGGATGAATACAATAGAATTAAAGCTAAATTAGATTCGTTATAAAAATTATTAAAAAATTTTTTAAAAAAGTCTCATCTTAGATGGGACTTTTTTTATGATATGAAATTTTACGGAAACATTAGGAAAATGAGGGCTTCAATTAATAATGAAGTCAATTATTGTTTGCCATTATTTGACAACCTAATTCAATCTGAAGAAGTGAATATGAATGAATTGATTGGTCAAACCATATCAATATCTTATTCTGGTACAATTAATTGTGTCGTTTCAGGAAAAAGAATTAAGAAAGCCTATGGAGATGGCATGTCTTACGATGCTTTTAAATCCTCTCCTTTAGCTGTAGAAAGTATAATTCGTCCTGAACTTAGTAAAATTCACGAAGGAATTGCTCTAAGAGACTATGAATGGGAGATGAAGCATCATATGCAACCCCATTATGTTTATCTATCCAAAGCAGCAGGTGTAAAAGTTGGGGTGACAAGAACTACACAAATTCCAACAAGATGGATTGACCAAGGAGCATCTGAGGCACTGATAATTGCAGAAACTCCATATAGACAAGCGGCTGGTTTAATTGAGATAAAGTTGAAAAATTACATTTCAGATAGAACTAACTGGAGAAAAATGCTGCAAAATAATTTAGTTGACGATGATTTATATGAATTAAGAAATAAATTAATCCCTTTTGTTGATGATGAACTCATTCAATACGTGAAGAAATCAGAACAAGTAACCCATTTAAAATTTCCAGTAATTAGATATCCTGAAAAAGTTAAATCTGTAGGTTTAGATAAATGCCCTTTAATTGAAGAAAAGTTAGTTGGTATAAAGGGACAATATTTACTATTTGACAATGACACTGTTTTTAATATTAGGAAACATACAGGATATTTAGTTGAACTTTCTTTTTAATTATAAATTTCAATTTTATGTCTTAAGGTTTGAACCATGTTTAAACCCATTTGTAATCCGTACCTGTAATCTGCATTTAATTTTTTTTTGTTAGTTGAGTAACTGCTAGTTTCTAGATATTTTTCAGGACCAATTTGATGTATTTTTAACGGATGTTCATTAAACTCTAGAAAATCAGCAATTTCATTATAAATTTTAGGTTCGTTTTCAAAAATATTGCTTAGTTGTTTATTGTTTCTGTGCCAATAAGTACCTAGTTTACCTAGATAGCTCCAGTTTTCTCTATGCTCTTTTGGTAATGTTCTAATTACTACAATTTCAGTACAACCCATACTAATAGCTCTTTTAATAGGAATAGGGTCACTTAACCCTCCATCCATAAGAGGATGATTGTCAATTGTTTGCTGACCTTTTGTGAAAAATGGAAGTGTACCGCTTGCTTTAATATGGTTGTAAATATTTTTTTTGTTTGTTCTCAAATATTTAGGATGTCCATCTTTTAATGAAGTAGTAACCGTTTCAACATAAGTGTTAATAAGAGATCTGTTTATTTTTTTTAAGTTTAATGGATAATTTTCTTTAGAGTATTTTTCTAAATATTCTAGGTTAATCATTCCTTGTTCATCAAAAATATTTCTCAGACTAATAAAATTAGTATTTGTAGAAAGTTTGTACATTATGTTGTAAGTGTGTCCATATTGTTTTGATAAATAATAGGCCATGCACATTGCACCACCAGAAACACCTATAATGTATTTAAAAGGATAAAATTTTGTAGCGATAAAAGCATCAAGTACTCCAGAGGTGAAAATAGAGCGTAACGAGCCACCTTGAATAACTAACCCCACTTTATTTCTTGGATTAAAAATAGATTTACGCATAAATAATTAAAAGAAAACTATGAAATTTATATATTTAGACAATTAAAAAAAAATAAAAACTATGTCATTCCAAAAAAGGCTTAAAGAATTTTTTGATAAACACGATCCCGCAAGAACTTATCTTGTCCCAAAAATTGCTAAATCATTTAGAAGAAATGAAGATGCGGTTTTTAAAAGACTTGAAGAAATATATAGCTCTGGAGGTCCCAGTAAGTTGACTTATAAAGAACTTGCTCCTACACCAGAGTCTGAAAAAGTTAGAATACCTGTTCATAATAATGATTCAAATGCAGATTCAAATTCTGAAAACACTGATGATATAATTGTTGAAGATTCAGAACCTATTAAAAAGAAAGGAAAACTTAAAAAAATAATCATATTAGTTGTTATTTTAGGTGCCATAGGTGGAGTTGGTTTCTTTTTTAAAGATGATATAATGTCTATGATTTCTGGATCTGGTGATGAAACTAAAACTGAAGAACATGAAAGTGAAGAAGAAGGGGATTCAGTAGGCCATGAAGGTGAAGAAACTGGAGAACAAGGTACTTTAGAAGAAGAAGTTTCAGGTGAAGAAGGATCTTCAGGTGAAGAAGAAGTTTCAGGTGAAGAAGGAGTTTCAGGTGAAGAAGGAGTTTCAGGTGAAGAAGGAGTTTCAGGTGAAGAAGGGGTTTCAGGTGAAGAAGGAGAAACTGAAAATAATGATGATTCTGAAGATTAATTCTTTTTATTACATTCAATATTTCATAAAGCTCTTCAATTGAAGGGCTTTTTTATTTACGTTTAAGGATTAATTCTGTGAGGGTCTATATTTTTATCCTCTATTTCGTCCTTAATATATTCCATTTGTAAAGAAATTGCCAACATAAGTTTGTCATTTTGTTTTAACCATTTTTTGGATTCAACATAAGAATCAGCACTTCTTGCAACATGAAATAATAGCATGTAATTATTTTTTTGTAACCAAACTAAAGCATCTTCTTTACCCTCAGTACCCTCAATAGTTGCTAACAAATGAGCGTAACCGTTATTAAACAACCATTTTCTAGAACTTTTATCATTGTTTAAAGCAAAGCAAAAAATACCAAGTTCTTTATACTTGCTTTTCATTAGCCAATTTCTTATTTCTTTATTTCCAGAAATGGCTTCTTTCCAAGCTATTAAAATTTTATTTGGGTACAGTATGGGTTTTAATGATACCTTATTTTTTTTCATAACCTTTTAGCATAATTTTAATAATGTCTTGTGCTGCATTTGAAATATTAGTTCCTGGGCCAAAAATTGCTGCAACACCATCATTAAATAAAATATCATAATCTTTCTTAGGGATTACTCCGCCTACTACAACCATTATATCTTTTCTGCCTAAATCATTTAATGCTTTAATTACTGCAGGTACTAAAGATTTATGACCTGCTGCTAATGAAGAAATTCCTAGAATATGTACATCGTTTTCTACAGCTTGTTTTGCAGCTTCTTCAGGAGTTTGAAATAGCGGCCCTATATCGACATCAAATCCTATATCAGCAAAAGATGTGGCAACAATTTTAGCGCCTCTGTCGTGTCCATCTTGCCCCATTTTTGCAATCATTATTCTAGGTCTTCTTCCAACAATTTTTTCAAATTTTTTAGCGGTTTCGTAAGCTTCATTATAGTTTTTGTTATTCATAAGTTCCGATGAGTATATTCCTGAAATTGTTCTTATTGTTGCTTTGTATCTTCCAAATGTTTTTTCTAGAGCAGAAGATATTTCTCCTAGAGTTGCTCTATGTTTAGCTGCTTCAACAGCAAACTCGAGAAGATTACCATTCCCATCCGCAGCACAATTCTCCAAATCTATTAATGCTTTTTTGACTTTATTTGAGTCTCGTTTAGACTTAATTTTAGTGAGTCTTTCAATTTGAGATAATCTTACTTCACTATTGTCTATTTCAAGTGTGTCAATTTCTGATTCATTTCCAGAAATATAAGAATTAACACCTATAATCATTTCTTTACCACTATCAATTCTTGCTTGTCGTTTAGCAGCCGCCTCTTCAATTTTCATTTTAGGTAGACCAGTTTCAATAGCTTTTGTCATCCCTCCAAGTTCTTCTATTTCCTCAATAAGTTTCCATGCTTTATTTGTAAGCTCATTTGTGAGGTTTTCAACATAATATGAACCTCCCCAAGGGTCTATAGATCTGGTAATATCTGTTTCTTGTTGAATAAAAAGTTGAGTGTTTCTAGCAATTTTGGCCGCATGTTCGCTAGGTAAAGCAATAGCTTCATCAAGAGAATTAGTATGTAATGATTGTGTTCCCCCCTGAACAGCAGAAAGAGCTTCTATACAAGTTCTAGCTACGTTATTATATGGATCTTGTTCAGTCAAACTCCATCCAGATGTTTGACAATGTGTTCTAAGGGCCATTGATTTTGGGTTTTTTGGATTAAACTTTTTAATGATTTTTGCCCATAATAAACGTGCAGCTCTCATTTTTGCTATTTCCATAAAATGATTCATTCCAATTCCCCAAAAAAATGATAGTCTTGGAGCAAAATCATCAATAGCTAATCCTGCATCAATGCCTTTTTTTACATATTCTAAACCATCAGCAAGTGTATATGCTAATTCTAATTCTGCACTCGCCCCAGCTTCATGCATATGATATCCTGATATACTTATGGAGTTAAATTTTGGCATATTTTCTGAAGTATATTGAAAAACATCCCCAATAATTTTCATGCTCT